>JALYSB010000028.1:0-27551 GCA_030855025.1 Pseudomonadota bacterium
CACCGCAACCATGCGCTCCACCATGTGGTCTTCGCCAAAGCGTTCGCGCGCGACCTGCGCCGCACGCCGGCCTAGCGCGGCCCGCAGGCCCGCGTCGGGCAGCAGCCGCTCGATCGCCTCGCGCAGGCGCGCCGCATCCTCGGGTGGAACCAGCACGCCCGTATCGCCGTCGCTCACGATCTCCTCGATGCTTCCCACCGGCGTCGTCACGACGGGAAGCCCGCACGCCATCGCCTGCATGAGCGACTGCGGCACACCCTCATTGGCGTACGAGGGCAGGCAGAAGATGTCGAGGGCCTGCATCCACGGTGCGACGTCGGCCTGGTTGCCCGCGAACAACACGCGCCCCGCGAGGCCGGGCGCCGCAGCAAGCGTCTCGAGTGCGGCGCGCTGCGGCCCGTCGCCGACAATGACCACCACCGGGTCCTTGCGCGTCATCGCGGCGAGCGCTTCGAGCAGGTAGCGATGACCCTTCCAGCTGCGCAAGGTCGCGACGATGCCGATCAGCGGCGCCGCCGCGTCCAGGCCGAGGGCCGATCGCATGGCGTCACGGTTGCCGGGCCGGAAGCGCGCGAGGTCGATGCCGGTCGGGATCGACACCACGCGGGCGCCGTCGATGGCGGCTTCGCGCATCACCTGTTGGCGCAGCCGCTCGCCGGTGGTGACCACGCGGGCGCTCGCGCGCGCATAGAGCCAGCGCGTCGCGCCATTGGAAGGAAGAGGCGCCGAGATGTGGCGCGTGCGAACGGTGGGCGGCGCGCGGCCGAGCGTGCTGCACGCGAGCGCCGCGAGCCAGGCATCGGTGGAGCTATGGGTATTGACGACATCGAAGGGGCGGTGAGCGAGCAAGCGGCGCAGCGCCCATAGGCCGCGCAGGCGCTTGGCGCCAATGGGCAGGGCGAGGGTCTCCACCCCGAAGTGCCGCGCCTCGGCGAAGATGCGCGACTCGGGCGGGGCCGCCAGGACCACCTCGTGCCCGAGGCGGCGCACGCCGCGCGCCTCGGTCAGCACGCGGATCTCCTGCCCACCCCAACCCAGCGAGGCTTCGGTATGCAGGATGCGTAGCCGCCCTGCAACTGCGCTCATGCCGCGGCGAACTGCAGCCGGTGCAGGCCGGCATACATGCCGGCGCGCGCGATCAGCTCGCGATGGCTGCCGGACTCCACGATGCGCCCCTGGGAGAGCACCACGATGCGATCGGCGCGCTCGACGGTCGACAGGCGATGGGCGATCACGATGGTGGTGCGTCCCCGCATGAGCTCCTCGAGGGCGGCCTGCACCGCGCGCTCGCTCTCGGTGTCGAGCGCCGAAGTGGCCTCGTCGAGCAGCAGGATGGGCGCGTCCTTGAGGATCGCCCGCGCGATCGCGATGCGCTGGCGCTGGCCCCCCGAGAGCTTGGCGCCGTTCTCGCCGATCTCGGTCGCGAGCCCCTGGGGCAGCGTGCGGATGAATTCCATCGCATGGGCGGCCTCGGCGGCGCGCACCATGTCGGCCTCGGTCACGGTGTCGCCGCGCCCGTAGGCGATGTTCGCGGCCACGGTGTCGTTGAAGAGGACCACGTTCTGCGAGACGAGCGAGACCTGGCGGCGCAGGCTCTCGAGCGTGAGTGTCGAGATGTCGTGCCCATCCACGGTGATGCGGCCGGAATCGGGGCGATAGAAGCGCGGCAGCAGGTGGATGAGGCTCGACTTGCCGCTGCCCGAGGGCCCCACGAGCGCCACCGTCTCGCCGGGCTCGACCGCAAGGCTCACGTGCTCGAGCGCCGCGCGCGCGGCGCCGCGGTAGGCAAGGCTCACGTCGTCGATGCGCACCGCGCCCCGGGCGCGCCCGAGCGTGACCGTGCCCCGGTCCTCCTCGGCCGGTTCGTCGATGAGCCCGAACACGCTCTCGGCGGCCGCGAGTCCCCTCTGGATGTGCTCGTTCACGCCGGTGAGACGCTTCAACGGCTGCAGCAGCATCCCGGTCGCGGCGATGAATTCGATGAAGCTGCCGACGTCGCGCGATCCCCCGAAGGCCTGGCCGGCGGCAAAATAGATGATGGCCGCGATCGCGCAGGCGACGATCAGCTGCGTGACCGGCACCGTGCCGGCGGCCGCCACCGCGTGCTTCATGTTGAAGCGCCGGATCCGCTGGCCTGCTGCTTCGAAGCGTGCGCTCTCGTACGCCTGCCCGCCGAAGACGCGCACCACGCGCTGGTTCGAGATCGATTCGTCGAGCACCTCGGCGATCCCGCCCACCGCGCGCTGGGACTCGCGGCTCATCTGGCGCAGCCGCCGGCTGAAGAGCCGCACCACGATCGCGATCGGCGGAATCACGAGGAAGGCGATGAGGGTGAGCTGCCAGTTGGCGTAGAGCAGGATCGCAAGCAAAGCCACGACGGTGACGGTGTCGCGCACCAGCACGGCGAGCACGCTGGTGGAGGCGGCGGCGATGTTGTTCACGTCGTTGGTGAACCGGGCGACGAGCTGCGCCGAGGCGATCTCGTCGAAATACGCGGGCGGCAGGCGCAGCACGCGCGCGAACATCTCGCGGCGCAGGTCGAGGATCACCTTGTTGCTCACCCACTGGTTGGCATATCCGGAGGTGAAGCTCGCCAGGCCGCTCACCACGAAGACCGCGATGATCCCGAGCGGCAGCAGGATCGCGAGGCTCTGGTTCCGGTTCACGAAGAGCTCGTTGATGAGCGGCCCCGTGAGCTTGACCAGCGCCGCGTCCGCAAGCCCGCCGACCACCATCGCGACCACCGCCCCGGCAAGCGCGGCCCGATAGGGCCAGACGTATTTCAGCAGGCGCGCGTAGAGGGTTCGGCTCGAGGGCCCGGCATTCGCGTTCATCCCGGCATTATCGGCTGAAGCAGGCGCCGGTAGAGGTCCAGGTACCGGCTCGCCATCGCCGCCGGAGTGAAGGGGGCCACCGCGTCGCGCGCGGCCGCCCCCATCCGCAGCGCAATTGCGCCCTCGAGGGAGTCGATGGCCGCCGCGAGTCCGTCCACGTCGAGCGCATCGCGCACGTGGCCGCTTTCGCCCTCGACCAGCAGCTCGGCCACGCCGCACTTGGGCGTGGTCACCACCGGCAGCGCGCAGGCCATCGCCTCCAGCGCCGCATTGGGTTGGGGATCGTAGAGCGTGGCGAGCACGAAGGCGTCGGCGGCGGCGTAATAGGGCCGCACATCCGACACGGCGCCGACGAAGCGCACCCGCTCGCCGATGCCGTGGCTGCGCGCCTCGCCCACATAGTGCGCGAGGCGCTTGTCGCGCCCGACGACGACGACCCACGGCTTGCCGCGCGCGCGCGCGGCTGCTTGCAGGAGCGCCGCCACGCCCTTGCGCTCGAATCCCGAACCGACGTGCAGGACGACCTGCGCATCCGGCGGGATGCCGAGCTGCTGGCGCACTGCTGCGCGCATCTCGTGGCGCAACCCCGGATGAAACGCGCTCGCGTCGACTGCGTTGCGAATCAGGACCAGTTTTTCCGGTGAGGCGCCGAAGCGTGCGGCGATCTCGCCACGGACCATCTCGGAGTTGCAGATCACGGCCTTCAGGCGCGTGCTCGAAAACAGCGCGCGCTCGGCCCCGAGGAGGTAGCGGTGGTGGGGGCTCGCGCGCGTGGCGACGCGCGCGAATGGACCCTGCACACGCGCGCGCTCCTCCAGCCACTGCGCGTGCACGCCGTCGCCCGCCCGGTAGACGTCGCAGCAGGCGATGCGCTCGTGGGATTGCACCAGGTCGAAGCGCCGCCGCGCGAGCTGCGCGCAGACGGCGCGCGCAAACCCCCAGTCGCGCCAGAGGCTCCCGACGTGAAAAGGATCGATCAAGATGGCCGTGCCGTCGTTGTCGGGCCAGCGGCGCGCCACGATCGTGAGCGAGGCGCCCTGGGCACGCAGCGCCCCCAGGGCATTCTGCACGAACCGCTCTGCGCCCCCGGCCGGATCGTACTGGCCACGAACCAGCGCGACGCGGGGGGCGTGACCCGGCAGGCGGGGCTTCGCGGCGCTCAAGGCTGCGCGAGCAGCTCGTTCACCGCGGAGTACACGCGATCGACGGGGAGCTGCGTGAGGCACTCGCTTACCTTGCCGCCCCCGCAGCCATCGTTGCCGCACGGGCGGCACGGATGGCCGCTTGTGACCACGCGGTGCGGCACGCGCCACGGACCCCATTCGGCTTCGCCGCTCGGGCCGAAGAGCGCAACCACCGGCGTGCCGGCCGCGGCAGCGATGTGCATCGGCGCCGAGTCGACGCCGAAGAAGAGGCGCGCGCGCGCGGACAGGGCGCCCATCTCTCGCAAGGTGAGAACGCCCGAGAGGTCGGTCACTTCCACCTGGGCCTCGGCGAGGATGCGTGCGACGATCGCCTTCTCGCGCGGGTCCGGTGCGCCGGTCACCACGATGCGATGGCCATCGCGCGCCAGGCGCCGCAGAAGCTCCGCGTTGCGCGCATCGGTCCACGCCTTGAAGAGCCAGCGCGAGGTGGGGTGGACCTGGATGAATCCCTTCGGGCCGAGGCCGGCCTGGGCCAGCAGCGCGTCGACGCGGGCGTGCGCCTCGGGGCCGGGGCTCATCACCAGGGACTTCTCGCTCTCCTCGGGATAGATGCCGAGGCGCCGCAGCGCGTCGAGGTTCAGCTCCACCGTGTGCCGCGGCGTGGCGCGCGGCAGCTTGTAGAGGTGGGAGAAGCTCCAGCGCCACAGCGCGTTGTCACGCGCGGGTGCGACCGACCAGCGCGGGCGCAGGGCCTGCGCGAGCCACGCTCCGCGCCAGTGATCGGTGAGGTGCACCAGCAGCTGGTAGCGGCGCCCGCGCAATGCGCGCAGCAACGCGTTCTCGTGGCGTGCCTGGATCGCCAGGGATTGGCGTTTCCATGCGCGGTCGACCGCGTGGATCCGCGCGATCGACAGATTGCCTTCGAGCATCTCTCGGGTATCGCCGTAAACCAGTGCGTCGATCTCCGCGTGCGGCATGCGATTGCGCAGTACTTGGAACACGGGTGACGTCAGCAGGACGTCGCCGTGATGGCGCAATTTCACGACCAGCGCGTTGCGCACGGAGGCGAGGTTGATCGCGTCGGGGACCATGGCAGGCCACTATAATCGAACGATGAGCCCGACGGCTGGCGGTTCCTTCTCCGGTCGTGGCCGGGGCTGCTGGTAAAATCTTTCCATGGGCGATCAAAATCAGCTGGCTTACCTGAGGCATTGGGTGCCGAAGGCCGACGGTCCGGTTCTCGAAGTGGGAAGCAAGGAATATGGTTCGACCGCCAGCTTTCGCGACTTCTACGCGGGCGTCGAGTACGTCGGTCTCGACATGGCAGAAGGTTCAGGAGTCGACCTCGTGGCGGACCTCACCAAGACTATCGGACCGTTGAAGGAGCGGCATTTCGCGTTGGGCATCTGCTGCTCGGTGCTCGAGCATGTCGAAAAGCCGTGGCTGTTCGCAGCGAACCTTACGCGCGTCATCCGTCCAGGAGGCGTTCTTTTCATGTCGGTGCCCTGGGTTTGGCGCTACCACGCCTATCCGGACGACTACTTCCGCTTTTCGCATCGCGGCGTCATGTCGCTCTTCGACGAGTTTGAATGGTCGAAGGCGTACTACTCCACCACCGTGCCGGGGGAATTCGTGGATGTCGGCGCCGATGCCGGGGCCGACAACCGCATGGCGACCCTGGTGGACGCGGGCAAGGGTCTTAAGCGCAAGTACCTCCCATACCTTATGGTCAACATGCTGGGCAAGCGTCGCGCGATGGACGCCTAGCGCCAATGCGCATCCTGTTCGTCATTGCCGCGCCGCTGCGGCAGGGACCCGACGGACCGACATCCGACCTCGCCTCGGCTCGCTATCGCGCCCTTATTCCCGCGCAGCAGCTCGCCCGCTTGGGGCACCAGGTGGAGATCGCGTCGATCGGGCCACAAGGCTGGCCGGCAGCGGTCAAGGAATCGCGGTGTGAGACGCTGGTGATCTCCAAGAGCTTCCATGATGCCAACGAAGAGCTAGCGCAGACGATGCGCTCGCGCGGCGTGAAGGTGGTCGTCGACTTCTGCGACGACCATTTCTTGCATCCCCAATTCGGTCCGCACTTTCACCGCCTCGCAAGGCTGGCCGACACGATTATCTCCAGCACGGACGCAATGGCTCGGTCCGTACACCGCCATACCGGCCGCGATGCTGTGGTGATAACCGATCCGGTGGAGGGCCCGCGCCGGATGCCGAAATTCTCGCCGCAGCTGCCTGCGCTGAAGCTCGTCTGGTTTGGTCACCCCACGAATCTGGGTGGCCTTGCTGCCCGCGCGGGCGAGCTGCGTGCCCTCGCGTGTCATCTGGCCGTTCGCCTGACGGTGGTCACCACACTCTCCCCGGAGGCGTCGGCCCTGGTTGAGATGCTCTCCGGCAAAGACCTAGGCCGGGTGCGTGCGGAGATCGTTCCATGGTCCCTCGATGCAACCTGGAAGGCCCTGGAGGATGCCGACGCGGGGTGGATTCCGGCGATCGACACGGAACAGAACGCCGTCAAGAGTCCCAACCGGCTGCTCGAGACCCTCTGGGCCGGACGCCTGGTGGTCGCCGATGCGATTCCTTCGTATCTCCCGTTCGCCGACTTGATGCCGATCGGCAAGGGCCTGGAACGCAGCATGGTCGAAGCGCTGGATTCGCGCGAGCAGGTGGAAGCCAGCCTGCGTTCGGCCCAGCGCCGCATCGCGCGCGACAATTCGCCCTACTTCTGCGGGCGGCAATGGGCGGCCGCGCTGGGCGATAACACCGCAGGTCCGTTGCGACTCAACCTGGGCTGCGGCGACAAGATCCTGCCCGGGTATGTGAACGTCGACGTCGTCGAGGTCCGCGCCGGGAAGAAACCCGATGTCATCTGCGATCTCCATGATTTGGCGCCGTTCGCCGACTCCTCCGTCGACGAGATCCTCTCGGTGCACGTGGTCGAGCACTTCTGGCGCTGGGAAATCCGTGACGTGCTGCGCGAATGGATTCGCGTGCTCAAGCCCGGCGGCAGGATGGTGGTCGAGTGTCCCAACATAAAGAGTGCGTGCGAGACGTTCCTGCAGGATCCGGAGCAATTCTCGCGCGACGACCAGCACGGCCAGCGAACGATGTGGGTGTTCTACGGCGATCCCAAATGGAAGGACCCGCTCATGATCCACCGCTGGGGATATACCCCCGAGTCGTTGCGCTCGCTGCTTGCAGAGGTCGGCCTTGCACAGATCCGCCAGGAGCCGGCGCAGTTCAAGCTTCGCGAGCCACGCGACATGCGTGTCGTCGGGACGAAGCGATGAGCACGCGGGCGTTCGACGACATTAACATGACGCCCGAAGGCGAGGCGTATGTGCGATGGTTTCACGAGACGAACGCGTGGAAGACCATGAGTTGGCACGGAATCCGCACGCTCAAGCTGCCGAGCGATGTCTGGAATTACCAGGAGATCATCTTCGAACGGCGCATCGAGCACGTATTGGAGACTGGTACCCGCCACGGTGGATCGGCGCTGTTCTTCGCGGAGACGCTCGCAGCTCGAGGGGGCCGCGGGCCAGTCGTCTCGATCGACATCGAATCGTCCTCGCGGCAAATTCCAAGCCACGAGAGAATCCACTTTCTGCTCGGCGATAGCGCCGCCGTCGCCACGGTCGACCATGCACTGAGCCTGCTGCCGCCGGACCGCGGCCCGGCCTTCCTGATCCTGGATTCCGACCATTCGCAAGCCCATGTTGTGCGCGAGCTTCGTGCGTGGGTTCCGCGGCTGCGCAAGGGTGACTACCTCGTCGTCGAGGACACGATCGTGAATGGCCACCCAGTGCGTCCGGAGCACGGTCCGGGGCCAATGGAAGCGATCCGGGATTACCTCGCCGAGGCGCCTGACCTCTTGATTCACGACGCCAAGCGAGAGGCGAAATTCGGCGCAAGTTTCGCGGCGCGCGGGCACTACATTCGTACCTGACCGACGCTAAAAAGCCTCGAAACGCACGCTCAGGAGCACCCCCCGCCGGGGTGCGTCGTAGCCCACTGCGGTCTCGTGGCGGTGGTCCCCGAGGTTGGTCGCGGCGAGCTCGACCGCGATGTGCTTGTTCACCGCATAGCGCAGCCGCGCGTCGACGACGGCGTAGGCCCCCAGCCGCGATCCGGGGCTCTCCACCGCCGAGTCGAAACGGTCGCCGCTCGCGCTCACGGTCATGGCCGCCGTCCAGGGGCCGAAGGTGCGGGCGGCCTCGAGCGTGCCGAAGCGCTCCGCGCGGCCCTGCAGCCGCAGCCCCGTGTCCTCATCGCGCGGACGCTGCGCGGTGAGCGCGGCGTGCCAGCGCAACCCCCACGCCTGGCCCTCCGCGCCGAGCTCGACGCCGCGGATGCGGGCGCGCTTCACGTTCATGACGGTGGGCGCGACGAACACGATCAGGTCCTCGATGCGGTTATCGAACGCGGTGATCCGCCAGCGGATGGGGGCAGCCGGCTCGGCTCGCAGCGAAATTTCGCGGCTGCGATTGCGCTCCGGGGCGAGCTGCGGGTTCGGCTGGTAGAAGTCGGAGGCGGGCCCGTAGAGATCGAAGAAGGTCGGTGCCCGGAAACCCCGCGCGACCGTGGTCGAGATGCGGCCGACACCGGGCCACGCCATGCCGTAACCGACGCTCCCGGTGTTGCGCTTGCCGAATGCATCGTCATCATCGCGACGCGCACTCGCTTCGATGCGCTGGCCCTCCCAGGCCTGGTTGAGCCCGGCGAAAACCGAATGCGTATCGCGCCGCGTGGTCGAGAACACCGTGCGCTCGACGTCGGAGATCACCTCCTGGCGCAGTGCCTCCGCCCCCGCCACGAAACTGCCTCCGGCAATCGCGAACTGGTTCACCCACGAGGCCTGGTCCTGGCGCGTCTCGAAGCGAGCGGGGAAGGCGCCGCGGATTTCGAGCTTGTCGCGGCCCTGTCCGAGCGTGAGGCGGCTCGCCCATTCGCGCGTGAAATCTGTCGAGGATGTGATGCGCGCGCCGGCGATCGTCTGGTCATTGCGGTCGGCGGGATCGCCGGGTCCCGAGCATCCGTCGAAATGGGTTCGAGCGCGCGACGCGAACGCTTCGAACGCGATCACCTCGCCCTGCCACAGCCGCTGCGAGGCGCGCACGCTGGCGAAAGCGTTCTCGTGCGGGTCGCGGTCGGGATCGTGGCAGAAGGGCGCGCGCTGCGTGGTCGCGCTTGGCGCATCGACCTTGCGCGCTCCGAGGGAGAGGGACACTGCGGTTCCGCCTTCGACCGTGGTGATTCCGGCCGCGGCGCGCCGATCGTTGTCGGTGCCGAGCGCCGTGGAGACGAACAGGTGGGGGACCGCCTTGCCGCGCGTGAAGATCTGCACCACGCCCCCCATCGCCTCCGAGCCATAGAGGCTCGACAGCGGCCCCTTCACGACCTCGATACGTTCGATCATCTCGAGGGGAATGTTTTCGATGGACGTGGTGCCGATCGTTGCGGATCCCGCGCGCAGCCCGTCGATCAGCACCAGCGTCTGGGCGGGGGCGGCTCCGCGAATGAAGAGTCCCTGGGGCTGCCCCGGCCCGCCGGTGGCGCGCACCTCGACGCCCGCCCGGCGCTGCAGCACCTCGGCCAGCGAGAGCGCGCCGGACGCGTCGAGATCCTCGCGGGTGATGACGGTGGCATCGCGCAGGGTCACGTCCGCGGCGAGGGCGCGCGACGCGGTCACGACGACGGGATCGAAGGCTCGGGAAACGGCAAACGGCACTACCTGGGCCTGCGCTCCCAGCGCGGCGAGGCCGAGCAGCCCCGCGATCGGCATGTGCTTCATGGCGGTCCTTTGCGAACGGCAGCGAGCGTCCCCGCAAGCTGCGGTGGATGAATGCGACCGGACCGGTCTTCGGGCTTGCGAGGCATTGCTCGCTTACCGTTGCGGGGGCAGCGCCGGCATTCCACCGGCTTCCCGTGTATCCGTTCGCGGGTGAAATGATACGCCAGAGCGCTGCCGCTCGCTCGAAACAACTTTCAAAATAGCCGCTTATGCATTGACGTGGCTAATGTTTTCCAATAGGGTTGAAGTCATGGACGCGGAACTTTCGGCCCTCGAGGAGAAGCTCGCGCAGCTGGTGCAGCGCCTCGATGCGTTGCGCGAGGAGAATCGCGAGCTGCGCCAGCAGATCGCCGCGCGGGCCGACGAGAGCGTTCGCCTCGGCGAGAAGCTCGGCGCGGCGAAGACCCGCATCGAAGCGCTCCTCAAGCAGATCCCGGAAACCGAGTCATGAGCGACAAGGGCGCGATCACGATCAGCCTGCTGGGACGCGAATTCCGCGTGGGTTGTCCCGAAGGCGAGGAGAAGCAGCTGCTCGCCTCGGTCGACTTCCTCAATCGCAAGCTGAAGGAAGTGCGCGATACCGGCAAGGTCGTCGGCAACGAACGCATCGCGATCATGGCCGCATTGAACATCGCGCACGAGCACATGTCGAACAACGGCAAGGCAGGTGCGCCATCGGTCGACAGCACGGCGATTAGGCGTAGAATCCTTGCAATGCGGGAGACTCTGGATTCGGCGCTTTCGGCCGATCAGGAAAAGCTCTTCTAGTCGAGGAGTGGGGTTTTCTGCGGTGTTCGTCCGGGCTTACATCCTTTGAACCGATAGCGGTAATCCTGGACGCTGGCCTAGGGCACTATTGTGCGAGTCCCACGCGGACTTACCTGCGGTGCTCGGTTGGCGACCGCCTTGAACCCTGGTTCGAGGTGCAGCTTGGACGAACACCGCAGCGAATCCCTTGGGGTCAGACCCCAATTCATGCGCGCCCTCTTGCCGCCAGCCGATTTGTTTCGCGACATTGGGCTCTGACCCCATGAATTTCTGGCTGATGAAGTCGGAGCCCGACGAGTTCTCCATCGAGGATCTGTCCCGGGCGCCTAAAAAAACCACCCCCTGGTTCGGAGTGCGCAACTACGTTGCGCGTAATTTCATGCGCGATGCGATGCGCGTGGGCGACGGCGTGCTCTTCTACCACTCGAGCTGCGAGGTCCCGGGCATCGCCGGGCTCGCAAAGGTTGCGAGCGCGCCTTACCCCGACGCGAGCCAGTTCGACCGCAAGAGCCCGTACTACGATCCGAAAGCGCGGCGCGAGGAGCCGCGCTGGGTGCTGGTGGACGTGAAGCTCGACCGCAAGACGCGCCTCATGCCGCTGGAGGAAATGCGCACCCATCCCGAGCTCGCCGCAATGATCACGTTGAAGCGCGGCAATCGCCTCTCGATCACGCCGGTGACCGAGGCCCAGTGGAAATTCATCGTCAAGAGCCTCGATGCCTGAGGCGGCGGCCTACCTCGCCATCGGCGCGGCGGTTGGATTCTTCGCGGGGCTCCTGGGAATCGGCGGCGGCACGATCATCGTGTCCTCGCTCGCGCTGATGTTCGCCGCCCAGGGATTTCCCGCCGCCTATGTGATGCACTGCGCGATCGGCACCTCGCTCGCCGCGATCATCGCGGGTGCATGGGGAAGCTTCCGCGCCCACGACCGCCATGGCGCCGTCGACTGGGACACGGTGAAGGCGATGATCCCGGGGCTGCTCGCGGGCGTGATCGCAGGCGCGTTGCTCGCGCGTTTCCTCCAGGCCGCGTTCCTCAAATACTTCTTCCTCGGCTTCATGTCGCTCATCGTTTTCCAGCTGGTCTTCAACTTGAGGTCCAAGGCCACCCGCGCGCTGCCCGGGCGCAGCGGCCTCTCGGCGATGGCGGTCGTCATCGGCCTCTGCTCGAGTTGGTTCGGAGGCGGTGCGGCGGCGGTCGGGGTCCCGTTCCTCACCTGGTGCAACATGAACACGCACCGCGCCATCGGTACCGTGGCGGCGCTGGGATTTCCCGTCGCCATCGCGGGCGCCGCGGCCTACGCGATCTCCGGGCTCGATGCGCCGGGGTTACCGCCGTGGAGCGCGGGATTCGTCTACCTGCCGGCGTTCCTGGGAATCTCGATCACCAGCCTCGCGTTCGCACCGGTCGGCGCACGCCTCGCCCATCGGCTCAAGGGCCCGACGCTGCGGCGCATTTTCGCCGTCTTCCTCCTTGCCGTCGGCGCGAAGGTCGCGATCTCCGTCTAGGAATTCCAGCGAAGCATGAGCGTGCGAAAGAGGTCGACCGACTGCTCGACGCGGTTGATCGAGCACCACTCGTCGGTCTGGTGGGCGAGGGTGGGCTCGCCGGGGCCGAGGATCACCGCGGGCGGACCGCCGAAGCCGCGCTTGAGGTACGCGCCATCGGTCGAGAACGTGATCGTCTTGGGCGTGGGCCGCTTGTCGAGGAAGGGCGTGCACGCCTCGAACACGTCCTGCACCCATTCGTTCGAGGGCTCGGTGTAGAGCGACGGTGTATCGACGATCTGGCGCACGCGCGCCCCGCGCGGCGCCACCAGCGCCTGGAGAGATTCGCACACATGGACGTGGTCGATGCCCGGCACGGTGCGGGTGTCGATGGTGATGCGCGCCTCGTCGGGAACCGAGTTGGTGTTGAGCCCGCCCTGGATGGTGCCGATGCTGAGCGTGGGCTTGCCCATTACCGCGTGCACTTCGAGCGGGAAGCGAAAGCGCTCCAGGTCGTTGATGACCCTGGCCATCTTCACGACGGCGTTGTCGCCCAGCTCGGGCATCGAGCCGTGGGCGGTGACGCCGACGGTCTCGACCTCGAACCACGCGAGGCCCTTGTGCCCGACGTACGGATAGTTGCCGGTGGGCTCCGCGACGACGATCGCGCCGGCGCGCCCGAGGACGCCCTCGTCGGCCAGGTGCTTCGCCCCCTCGCACCCGATCTCCTCGCCGGCGGTGATCACCAGCGAGAGGCCGGGTCCGCGCGCCATGCGCGGCGCGAGCTCGACCGCCGCGGCGACGAAGGCCGCGACGCCGCTCTTCATATCGGTTGCGCCGCGCCCGTAGATGCGATCGCCGTCGGTCTCGCCCGCGAACGCGTCGCGCGTCCATTTCGCCGCGCCCAGGGGCACCGTATCGATGTGGCCCGTAAAGCAGATCGGAGGGCGCGCGTCGTCGCCGCCGATCGTGGCGATGAGGCTGGTGCGCGACTGCGCGAACTCGTGGTAGGCCACCCGGAATCCGGCGCCCTCGAGGATCGCGCCGAGGTGGCGGGCGCAGGCACGCTCCATCCCCGGCGGGTTGATGGTGTTGAATGCGAGCAGCTCGCGCGTGAGCGCGCGCGGATCCACCCTCGTACCCAAGTCAGCGTCCCGCCGCAGCGGCACGCGCCCGGCGGCGACGGCGCTGCACCCAGGTATTGAGCGCCTCCACCATTACCGAGAAGGCCAGCGCGAAGTACACGTAGCCTTTCGGGATGTGGAAATGCAATCCTTCCGCGATCAGCAGGACGCCGATGAGCAGCAGGAACGACAGGGCCAGCATCTTGACGGTGGGATGCGCGGCGATGAACCTGGCGAGCGGAGTGGACGCCACGATCATGACCAGCATCGCGGCAATCACCGCGACCACCATCACCCAGAGCTCGTCCGCCATGCCCACGGCCGTGATGACGGAGTCCAGCGAGAAGACAATGTCGACGATCGCAATCTGCGAAACTACCGCGCCGAACGAGGCCGCGGTCCTGCCCGGCCCCCTGTCTTCCTCGTCTCCTTCGACCTCGTTGTGTATCTCGTGCGTAGCCTTGAACAGCAGGAACAGGCCGCCACCGATCAGGATCAGGTCGCGCCACGATAGCGCGAACTTGCCGACGGTGATGAACGGCGCGGTCAGGGAAACGATCCATGCCAGCACGGCGAGCAGCATCAGCCGCGTGATGAGTGCGAGAGCGAGGCCGACCTTGCGCGCCTTCGCCCGCTGGTGCTCGGGCAGCCGCTCCGCGAGGATCGAGATGAAGAGCAGGTTGTCGATTCCGAGCACGATCTCGAGAGCCAATAGGGTAAGGAGGCTCACCCAGATCTCGGGGCTCGTGACCCACGTGAAAGCGAAGAATTCCATCGATGCCTCCGGTCAGCCCATCAGGCGACGGGCGGCCTCCTGGTATTTCTCGGACGTCTTCCGCGCGACGTCGGGCGGCATCGCGGGCGCAGGCGGCTTGCGTTCGAAGCCGATGCCGTCGAGCCAGTTGCGCACGTACTGCTTGTCGAAGCTTTCGGGGCTCGAGCCTTCGCGCCACGTGTCGAGCGGCCAGAAGCGCGAGGAATCGGGCGTGAGCGCCTCGTCGATCAGGTGGAGCGTGCCGGCGCTGTCCACGCCGAACTCGAACTTGGTGTCGGCGATGATGATGCCGCGCTGGAGGGCGAAAGCGGCCGCGCGCTGGTAGAGGGCGATCGCGGCCTCGCGCACGCGCTCGGCGCGGTTGCGCCCGATCATCGCCGCCATCTGCTCGAACGTGATGTTCTCGTCGTGATGTCCGGCTTCGGCCTTGGTGGCGGGCGTGAAGATCGGATGCGGCAGCTTCGAGGCGCGCTTCAATCCCGGGGGCAGGGCGATGCCGCACACGGTGCCGGACTCGCTGTACTCCTTCCAGCCCGAGCCTTCAAGGTAGCCGCGCACCACCGCCTCGACCGGCAGCGGCGTGAGCTTGCGCGCGACGATCGATCGCCCGCGAACCTGCGCGCGTTCCTCCGGCGCCACCACCGTCTCGGGATCGATCCCCGTCAGATGGTTGGGGATGATCGCGGCGAGCTTCTCGAACCAGAAGTTGGCGAGCTCGGTGAGTACGCGGCCCTTCTCCGGCACCGGCGTGGGGAGGATCACGTCATAGGCCGACAACCGGTCGGTAGTGACGATCAGCAGCTTGTCGTCGCCGACCGCGTAGATGTCGCGAACCTTGCCGCGCCCGAGGAGCGGCAGGCTCGCGATCGAGGTCTCGAAGACCGGTATCACGCCGCGACTGACTGCTTCTCGAGATCCGCTTTCCACTGGCCTTTCGCGGCGAGGCTGTTCATCCGCGCCCGGTGGTGGAACGCGGCCTGCGCGGCGGGGATATTGGCTGCCTGGCCGCGCCACGCCTTGAGCGCGACCGCTTGCAGGGCGCGGCTATAGCTGAACGTGAGCGGCCACGGCGCACCCAGGCGATTCATCGCATCGAGGTGCGCGGTCGCATTCACGTCGCTCTGCCCGCCCGAGAGGAACACCACGCCCGGAAGGGCCGCGGGCACGGTGCGCTTGAGGACGCGAAGCGTGCGCTCGGCGACTTCGGCCACGTCGGCCTGCCTCGCGTTGTCTTTCCCCGATACGCACATGCTCGCCTTGAGGATCACGTGCTCGAGCGAGACATTCTGGCGGGCGAGCTCGTGGAACAGGGTCTCGAGCGTATCGAGGTGAACCCGCTCGCTCCTCTCGGCGGTGTGGTCGCCGTCGAGCAGCACCTCGGGCTCGACGATCGGCACGATCGAGGCTTCCTGGCAAATCGCGGAATAGCGCGCGAGCGCATGCGCATTGGCGTCGAGGCAGGCCTGGGACGGGATGTCGCGGCCGATGGTGATCACCGCGCGCCACTTGGCGAAGCGCGCGCCCATCTTGAAGTAGTCGGCCATGCGCGCCTGCAGCTTGTCGAGGCCCTCGGTCACCTTCTCGCCCGGGTGAAGCGCCATGTCGGCGGCGCCCGCATCGACCTTGATGCCGGGGATGATGCCGTTCTTCTTCAGGGACTCGGCGAAGTTCACGCCGTCGCGGGTGTTCTGGCGAAGCGTCTCGTCGAACAGGATCACGCCGCTCACGTGTTCGGCGATCTTCGGCGTGGCGAAGAGCATCTCGCGGTAGCCGCGGCGGTTCTCCTCGTTGCACTCGACGTTGACGGAGTCGAAGCGCTTCTTGCACGTGCCCGCGCTCTCGTCGGCGGCGAGCAGGCCCTTGCCTGCCGCCACCATGGCGCGGGCGGTTTCGGTCATCAGCTGGGTATCCATGGTTTTCCTCGGGGGTCGGGCGCCCGGCGTGGCGCGCCGCGGGGTGGACGAAGGCCAAAAGGGGATTTTACCGCGCCAACATGAGGTCGATCGCGAGACCCTCCTCGCGCACGATTTCGTAGACGATCTCGCCCTGCGGGCCCACGTCGGGGAAGCGCGCGCCGCGCGCCCCCGCAAGCCGCGCCTCGCCGCTCGCGACGTCCACCACGTTGAGCGCGCGCAAGCCGAACCAGTCGGCCGCCGCGAGCAGCGGGCCCTCGCGCCCGAGCCAGGCGAGCCCGTATCCAGGTCCACCGATTTTTGCCACGGCGCGGGCGCCGGAGCCCGCGTCGCGGGCCACGATCCAGGGCTGCCGGCGCGATTCGCCACCGCGGAAGAAGGCAATGCGCCGCGCGTCGGGGCTGAAGCGCGGATAAAGGTCGTCGCCCATGCCGGGCTCGGGGGCCGTGAGCGCGACCGCAGCGCCGCGGTCCAACTCCACCACCCACAAGCCGGCGGGGGACTGCGGCCGTGCGTTACCCGAGAACACCAGCCAGCGGCCATCGCCGGACAGGTCGAAACGCGAGCGCGGCGAATGGGTGCAGTCCACCAACCTGCGCTCGAAGCCGGACTCCAGGTCGTGCTCGACGATGGCGCAGTCTTCCTTGCCTGCCTTCCAGTACGCAAGGCGCCGGCCATCGGGAAAGAACACCGGCGAAAGGCGGATGAGTCCTTCCAGACCGCCCACGAACTGGCGCGAGGTTCCGTCGAGCGACTGCACCACGATGCGCGACTCGTTGCCCTCGGCGAGGGCGAACGCCACGCGCCGCCCGTCGGGAGAAAAGCGCGGGGCGAGCTCAAGCCCCGGGTCGGAGGTGAGCGGACGGGCCGCGGCGAGCCGGCCCTCGAGGTTGGCGACGGCGGGCGCCTTTGGAGGCCCCAGCCCCCACCATGCTGCGATCGAGAAGAGCGCCGCGCCCGCCGCGATCCATGGCCACCGTGCAGGGAGCAAAGGTTCTAGGCGCGCTGCTCGCCGACCTTCACGATCTTCATGGTGTTGGTGCCGCCGGCCTTGCCGATCGGCTCGCCGATGGTGAGCACGATGATGTCGCCGGACTTGACCGCGCCGCTGCGCACCAGCACCGCCTCGGCCTCGGCGAGCAGCTCCTCGCGGTCGTGGCCGACGTACTTGACCATCAGCGGATAGACGTCCCGGAAGAGCGTGCAGCGATAGCGCGTCTCGGTCTGCGCCGTGAGCGCGTAGATCGGAACGCCGCAGTTCAGGCGCGACATCCACAAAGCCGTCGAGCCCGACTCGGTGAGGGACGCGATCGCCTTCACCTTCAAATGGTAGGCCGTGAAGAGCGCGCCCATGGCGATCGACTGGTCGACGCGCGTGAAGACCCGGTTCAGGAGCTCGGTCTCCAGCGTCACGGCCTGCGACTTCTCGGCTTCCAGGCAGATGCGGTTCATCGCGGCGATCGTCTCGACCGGGTATTGCCCCGAGGCCGACTCCGCCGAGAGCATCACCGCGTCGGTGCCGTCGAGCACCGCGTTGGCCACGTCGGACACTTCGGCGCGCGTGGGCACGGGGCTCGAGATCATCGACTCCATCATCTGGGTGGCGGTGATGGTGAGCTTGTTCATCTCGCGCGCCTGGCGAATCATGCGTTTCTGCAGCGCCGGCACGGTCGCATCGCCCACTTCCACGGCGAGGTCGCCGCGCGCCACCATGATGCCGTCGGAGGCCTGCATGATGTCGGCGAGCGCGGGAATCGCCTCGGCGCGCTCGATCTTCGCGATCAGCATCGCATGCCCGCCCGCGGCGCGCAGCAGCTCGCGCGCCATGTACATGTCCGCGCCGCTCTTCGGAAAGGACACCGCCAGGTAATCGACCTTTATTTGCGCGGCGGTGCGGATGTCGTCGATGTCCTTGGGCGTGAGCGCGGGCGCGGTCAAGCCGCCACCCTGGCGGTTGATGCCCTTGTTGTTCGACAGCCACCCGCCGTGGCGCGTGACGGTGTGGATCTCGGACCCGCGCACGTTCTTCACCTCGAGCACCAGGCGCCCGTCGTCGAGCAGCAGCATGTCGCCCGCGCGCACGTCGCGCGGCAGCTCCTTGTAGTCGAGGCCGGCGCGCTCCTGGTTGCCGAGCTCGCACGCGGCGTCGAGGATGAAGGGGTCGCCCGGCTTGAGCTGCACCTTGCCGTCCTTGAACTTGCCCACGCGAATCTTGGGCCCCTGCAGGTCAGCCATGATGCCGACGGCGCGATTGACCTTGCGGCAGGTCTCGCGCACGAGCTCGGCGCGCTTCACGTGGTCTTCCGCGGTCCCGTGGGAGAAGTTGAGCCGCACGACGTCCACGCCGGCGAGGAACATCCGCTCGAGGGTGGCGGCGTCGCTCGAGGCGGGGCCGAGCGTCGCGACGATCTTGGTGCTGCGTTCCATGTCAGGTCTTTGCAGGGGCGCCCGCGGCGCGTTGTTCGAGGATCTCGACCGCAGGCAGCACCTTGCCCTCGAGGAACTCGAGGAAGGCGCCGCCACCGGTAGAGATGTATCCGATCTGGTCGGTGACGCCGTACTTGGAGATCGCGGCGAGCGTGTCCCCTCCGCCGGCAATGGAGAATGCCTTCGATTGCGCCACGGCCTCGGCGACCGCGCGCGTCCCATTCTGGAATGCGTCGAACTCGAAGACGCCCACGGGGCCATTCCAGACGATGGTTCCGGCCTCGCGCAGGATCAACGCGTAGGCCTCGGACGTCCGCGGACCGATGTCCATCACCAGGTCGTCGTCCTCCACGTCGCGCACGGCCTTCACGGTCGCTGGCGTGTCCGCAGAGAAGGCCCGGCCGCATACCACGTCGGTGGGGACCGGCACCGCGGCGCCGCGCGCCTGCATCATCACCATGATCTCCTTGGCCTCCGGTGCGAGATCGGCCTCGCATAGCGACCTGCCGATGGGCAGGCCCGCGGCGAGCATGAAGGTGTTGGCAATCCCGCCACCCACGATCAGTTGGTCGACCTTCTCCGACAGGGTCTTGAGGATGGTGAGCTTGGTGGAGACCTTGGAGCCCGCGACGATCGCCACCAGCGGGCGCTTCGGATTCGCGAGCGCGAGGCCGAGGGCCTTGAGCTCCGCGGCCAGCAGCGGCCCGGCGCAGGCGACCTTGGCGAAACGGGCGACACCGTGGGTGGAAGCCTCGGCGCGGTGCGCGGTGCCG
Organism: Pseudomonadota bacterium; assembly: GCA_030855025.1. Taxonomy (GTDB): domain Bacteria; phylum Pseudomonadota; class Gammaproteobacteria; order Burkholderiales; family Usitatibacteraceae; genus Usitatibacter. Next base: position 19,047 of record JALYSB010000028.1, read on the forward strand.
AAGGCGTCGTTCACGTAGACGTCGCAGAGCGCCGCGTACTGGCGCGCGAGGCCTTCGTCGTCCTTCTTCTCGCCCTTGTTGAAGCGGCAGTTCTCGAGGAGCACCACGTCGCCCGGCTGGACGTCCACGCCGCCGACCCAATCGCGCGCGAGCGGCACGGGGCGCCCGAGGAGCTCGGACAGGCGCTCGGCCACCGGGGCGAGCGAGTCGGCCTGCGAGAACTCACCTTCCTTCGGCCGCCCCAGGTGCGAGGTGACCATCACCGCGCCGCCGCGCTCGAGGCCCATGCGGATGCCCTCGAGGCAAGCGCGGATGCGCGTGTCCTCGGTGATCCGCCCGCGTTCGTCGAGCGGCACGTTCATGTCGGCCCGGATGAAGACCCGCTTGCCCGCGAGCTCCGCGTCGGCCATCCGCAGGATCGGCTTCAAAGCGCGTCCCGGCGCGCCTTCGCCCGCGCGGCCGAGTGTTCGAGCAACGCGTTCAGCTCGCGCGTGATGCGGCTGCCGGTGGACTGGAACAGGAAGGGAAAAATGCCGTGGATGAACGCGGCGATTCCCCCCGCGATCATCTTCGCCCCGTAGCAGCAGGCAAAGGCGCCGTGCTCCAGGTAGCTCTCGCCGACGTCGCGCGGATGGACTGAGAACGGGTTTCGCACTACTTCGCGGCCATCAGGGCCATGGTCACGTCGAGCATGCGGTTGGAGAAGCCCCACTCGTTGTCGTACCAGCTGGTCACCTTCACCAGCCGCCCCGACACCTTGGTGAGCGTCGCGTCGAAGACCGAGGAGCGCGGGTCGTGGTTGAAATCCACCGACACCAGGGGCGCGGTGTTGTAGCCGAGGATGCCCTTGAGGTCTGCCGATTCCGACGCCTTCTTCATGATCGCGTTCACCTCGTCGACGGTGGTGTCGCGCGCCGCAATGAAGGAGAGATCGACGATCGATACGTTGATCGTCGGCACGCGGATCGCGAAGCCGTCGAGCTTGCCGTTGAGCTCCGGCAAGACGAGGCCCACGGCGGCGGCAGCGCCGGTCTTGGCGGGGATCATCGACTGGGTGGCCGAGCGCGCGCGCCGCAAGTCCTCGTGGAATACGTCGTTGAGCACCTGGTCGTTGGTGTACGCGTGGATCGTGGTCATCAGGCCCGTGGTCACGCCGATGGCGTCGTGTAGGGGCTTGACCAGGGGTGCCAGGCAGTTGGTCGTGCACGAGGCGTTGGAGATCACCGTATGCGCGGCTTTCAGGATCTTGTGGTTGACCCCGTAGACGACGGTGGCATCGACGTCCTTGCCGCCGGGCGCCGAGATGATCACCTTCTTCGCCCCGCCCTTGAGGTGCGCCGAAGCCTTTTCCTTGGTGGTGAAGAAGCCGGTGCACTCGAGCACCACGTCTACCTTGAGCTCGCCCCACGGCAATTGCGCCGGGTCGCGCTGGGCGACGACCCGGATGCGGTCGCCGTTCACCACCATGTGGTCGCCGTCGACCTCGACCTTGCCCGGGAACTTGCCGTGGGTGGTGTCGTAGCGCGTGAGGTGGGCGTTGGTCTCTGCGGGGCCGAGGTCGTTGATGCCGACGATCTGCAGGTCGTGCGACTTGCCGCTCTCGTAGTGCGAGCGAAGGATGTTGCGGCCGATGCGGCCGTAGCCGTTGATGGCGACGCGGACGGTCATTTGGCGAGGGCTCCGGAGGGGAAAGTGCGCGGGAAGACGCCTATTTTAGCCGACCGACACGAGGCCCGTGAGGTCGTGCCACGCGTAGGCGACCTCGGCGAAGGAATGCTGGCCCAGCCGCTCGGTCTTTTCGCCAACCTCCTGGCCGCCGAGCGCCTCGTAGAACATGCGCGCGCGGTTCGCCTTGAGCACCCAGAGGTAGAAGCCGAACTGGCCCTGGCGAACGAAATGGCGCGCGCAGGCGCGCACCAGCTCGCGCCCCACGCCGCACCGCTGGTAGTCCTGGAGCACGTAGAGGGCGTAGATCTCGGCTTCCAGGCCCTCGAGCCGGTGGCGCGCCGCACCGCACGAGGCGAAGCCCACGATCGCACCGCCGCGCTCGGCGATCCAGGTGCACTCGCTTGCCGTCCCGCTGGCGAGCCGCCGCATCCATTCGGCGGCGGTCTTGCGCCCCGCCTGGGCGGCGATCACGTCGAGCGGAAGGATCCCCGCGTAGGTGGTGCGCCAGCTGGCCCGATGGACGTGGGAGATGCCGTCCGCGTCGGCGGGCGCGGCCAGGCGAAGGACGAGATCGGAGGCGAGCTCAGGCAACCCGTTTGACGGCTGCGACGAGATGCTCGCAGTCGACGCCGAGGAATTTGTACACGTCTGCCGCGGGCGCCGATTCGCCGAAGCGGTCGATGCCCACGACTTCTCCCTCGAGGCCGACGTACTTGCGCCAGAAGTCGGAAACGCCGGCCTCGATCGCGACCCGGGGGATTCCTCGCGGCAATACCGCTTCCCGCCACGCCACATCCTGGCGATCGAAGACGCTGGTGCACGGCATCGACACGACGCGAACCGGCATGCCGGAGTCCGCGAGTTGCTTGCGGGCCTCGAGGGCGATGGAGACCTCCGATCCGGTGGCGATGAGCACCGCCCGGGCGCCGGGAGAGTCGGCGAGCACATAGCCGCCGCGGCGGATTGCCGCGATCGCCTCGGGCGTGCGCGCCGCGAACGGCAGGTTCTGGCGCGACAACGCGAGCGCGCTGGGGCCATCCTTGCGCTCGATCGCCGCGACCCAGGCGAGCGCCGTTTCCACCGTGTCGCAGGGGCGCCAGACGTCCATGTGGGGGATGAGGCGCAGGCTCGCCACGTGCTCGACCGATTGGTGCGTGGGCCCGTCCTCGCCCAGCCCGATGGAGTCGTGGGTGAAGACGAAGATGTTGCGCGCGCGCATCAGCGCGGCCATGCGCAACGCGTTGCGCGAATAGTCCGAGAAGGTCAGGAACGTGCCGGAGTAGGGGATGAACCCGCCGTGGAGCGCGAGGCCGTTGCCGATGGCGGCCATCGCGAACTCGCGCACGCCGTAGTAGATGTAGTTGCCTTCCGCAGCGGCGCTGACCGTGCGCGAGCCCGACCAGGTCGTTAGGTTGGAGCCGGTCAAGTCGGCGGAACCGCCGAGGAGCTCTGGAAGATGGGCGGCGAGCGCCTCGATGGCGAGCTGGGATGCCTTGCGACTCGCCACCGACTCGGCGCGCTCGGCGGACTTCGCGACCAGGGCCGCCACGATGGCTTGCCAGTCCGCGGGCAGCTCGCCCGCGATGCGGCGGCGGAATTCGCTCGCCAGCTGCGGGTGCGCGCGCTCGTAGGCCGCGAAGCGCGCGTTCCAGTCGGCCTCCGCTGCGCGGCCCCGCGGGCGCGCATCCCACTGGCGATAGGTGCCCTCGGGGATCACGAACGGCGCATGTTTCCAGCCGATCGACTCGCGCGTCGCCGCGACTTCCTTGTCGCCGAGCGCCGCGCCGTGGACCGCGTCGGTGCCCGCCTTGTTGGGCGAGCCCTTGCCGATGACCGTCTTGCAGCAGATGAGCGACGGGCGGCGCGTCTCCGCGCGCGCCTCCTCGATCGCGGCGGCGATGGCGCGCGAATCGTGACCGTCGACGCCCGGGATCACGTGCCAGCCATAGGCCGCGAAGCGCATGGGAGTGTTGTCGCGGAACCAGGCCTCGACTTTGCCGTCAATCGAGATGCCGTTGTCGTCGTAGAGCGCGATGAGCTTGCCGAGGCCGAGTACGCCCGCGAGCGAGCACGCCTCGTGGGAAATGCCTTCCATCAGGCAGCCGTCGCCCACCAATACGTAAGTGGCATGGTCCACGACCGCATGGCCGGGGCGGTTGAATTGCGCGGCGAGGAGCTTTTCCGCGATCGCGAAGCCCACGGCGTTGGCGAGGCCCTGTCCGAGGGGCCCGGTGGTGGTTTCGACACCGGGCGTGTAGCCGACTTCGGGATGGCCCGGTGTCTTCGAGTGCAGCTGGCGGAACTTGCGGATCTCCTCGATCGGCAGGTCGTAGCCGCTCAGGTGCAGCAATGCGTACTGCAGCATCGAGCCATGGCCGTTGGAGAGCACGAAGCGGTCGCGGTCGGGCCAGGCGGGATTGGAGGGGTTGTGGCGCAGGAATCGGCGCCAGAGGACCTCGGCGATCTCCGCCATCCCCATCGGCATGCCGGGATGGCCGGAATTGGCCTTCTGCACCGCGTCCATGGCCAATGCGCGTATTGCGTTGACGACGTCGGCGGAGGAAGCTTGCGCATCGGCGCTCGATTGCGCGGCGTCGGGAGAATCTTGGAGAAGTTCAGGCATGGGATGTTTCAGACGAAAGATCGGTCACCGGGATATTCGGGAAAAACGCTTGAAAATGCTGTCAGCAGCAGCAATATACGATTATACTTGCGCACTTTTTCACCGCGATACTTTTCGCTTGGTTAAACCTCTGCAAGAAGGACAGCACCCGCCGCCCTGGGTATGAGGGCGTTCCGCTAACGCGGAGCGCCCGAGGTCGCGTGTGCAGTCCCCGCCTGCGGAATTTTTCTGGGAAGGGGTACCACGATGAAGGGCCTGCACATCATTGCCGATCTCTACAATTGCCAGAAGAGCGACCTGCTTTTGTCGTCGGCAAACCTGCGTGAGCTTTGTGTTAACGCCTGTACCGGCGCGGGACTTACGGTCCTCGGGGACCATTTCATCCAGTTCGATGGCGCCGATGGCACCCAGCAGGGTGGCTCGACGGGCGCGGTCGTCCTGGCCGAGTCGCACCTGGCCATCCATACCTGGCCGGAGCGCGATGGTGCGACGCTCGACGTGTACGTCTGCAACTTCACGTGCGACAACACCGGCAAGGCCGAGGCGGTCTACAAGACGCTGGTGAAGGCCCTCAAGCCGGGCGACGTCATCGTGGAGCGCATCCAGCGCGGCAGAGACTTGCCGCTCAAGAAACGCGTCGCCTGACGTGTCACCCCGGGCCGCGCTCGCCGAGCGCGGGCCCGGGGCCCAATTCCCATGCCCGAGAAAATCTTCGAGCGCCTGACCGACGCGGCGGGCGTCTATTTCGAGGGCGATTTGGTCGAGCGTCGCCAGACGCCGTTCCAGCTGCTCGAGGTCTACGAGACGGCCGAGCTCGGCCGCATCTTCCGCCTCGACGGTTTCAGCATGACCTCGGAGCGCGACGAGTTCTTCTATCACGAGAACCTGGTCCATCCCGCGGCGGTTGCGCACCCGAATCCGCGCCGCGCGCTGGTGATCGGCGGCGGCGACGGCGGTTCCTCCGAAGAGCTGCTGAAGCACCCGTCGCTGGAAATAGTCCACCTGGCCGAGCTCGATCCCGACGTCGTGGCGGTGAGCAAGGCGCAATTTGCGCGCGTCCACGGCAATGTGTTCGGCAACCCGAGGCTCAGCCTCACCGTGGGCGACGGCCTGGCGTACCTGCGCGCGACCGCGGCGCGCTACGACCTGGTCGCGATGGACCTCACCGATCCGGTGGGACCGTCGGTCGAGCTCTACTCGCCGGCGACGTTCGCCCTTGCCAAGCGCGCCATGGCGCCGGGCGCGGCGCTCACGCTGCACATGGGTTCGCCCTTTTTCCATCCGGAACGCTGCCGCGAGACGCTTGCAAGCCTGCGCCAGGTGTTTCGCATCGTCGCGCCTTATTTCGCCTACATTCCGCTCTATGGCTCGATCTGGGGCTTCGCATCGGCTTCTGATACGCTCGATCCGCGCGGGCTCGAGCCTGCAGAGGTCGAGCGCGCGATCGCCGCGCGGAATTTGCGGGACCTGCGCTACTACAACGGCGACGTGCATCGCGCGTTGTTTGCGCTACCCAATTACATAAAGGCATTGGTGGAGTAGTCGGGGAGGGGAGAGATGCTCAAGAAGCTGCGCAAGTCTTCAGGGCGCGTGACGCTGGTGCTGATCGGCCTATCGGCGCTGTCCGGGTGCGGCGGCGAGGATGACGCCCGCCGCGACGTTTATGCCTCGCGCGAGGACTGTCTCGCCGATTGGGCCGCGAAACCCGAGGACTGCACGCCGGCGACCGAGCCGCGCCACCGCAGCTCCGGATTCTTCTACGGCCCGATGTACGGGCACCGCTCCGCCGGCAGCGGCTCGAGCTGGACCAGCCGCTCCTCCACCGGGCGCTCGATCGGCAGCTCCACGTCGGGAGCGAGCCGCAGCTCGAGCATCAGCCGGGGAGGCTTCGGCTCCTCGGGCCGCTCCTCGGCGAGCTGAGAGGGCGGCCGCGTGATCCGCGAGGAGCGCGTCCCGCGCATCGACTGGCCGCGCAAGGTCGAGGAGCTCGGCTTCCATTTCCACTCCATCGACGGGGTCTACTGGGACGAGCGCGCGTGCTACCGCTTCACCGCCGCCGAGATCGACCGGCTCGAGCTTGCCACGGGCGAGCTGCAGACGCGCTGCATCGAGGCGGTGGAACGCGTGATTTCCCGGCGTGACTACGGACGCTTCCAGATCCCCGAAGCCTTCTATCCGCTGATCGAACGCTCGTGGGAAGACGACGACAAGTCGCTCTACGGGCGTTTCGACCTCTCCTGGGACGGCAACGGCGAGCCGAGGATGCTCGAGTACAACGCCGACACGCCAACGGCGCTCCTCGAGGCAGCCGTGGTCCAGTGGTACTGGCTGCAGGATGTCTTCCCCCAGCACGACCAGTTCAACTCCATCCACGAGAAGCTGATCGAGCGCTGGAAGGACATGCGCGGCGGGCTGCCCGCGGACGGACGCGTCTATTTCAGCGGCGATGCCGAGAGCGCGGAGGACCAGGGCAACCTCGATTACCTTCGCGATACGGCGATGCAGGCGGGCCTCGATGCCCGCCCGATCGACATTGCCGACGTCGGCTGGGACGAGGCGCGCTTCGTCGACGTCGAGGCCAAGCCCATCAATGCGCTCTTCAAGCTCTATCCGTGGGAATGGATGGTGCGCGAGTCGTTCGGCCAGCACCTGCTCAAGGGCACGATGAAGGTGATCGAGCCGCCCTGGAAGATGCTGCTTTCCAACAAGGCGATCCTGCCGGTGCTCTGGGAGATGTTCCCCGACCATCCCAACCTCCTCGCCGCGAGCTTCGAGCCGGGGCGCTTCAAGTCGGACTACGTGAAGAAGCCGCTCTACTCGCGCGAAGGCGCCAACGTCTCGATCAACGCCGGCGGCGAGGTGCTCGAGGTGCCGGGGGAATACGGCGAGGAAGGCTTCATCTGGCAGGCGTACCACCCGCTCGCGCGCTTCGGCGACAACCACACCGTGATCGGCTCGTGGATCGTGGGCGAGGAGCCCGCGGGCATCGGCATTCGCGAGGACGCGTCGCCCATCACCCGCAATACCAGCCGCTTCGTCCCGCACTATTTCGTCTGAGAAAAGGAAAGGCACCCCATGAGACAAGTGTTCGACTCGTTCGCCGGATTCGACGACTTCCTGGCCTACCTCGCGGTGGCGATGGTGCTGCTGGCGGTCTTCGTGGCGGTCTATATCCGCGTCACGCCCTACCGCGAGATCGCCCTCATCCGGGAGGGCAACATGGCCGCGTCCTTCAGCCTGTCGGGATCGCTCCTGGGCTTCATCATTCCGCTCGCCGCCGCCGTCCAGCACAGCGTGAGCCTCGCGGACATGGCGATCTGGGGCCTGATCGCGATGGTCGTGCAGATCGCCGCGTTCATCGTGGCGAAGATCCTCATTCCCTCGATCACGCAGGACATTCCCGCCAACAAGGGGGCCCAGGGCTTCTTCCTCGGCTGCCTGTCGCTGGGCGTGGGCCTGCTCAATGCGGCCTGCATGAGCTATTGATGGGGGTTCCTCGCATCCACTGCGAGTTCACGCTTGGGCCCGGCGCGCAGTTCAGGCTCGCCCCGGAGGCAGCCCAGCACGTCGCCAAGGCGCTGCGCCTGAAGGCGGGCGATGCGCTCACGTTCTTCGACGGGTCGGGCGGCGAGTACGACGCAACCATCCAGCGCATCGACCGCGACCGCGTCGACGTGAAGCTCGGTGCCTGGCGCGACGTCGATCGCGAGGGCGTGCTCTCGGTGGGCCTGGTCCAGGGCCTGCCCGAGGCCGACAAGATGGACTGGATCATCCAGAAGGCCACCGAGCTCGGCGTGGGCTGGGTCCAGCCGGTGATCTGCGAACGCAGCGTCGTGCGCCTGTCGGGCGAGCGCGCCGCGCGGCGCGAGGCACACTGGCGCCGCGTGGCGATCGCCGCCTCGGAGCAGTGCGGGCGCACGCGCGTGCCCGACGTGCGTCCGACACTGGCATTCATGGCCTGGATCGCGCTGCCCGATGCGCCGCGACGCTGGCTGCTCGACCCTGGCGCTCGATCGATTGCCGCACAGGTTCCTCCGCCTTCGCCTCTGGAGCTCTTGGTCGGGCCCGAGGGCGGCCTGTCGGAGCGTGAACGGGAGCTGGCACTCGCGCGCGGCTGCGAGACGGTCGCGCTTGGTCCGCGGATTCTGCGCACCGAGACCGTGGCGGTCGCCGCCCTGGCAGCGCTCCAAACGCTCTGCGGAGACTTCCGCGGT
>JALYSB010000028.1:27561-27751 GCA_030855025.1 Pseudomonadota bacterium
TTAGAATTCGCAATGCCAAAATCGCCCGCCCCCAAGACCGAAGCCTTCGTGAAATGGTTCCGATCCGCCACGCCCTACATCCATCGTTGGGGTGGCGCCACGTTCGTGATCGCGTTCGGCGGCGAGGTGCTCGCCGATGGCGAGTTCCAGCAGCTCACCCACGACATCAATGTCCTGGTGAGCCTGGAAG
>JALYSB010000171.1 GCA_030855025.1 Pseudomonadota bacterium
ATGCCATTCTCCGCGCGAGCAAAAACGGGCACGGGAATTGAGTGAGTTAAGGGGGCATGACATACAAAAAATCAGCCGGCGCACATCAGGGAGATCTCGATGAGAAGTGCGCATTTACTGGCCGGGTCAATCCTGGCCGCGATGGCTCCGCTGGCGGCCTCGCAGTCGAACGGAGACGAACAATTCTTGAAGCAGTACGCCGTGACTGTCGCGAAAGTCGCCGCAGGTTTCGTGAACCTGGCCGGCTCCGAGGACAACGCCGTTGCCCTGGTTGAGGCGCTGTATCACGCTCAGCCGGTGCAACTGGTGTGGCCTTCGGTAATGCCGGAATCCTCGCTGCCTTCAATCATCACGATCGAGCCGCCGACGGCGCCGATGGATTGGGACGACGTGCGGCTGGCACTCATCCTCGCGCGGGACGCGCTGGCGAGCGTCGGCATCCTGCGGCCCGCCGGGGAGCAGCTGAGGGCGGCATTCATGGGCGGCGAGTTCGTGGCGCCCAGCGGAAGGCTGGTCGGATTGCGTGGCGTGCTGCAGATGCGCGCCGATGGCTTCAACTGGGGGCGAATCGCCTCCGAACGATTCCAGCGCCCGGCAGTCGCCCGGATCGAGTGAACACCACAACGGAAATGGATCATGAAAAAAACAATAGTGGTTGTCCTGGCGCTCGCATCGGTTTCCCTCGGCGGCTGCGCGGCGGTCGCGCTCACCGCGCTGGGAGTCGGAATGGCCACCGGCGTGGGCCACACGCTCGGCGGCATGGTCTACAAGACATTCACCACGCCCCAGGCGCAGGTGAAGCGGGCAACGCTCGGCGCATTGCAGCGGATGCAGGTGAAGGTGGTGAAGTCGGAGCGTAAGGGCTCGACCGAATTGATCATCGGCAAGGCCGGCGATCGCGAGATCGAGATCGAGCTCGAGGCGCTCACGCCGGCAGCCACGCGGATGAAGGTGACCGCCAAGCAGGACAGCGGCATCCTGCGCGACGGCGCGACGGCCACCGAAGTCATCCTGCAGACCGAAAAACTTGTCGGACCCTCGTAAACAACGGAGGCTGGAAAATGAGATTCAAGATGCGACTCCTGGCTGCAACCGTGCTCACGGCGCTCGCGCCGCTCGCGCTCGCGCAGATCCCCGGCGGCGAAGTGCCGCCCCCCGCAGCCAACCACGGACAAGCGCTCGTCGCCGGCAAGATCGCGTCCAACTTCGCGACCCTCGCGGGCTCCCCGGAAAACGCACTCGCGCTCACCAACGCGCTGCGCAATGGCACCGACGTCACGCTCACGACGGTCGTGCCACCGCCGGCCGGCAGCACCGAGCCGCCCACGACGACGACGACCACCTTCACACCGCCGACGGGCAAGATGGGCTGGGGGAACGTGAAGCATTCGCTGGCGCTGGCGCGGGACGCGCTCGCGCGCGCGGGAGTCACCAACCCCACGGCCGAACAACTGCAGACGGCGCTCATGGGAGGCGACATCGTCGTCACCAACACCGATGGAGCCGCGACCACGACCCCATTGCGCGGCATCCTCGTGATGCGCGCCGAAGGCATGGGGTGGGGGAACATCGCCAAGGCGGGCGGCACCAAGCTCGGGCCGGTGACCAGCAAGGTGAAGATGGGCAACACGGCCACCACCACGACTGCCGCGGGTGGCACCACGAGCGCGACCGTGAAGTCGAAAGGCATCACGACGGCCGCCGGCGGTAGCGCGGTGCAGGGCGGGGGCAAGGCAAAGGTCTCCGGAGTGGTGACCGCCGCGGGCGGTTCGGCAGGCCACGCGCCGAAGGGCAATGCCTACGGACGCGGCATCGTCACCGCCTCGGGCGGGGGCGCGACGAACGTGGCGGCGGCGGGGGGCGGCAACGCCGGCGGCAATGGCAAGGGGAACGGCAAGGGCGGCGGGAAGCCGGGCGGCTGACGTCACTCGCCGAGCGCCAGGCGCGGCCAATCGGACACGGGGATGCGCGCGACGATCGTCCAGCGCGAGCCGTCGCCGCGAATGACCGCGGCTTCTCCCTCGGCGAGGTGCGGCGCGCCGGCGATCGCCGCGAAGGGATTGCCGTGGCTCGAGATGATCCGCAGGGTGCCGCGCGCGGGCGGGGTGGCTAGGATCGTCTCGAGCGCGGAGTAATCGGGCTTGCCCCCGGGCGTCATTGCGCCGAGCACCTCGCGCGTGGCGCTGGCGCGTCCCGTCATCAGCCGCGCGGTCTCCATCGTGCGGCAGTAGGGGCTCGCGAGCACCTCGGAGAACACCAGTTTCAGCGCGCGCATTGCCACGGCGGTCGCGCGCGCATCGCCGCGGCCCGCATCGCTCAGGTTGCGCTGCCTGGCGCAATCGTCGAAGTCCTTCGTGTCGCGGTCGTTCTGCGAGACGTCGGTGCGCGTGTGGCGGAAATACAGCGTGAAACCGCCTCGCTGCAGCGCCTGCGTGAGGGCGGCGCCGGCGAGAGTCTTACCCGGTTCAGGGAGGGCGTTTCTTTCCTGGGCATGGGCGATCGCGGCCATCGCAATGCACAACAGCAGGATGCTGCGCTGCCGCAAATTCATCGCCGACCCCCCGCCGCTCTTCGGACATTACATTAAATCGAAATTCCAAGTGATTGATTATATTATGTTTCAGTTCCCAGAAACGAGTGTAGAAACCGTCGCTAACCCCTTGTCGCACAAGAAAAAATTGCTCAATCAATTTGCTTGACTCCCTGTAGCTGGCCTACTACAGTGTCGCCAAGTGGGAAAACGTGGGAGTAAGGGTGTTCCAAGGGGCGACGCAGATCAACCTGGACGCAAAGGGACGGATGTCGATCCCGACGCGTTCGCGCGATCCCCTCACGCAGGGGGGCACCGTGAAGCTGGTGCTCACGGCGCATCCGGAAGGCTGCCTGCTGCTCTACCCGATGCCCGCCTGGGAGCCGATCCGCACGAAGGTGATGGCGTTCCCGAGCCTCGACCGCCAGGCCAACTTCTGGAAGCGGCTGCTCGTCGGCTTCGCCGAGGACGTCGAGCCCGATTCCGCGGGCCGCCTGCTGATATCACCCGAGCTGCGCGACTTCGCCCACATCACCCGCCAGGTGATGTTCGTGGGGCAGGGCAGCCATTTCGAAATCTGGGACCTCGAGATGTGGAACACGCAGCTCGAGACCCTGAGGTCCGGAGGTAGTCCGAACTTGCCTCCGGGGATGGAGAACTTCTCTCTGTGATGCGGCCAACGACCCTGGGTCCGAAGCCGCTCCCCAAGAGAGCAGACCCGGCGTCCAACCGTTCCCCCCGTGAGTGAGGCCTCCCATGTCCCGGTCCTTGTCGAAGAAACAATGTCTGCCCTTAACCTCCGCGAAGACGGAATCTACGTCGATGGCACCTTTGGTCGCGGCGGGCACAGCGCGGCCATCCTCGCCCGTCTCGGTGTTCGCGGAAGACTTCTCGCTCTTGATCAGGACCCCGCGGCGCATGCGGATCGCGCGCTCGAAGATCCGCGTCTTGAGCTGATCCACGCGAGGTTCTCGACGATGACCCGGCAGCTCGCCGCCCGCGGAATCCAGCAAGTGGCCGGCGTGCTGCTCGACCTCGGGGTCTCGAGCCCGCAGCTCGACGAGGGACGGCGCGGCTTCAGCTTTGCCCGGGAAGGCCCGCTCGACATGCGCATGGACACCTCCCGCGGCGAGACCGCCGCCGAGTGGCTCAACCGCGCCGACGAAGAAGACATCAGGGAGGTGATCCGCAATCATGGGGAAGAACGGTTTGCTAAGGCAGTTGCAGCAGCGATTGTTGACGCAAGGGGGCTCGAGCCTTTCAGGACCACCGGGCAACTTGCCGCGGTCGTGGGTCGCGCGGTTCGCACGCGCGAGCCGGGGCAGCACCCGGCGACCCGCACCTTTCAGGCTGTTCGGATTCACGTCAATCAAGAGCTTGAAGAGCTGGAAGTAACGCTTCCCCAGGCTGCCGACCTGCTCGAGCCCGGCGGGCGCATGGCGGTCATCAGCTTCCACTCGCTCGAGGACCGCCGGGTCAAGAACTTCATTCGCGCGCGCTCCACTGGCGACACGCTTCCCAAGGGCGTGCCGGTGCGCGAGCGCGATCTTCCGCCGGCGCAGCTTCGCCCGATTGGCAAGGCGGTTAAGCCGGGCGAGGCCGAGGTGCGCCGCAACCCGCGCGCGCGCAGCGCCATCCTGCGGGTGGCGGAGAAAAACGCACCCGCTGCCGGGGCTGACCGCTGATGGGCCGCGTGAACCTCCTGCTGCTCGTCGCCGTGGTCGCCTGCGCGCTCGGCGTGATCACCTCGCAGCACCACGCGCGCAAGCTCTTCGGGGCGCTCGAGACGGAGCAGGGCGTCGCGCGCAAGCTCGGCGAGGAATGGACGCAGCTGCAGCTCGAGCAGAGCACCTGGGCCACCAACAAGCGCGTCGAGGCAGTGGCCTCGAAGCAGCTTGGCATGCGCCTGCCCGACGCGACCACCACGGTGATCGTCAACGTGGGAGCGGCTGCGCGGTGAGGAAAAAGAATTTCGAAACGCGCACCCCGGAGCTGCGCCTCAAGCTCGAAGGCTGGCGCTCGCGCCTGGTCCTCGTGGTGGTGATCTCCGGCTTCGCCGTGCTCGCGGGGCGCGCTTTCTACCTCCAGGCGCTCAACACCAGCTTCCTGCAGGCCAAGGGAGAGGCGCGCTACGCGCGGGTGATCGAGATGCCGGCATCGCGGGGCCCGGTGAAGGATCGCAACGGCCAGCTGCTCGCGGTCTCGACCGCGGTCGAATCGATCTGGGCGACGCCCGAGGATCTCGACGAGGCCGAGGCCCCCAAGCTGCGCGCGCTCGCGCACGCGCTCGCGATGGACGTCGCCGAGATTCGCCAGAAAATTGCCCGAAAGGATCGCCAGTTCGTCTTCCTCAAGCGCCAGATTTCGCCCGACCAGGCGGCCAAGGTGATGGCATTGCGCGTTCCCGGGGTGTTCCAGCAGCGCGAGTACCGCCGCTACTACCCGGCGGGCGAGGTGATGGCGCACGTGGTCGGCTTCACCGGCATCGAGGACAACGGGCAGGAGGGCATCGAGCTGGCCGCCGAGGAGCGGTTGGCGGGTGTGGCGGGCAGCCGCAAGGTGATCAAGGATCGCAAGGGCCGGATCGTGGAGGACATCGAGAGCGTGCGCGCCCCGCGCGACGGCGAAGCCGTGACCCTCGCCATCGACCAACGGCTGCAGTTCCTCGCGCATCGCGAGCTGAAGGGTGCGGTGGAGGCAAACAAGGCCAAGGCGGGCGCGCTCGTGATCCTCGACGCGAAAACCGGCGAGGTACTGGCGCTCGTGAACCAGCCGGCCTACAACCCCAACAACCGCGCGGCCGTCACCGGGCGCCAGACGCGCAACCGTTCGGTGACCGATCTGTTCGAGCCGGGCTCGACGTTGAAGCCCTTCACCATTGCCGCCGCGCTCGACTCGGGCATCGTCAAGCCGGGGACCCAGATCCAGACCGCCCCCGGCACGTTGACCATCGGCAAGTCCACCATCAGCGATTCGCATCCGATGGGGATGCTCACGGTGGCGCAGGTCATCCAGAAAAGCTCGAACGTCGGCACTGCGAAGATCCAGCTCGCCATGCCCGCCGAGCGCATGGGCACGCTCTATCGCGAGCTGGGATTCGGCGTCGTGCCGCAGACCGGGTTCCCCGGCGAGGCGAAGGGACTGCTGCGCCCGTGGGCGCAATGGCGCCCGATCGAGCAGGCGACCATGTCGTACGGACACGGCATCGCGGTGTCGCTCTTGCAGGTGGCGCGCGCGTACACGGTCTTCACCAACGGCGGCGAGCTGCTGCCGCTCTCGCTCACGCGCCGCGACTCGTCTCCGATCGGCAAGCGGCTCCTCACCGCCGATTCCGCCCGCGAGGTCACGCGCATGATGGAGATGGCCGCGATGCCCGGCGGCACCGCCCCGCGCGCGCAGGTACCCGGCTATCGCGTCGCGGGCAAGACCGGCACCGCGCACAAGCCCGAGAACGGCGGCTACGCCGAGCACAAGTATGTGTCGAGCTTCGTCGGCTTCGGCCCGGTGAGCGATCCGCGCTTCATCGTGGCGGTGATGCTCGACGAGCCCGCGGGCGCGAAGTATTACGGCGGTGAGGTGAGCGCGCCGGTGTTTTCCTCGGTGATGGGCAACGCGCTTCGCATGATGAGCGTGCCGCCCGACGCGCCCGGGATGCCCGATTCCGGAACCCTCAACGTGCGGGCGAAAGCGCCGGGAGTCGAGGGATGATCGCCGCGCCCGGGTTCGTTCGCCCCGAGGCCGCGCGGCTGCTCGACCGGCTCGGGCAGCTCGGGGTGCCGCTCGCCGATCTCACCGCCGATTCCCGCGCGGTGAAGATGGGCTCGATCTTCGTCGCCTACCCCGGCACCGTCCTCGACGGGCGCGACTTCATCGCCGAGGCAGTCGTGCGCGGCGCCTCCGCCGTGCTGTGGGAGCACCGCGATTTCTCGTGGGACGAGGACTGGGAGATTCCCAACCTCGGCGTCGACAACCTGCGTTCGCGCATCTCGGAGATCGCCGGCCACATCAGCGGCAACCCCTCGGACGCGTTGTGGGTGGCGGGAGTCACCGGCACCAACGGCAAGACCTCGGTTTCGCAATGGATCGCCGCAACCCTCGACGCGCTCGGGCGGCGCTCGGCGGTGCTCGGCACGCTCGGCAATGGCCTGGTGGGGGAGCGGATCGAGGCGAAGAACACCACGCCGGATCCGATCGTGCTGCAACGCCTCCTCGCGGACTACCTGCGGCGCGGCGCGCGCAACGTCGCCATGGAAGTATCGAGCCACGGCCTCGACCAGGAGCGCGTGGCCGGCATCAAGTACGACGTCGCGATCTTCACCAATCTCACGCGCGACCATCTCGACTACCACGGCACCATGGAGGCGTACAAAGAGGCGAAGTTCGCGCTCTTCTCCGCCCGCGGCCTCACCCATGCGGTGATCAACGTGGACGATTCGGTCGGCGTGGAATTCGCCACGCGCCTGGAGTCGAGCGGCCTCGAGCTGATTACCTACGATTGTCGTTCCCGCGGAGGCGGGAATCCAGCCCCTCCCGGGG
>JALYSB010000172.1 GCA_030855025.1 Pseudomonadota bacterium
TGCTTCGGAATTTCACCAGTCGCTAGAGGATGACCACGATGTTCACGCCCCAGGAAGCCATCAATCGCCTGTGCGACAAGCGCGAGATCTTCTACGACGAGATGGTGGACCTGATGCGCCAGGTGATGGAAGGCAAGGTTCCGCCGGTTCAGTTGGCCGCCATTCTCATGGGCTTGCACGTGAAGACCGAATCGGTGTCGGAGATCGCTGCCGCGGCCTCGGTGATGCGCGAGTTCTCGACCAAGGTCGATGTGGGCGGGCTCGACCACCTGGTGGACACCTGCGGCACCGGAGGCGACAAGGCGCACACGTTCAACATCTCCACGACCGCCGCGTTCGTCTCCGCCGCGGCGGGCGCACGGGTGGCCAAGCACGGCGGCCGCGCGGTCTCCTCGCAATCGGGCAGCGCCGATGTGCTCGAGGCACTCGGCGTGAACCTGGCGCTTACGCCCGCCCAGGTGGGGCAGTCGATCCGCGAGGTCGGCGTCGGATTCATGTTCGCGCCCAGCCACCATCCCGCGATGAAACACGCCGCACCGGTGCGCAAGGAGCTCGGGATGCGCACCATCCTCAATATCCTCGGCCCGCTGACCAACCCGGCGGGCGCACCCAACCAGGTCATGGGAGTGTTCCACGAGGATCTCGTGGGCATCCAGGCGCGGGTCCTGAAGATGCTCGGCAGCCGACATGTGCTGACGGTGCATGGCTACGACGGGCTGGACGAGATCACCATCAGTGGCCCCACCCACGTGGCAGAGCTCAAGCACGAGTTCATCACGGAGTACACGATCGAACCCAAGCAGTTCGGCCTCGACGTAGCGCCGATCGAGGCGATCCAGGTCAGGGATGCCGCCGATTCGAAGTCGCGCCTTGAGGCGGTGCTCGGCAACGAGCCAGGCCCGTCACGCGATGTGGTCATGCTCAATGCGGCCGCCGCACTCTATGTGTCCGGAGTTGCGGGCAGCCTGTGGGACGGCGTGGCGCTGGCGCGCGACGCGATCGAAAGCGGCGCTGCGCGCGCCAAACTCGACCAGCTGGTGGCCTTCACCCGCTCGATTCCAAAGGCGGTCTAGGTGTCCGACGACGTCCTCGACAGGATTCTCGCCGCTAAACGCCGCGAGGTTGCCGCGAGCCGCCAGCGCGTGCCGCTCGAGGAGATCCGGCAGCGCTCCGCGCAGGCCTTGGCGCCGCGTGGCTTCGAGCGCGCCCTGCGTGAAAAGATCGCGCAGGGAGGACCGGGCGTGATCGCCGAGATCAAGCGCGCGAGCCCTAGCAAGGGGCTCATCCGCGCGGATTTCGACCCCGCCCGCATCGCCCGCTCCTACGAGGCGAACGGGGCCGCCTGTCTCTCGGTGCTCACCGACCAGGAGTTTTTCGGCGGTTCCCGGGACGATCTCGTGGCGGCGAGGGACGCGTGTTCACTGCCGGTCTTGCGCAAGGATTTCATCCTCGACCCTTATCAGGTCTACGAAGCGCGCTCGTGGGGAGCGGACTGCATCCTGCTCATCATGGACGCGGCTCCCGACCGCGAGCTGCACGACCTCGAGAGCCTGGCACGCGAGCTCGGCATGGACGTGCTGGTGGAGTGCCACGATGGCGACCAGCTCGAGCGCGCCCTCGTCTTCGCCACGCCCTTGGTCGGCATCAACAACCGCGATTTGAAGACCTTCGAAACCCGGCTGGAGACGACATTGGCGCTGGTGGACCGCGTTCCGCCGGAGCGCCTGCTGATATCCGAGAGCGGAATTGCCTCGCCCGCAGACGTCGTCCGATTGCAGGCAGCGAAAGTGAGCGCCTACTTAGTTGGGAGTGCCTTCATGGCCGCAGAAGACCCCGGAATTGAGCTTCAAAGGGTATTTTCAGGGTTCCAGTGGGCTGTGGCAGATCAGCAACAAGCCGCTCGGTTTGTTGCGCGATTGGCGAAAAAGCCTTGAGCGATCGCTACGCCTTTGGCATCATGCGGGTGGCTTCTCAAAAGACTACGGGAGAAGTTCGAAGAATCGGGGCCCAGAAAACCCCACGAGGTTCCCCAAGAAATCGCTCACAAGTAATTACGGCCTCACTTCAACAAAGGAGATTCTGATGAACAAAAAGCTGATCGCACTGGCAGTCGCCGGCGCATGTTTTGCGTCGGACGCCATGGCGCAGACCGCGAACCCGGTCACGCTCTACGGCCGCGCGTACCTGACCCTCGAGTCGATCGAGGCGAAGGGTTCCTCGCCGCTGGTGCGTCGCACGCGTATCGAAGACCAGTCTTCACTGCTGGGCGTTCGCGGCACGGAAGACCTGGGTGGCGGCCTCAAGGCTTTCTTCCAGCTCGAAACCGCATTCCGCCTCGACCAAGCCGGCACGGGATTCGCGAACCGCAACAGCGGCGTGGGCCTGCAGGGTGGCTGGGGTAGCTTCCTGATGGGCCGCTGGGACAGCCCGTTCAAAGTCGCCACCATTGCGGTCGACCCGTTCGGTGACCTGACCATCGGCGGCATCACCGTCGCCAACAACGATCAGGGCAACTTCGACAACCGTTTTGCAAACAACCTCCAGTACTGGTCGCCCAACTTCGGCGGCTTCGCCTTCCGTCTGGCGAGCCAGGTCGATGAGAACAGGACGTCGTTTGCTTGCGGCTCGACCACGGCCGCGGGGCAATGCAAGCCGCGCAACATGGCCGCAAACGTCACCTTCACGCGCGGTCCGATTTACGCCTTCGCCGCGTACGAGGAGCACAAGGACATCACTGCAACAGTTCGGGAAGAAGAAGGCGCTGCGGTTGGTGGCTCCTTCGCCTTCGGCCCGGTGAAGCTCGGTGGCCTGTACGAAGAGTTCAAGCGCAACCCGCAGTCCGGTGATGGATTCCACAAGCGCAAGTCGTGGATGGCCAGTGTCGTGTGGACGCTCGGTAACAACCAGTTCATCTACCAGCACCAGGATTCCGAAGGCGGCAACCGCGCGACCGTCACTGCAACCACGCTCGCGGTTGCCACGTCGGCCGAGTGCGATGTTGATGCGGTGGGCTATCAGTACAACTTCTCGCGCCGCACGTTCTTCCTGGCGCAGTACGTTCGCGTCGACAACAAAAACTCGAATAGCACTTGCGGCTCTGGCCAGTTCGGCAGCGGAGCAGGTGCAGACCCCCGCGGCGTTTCGCTGGGCCTGCGCCACGTGTTCTGATCGCCTGACAGCGATTTAGCGGCACAATGCAGGGCGCGGCGCAAGCCGCGCCCTTTTTATTTCTCTTTCAATGATCGCTCCCCGCTATTCGTTCCTCGACCAGTTGCTGATTGCCGCCGACCAAGCGCTGCGCACGCTTTCGGGGTCGGCATTGCCAATACGAGCGTCGCCGGGCCGCGGCGAGCCGGAGGGTGGCGAGCCCGCGATTTCCACGGGCCTCATGCGGGTGAACCATTCGGGCGAGATCTGCGCGCAGGCGCTCTACAGCGGCCAGGCGCTGTTCGCGCGCGATCCGCAGATAAGACGCGCACTTCATGAGGCTGCCGCCGAGGAGCGCGACCACCTCGCATGGTGTCGCGGTCGGCTACACGATTTAGGCGCCGCGCCGAGCATCCTCGATCCGCTGTGGTACGCGGGTTCCTTCGCCCTCGGCATGGTCTCCGGGCTGGCGGGCGACCGCTGGAGCATGGGCTTTCTTGCGGAGACCGAGGCGCAGGTGGAGCGGCACCTCGAGGGGCACCTCTCAAGGCTCCCAGTCGACGACCTACGCAGCCGTGCGATCGTGCGTCAGATGCGCGCGGACGAGGCTCGCCACGGATCGATTGGGCGCTCGCTGGGTGCAGCGGACCTGCCGCTGCCGGTCAGGGCGGCGATGGGAATCGCCTCGAAGGTGATGACAGGAACCGCGTATTACGTCTGAGGTGCGGTTTCGCGGATCTCGAAGTCGGAGGTGACTTCGGCGGTCTTGGCCAGCATCGCGGTCGCTGAGCAGTACTTGTCGCGCGACAGCTTGATCGCGCGCTCGACCTGCGGGGCAGCGAGCCCGTTGCCCGTGACCACGAAGTGGAAGTGGATCTTCGTGAACACCTTAGGGTCGTCCTTGGCGCGCTCGGACTCGAGCTCGACCACGCAGCCAGCCACCGACTGGCGCGCTTTGCGCAGGATCAGCACGACGTCGACCGCGGTGCACGCGCCCGCGCCCATCAGCACGAGCTCCATCGGCCTGGGCCCCAGGTTGCGTCCGCCAACTTCAGGGGACGCATCCACCACGATGGCATGCCCGCTGCCGCTTTCGGCCACGAACGTGATGCCTTCAGTCAGGTGAACTCGCGCCTTCATCCCTCCTCCACCTCGTCGTCCTGGTCGTCGAGCCACGCCTTTAGGAGGCTCCAGGCAACTGCCAACAGGGCGGGGCCCACGAAGAGGCCGATGAACCCGAATGCGATCGCGCCGCCGAAAACGCCGAGAACGACCAGCAGCATCGACAGGTTGCCGGCGCGGCTCATGAGGATTGGCTTCACGAAATTGTCCACGGAGCTGATCACCGCGGCGCCGTAGGCGACCATGAAGATCGCCCAACCGGTCTGCCCCTGCGAGTACAGCCACGCCGCCGCCCCGCCCCACACGAGCACTGGGCCCATCGGCACGAGCGAAAGGATGAAAGTCAGGGCCGCGAGCACCATCGCGCCGGGCACGCCCGCGATGAGGAACCCGAGAAGGGCCACCGCGGCCTGAGCGAACGCCGTCCCGAGCAGGCCGTAGACCACGCCGCGCACCGCCCCCTGCGCCGTCGAGACGAGGCGGGCTCCGCGGGCAGGACCTGCGAGACGATCCATGCCCTCGAGAAGAAGCCGGCGCACCCGCTCTCCGTCGCGATAGAAGAAGAAGGCGACGAAGAGGGCGATGAGGATCTGCAACAGGCCTTGGCCCACCGCAGCGCCCAGGGCGATCAGCAAGGTCTTGGCCGGATCAGCGAGGCGCTTGGCAAGCGCCACCAACTCCTCGCGGCTGGCAAGAAGCAGCTGCCAGTAGTCGGCGATCCACGCGCCGAAGAATGGCAGCGTCGCTATGAAGGAAGGCAGTTCGAGGTTGTCGCGGCGCTCGAGAAATCGCCTGGCCGCTTCGACGACCCCTGCGGAGTGGACGACCAGGCTTTGCGCCGCCAAGGCCACGGGCAAAGCCAGCGCGATCACCATGGCCAGTACGAGAACGAGGGCCGCGACCGAGCTGCGCCCCCCCCAGCGATCGCGAAGCCGCACGAACGCGGGCCAGGTCGACAACACCAGCACGCCCGCAAAGAGGATGGCGCCGATGAAGGGCTGCAGCACCAGGACACAGCCGAAAACGAGCAAGGCGACGGCCGCCATGCGGGCGTACTGCTCGAAACGGCTGATTTCCATGGTTATGGGGTGGGGCGGGGAGCGCGGAACCCGGATTCTATCGGAGACCGGGTTTGACACAAAGTTATGATTTGCCTATAATTTCTGGCTGTCACCCAAAATAACGCGGCCAAAGTATTGACTGTATTGTGCAGTCAGCATCCAGGGTTGCGAACAGGAAAGGAACACCATGAAGACCTTCTCGGCGAAGCCGGCAGAGGTCCGGCGGGACTGGTTCGTCGTGGACGCCTCGGACAAGATCCTAGGGCGCCTTGCGGCGGAAGTCTCCCGGCGCCTGCGCGGCAAGCACAAGCCCGAATTCACGCCCCACGTCGATACCGGCGATTACATCGTCGTCATCAACGTGGAGAAGCTTCGCGTCACCGGCGCCAAGGCCCAGGACAAGAAGTACTTCCGCCATTCGACCTACCCGGGCGGCCTCTACGAAACGAACTTTACCAAGCTGCAGGCGCGCCATCCCGATCGCATCCTGAAGCTCGCGGTGAAAGGCATGTTGCCCAAGGGACGGCTGGGATACGCGATGATCAAGAAGCTCAAGGTCTACGCCGGTCCCCAGCACCCGCATTCGGCCCAGCAGCCCAAGTCCCTCGAGATCTAAGGA
Source organism: Pseudomonadota bacterium (assembly GCA_030855025.1). Taxonomy (GTDB): domain Bacteria; phylum Pseudomonadota; class Gammaproteobacteria; order Burkholderiales; family Usitatibacteraceae; genus Usitatibacter. The sequence continues at coordinate 5,950 of JALYSB010000172.1, forward strand.
AGCGACCATGATCGGCAAATACAACTACGGAACCGGTCGCCGCAAGAATGCGGTGGCGCGGGTGTTCATGAAGCCGGGCAAGGGCAGCATCACGGTCAATGACAAGCCGCTTGATGTGTTCTTCTCCCGCGAGACCGGGCGCATGATCGTGCGCCAGCCCCTGGAGCTCACCAACCACGCCCAGACCTTCGATATCAAGGTCAACGTGTTCGGCGGCGGCGAGTCGGGCCAGGCCGGTGCGGTGCGCCATGGAATCACGCGCGCGCTCATCGAGTACGACCCCAACCTCAAGCCGACGCTTTCCAAAGCCGGGCTCGTCACGCGCGACGCGCGCGAGGTCGAGCGCAAGAAGGTGGGCCTGCACAAGGCGCGACGCCGCAAGCAGTTCTCGAAGCGCTAAGGCGGAGCAGGCGTTCGCTTGTTTCCAACGAACAAAGCCGCCGCCCAGCGGCTTTGTCGTTCTTAGGCGCGCGTTGTGCTGTAACTGGCAGGGAGGAAGACCCGAATGATCAAGGTGGGTGTGGTCGGCGGCACCGGGTATACGGGCGTAGAGCTGCTGCGGATCCTCGCCGGCCACCCGCAGGTCGAGGTGGTCGCCATCACTTCGCGCGCGGAGGCGGGGGTGAAGGTGGCCGACTACTTCCCGTCCTTGCGCGGGCGCTATGACATCACGTTCAGCGATCCCACAACCGCGCCGCTCCAGGGTTGCGATTGCGTGTTCTTTGCGACCCCCAACGGGGTTGCGATGAGCCAGGCCGGACCCCTACTTGAATCGGGCGCGAAGGTCATCGACTTCTCCGCCGACTTCCGGATCAAGGACAAGGCCTTATGGGAGAAGTGGTACAAGGTCGCGCATGCCTCCCCCGGCCTCATCGGTGAAGCGGTTTATGGCCTGCCCGAGATCAATCGCACCCGCATTCGAGAGGCCCGCCTCGTGGCCAATCCGGGTTGCTATGCGACCGCCGTGCAGCTGGCGCTCCTGCCGCTGGTGGAGACGGACCTGATCGACCATCGCCATCTCATCGCCGACGCGAAGTCAGGGGTCAGTGGCGCCGGCCGCA
>JALYSB010000173.1 GCA_030855025.1 Pseudomonadota bacterium
GGCTGCTGCAAGGTGGGCTCGCCGCCGGCGCGCTGTTCGCGCCGCTGCCCTACGCTTGGGTCTGGGCGCAGTCCGGCGGCGCCACGCGCCTGCTGCGCGCCCCCAAGCAGGCGCTCGTCATCGGCAACAGCGGGTACCGCAACGTGGAAACGCTCCTCAATCCGGGCAACGACGCGCGCGCCCTCGGTGCCGTCCTGGGCGAGGCGGGCTTTGCGGTGACCACGGTGCTCGATGCGCCACGTGGGCGGATGGTGGAAGCGATCCGCCTCCACGTCGAGACACTCGCGAAGCAGCAGAGCGTCGGGGTTTTCTACTTTGCAGGCCACGGCGTGCAGCTCGCGTGGCGCAATTTCCTGTTGCCCGTGGATGCTTCCATCGAGAAGCTCGAGGACATCCCGGCGCAATGCGTCGACGTGGCCGAGCTCATCCAGGGGATCCAGCGCGCCGCCAACCCGATGAACGTCATCATCCTCGACGCGTGCCGTGAGAACCCGTTTGGCACGATCCGCGTCGAGCAGAAGGGGTTGAGCCAGATGGATGCGCCACAGGGAACCCTCCTTGCCTACGCCACCGCACCGGGAAACCTCGCGGCCGACGGAACGGTGGGTGCGAACGGCCTCTATACCGGCAACCTGCTGCGCGAGATGCGCGTGCGCGAGGCGAAGATCGAGGACGTGTTCAAGCGCGTGCGCCTCGGCGTGCGCCTCGCCTCCAAAGGAGCGCAGATCCCGTGGGAGAGCACCTCGCTCGAGGAGGATTTCTATTTCCTCCCGCCCGAGCAGCTGCGCAAGCTCTCGCAGGCCGAGGAGGAGCAGCTATTTTCCGAAGAACGCGCGCTATTCGAGAAGGCGAGGCAGGCGCGCGAGGTCGCCGGATTCGAGGAGTACCTGAGGCGCTACCCGAGCGGGCGCTTCGTCGAGCTCGCGCAGCTGATGCTCGACCGCACCCTTGCGGCTAACGGGGAGAGGCCCGTCGAGATCGCGTCGTCGCAGGGCAACCCCAATACGCTCGGCACTGCGCGTGCGGATACGCGGTTCAAAGTCGGCGACCACTATGTCTATCGGCAACAGGACCTGCGCCTGGAGACGGAGCGCATGGGGCGGCAAACGGTCACTTCGGTCACCGATCAGGAGGTGGTGTTCAATGGGGGGCGCATCATCCTGGACCCGCTGGGCAACTCGATCCTGCTCGCCGACGGCCGGCGCTTCACGCCCCGGCAGGACATCCCGCTCGAGTACGTGGTCGGGAAACGCTGGACCACGCGCTTCGACCTCCTCACGAATGCCGGTGGCACGGTGGAGCTCAACTTGAGGATTGCGGCGCGCGAGGCCATTACGGTCCCGGCGGGCACGTTCGATTGCTTCCGCATCGAGGGTCGGGGCGTCAACACGAGCCCGTTTCGGCCCCCCATCGAGAGCTCGGTCACTTTCTGGCGCGCCCCTGCGGTGCGCCGTAACGTCAAGGGAGAGGAAAAGCGCTATTACCGCCAGGATGTCCAGGCGTGGGATCGCCACGAGCTCGTAGCCTTTCGGCAGTCGTAGGCAACTCACCGAATCACCCGATCGGCTTGCTCATCACCATGTCGACGTAGGTGTACCCGGACTTCTCGTAGAGCGCGATCGCGCGCGTGTTCCAGCCGAAGACGTGCAGCTCCATGAGCGTGGAGCCGCGCCGCCCCGCTTCATCCTCCGCCAGCTTCAGCGCCGACTTTCCGAGGCCCCGCCGCCGGTGGGGCTCCTCGATGGCGATGTCGTAGATCCACGAGCGCGGCGGGCGCGCCTTGTCGTTGATGAATATCCAGAGGCAGCCCACCCCGTGGTTGGTGGGGGCCTCGACCAGCTCGAACAGGAAGTGGCCCGCGGTCGCCATGCCCTCCGGCAGGAATTTGTCGAATCCCTCCTGCGAAAGGCGTAACGCGTCGTCGGGATGCCACGATCCCGCGCGGACCTTCTCCTCGGCGTACTCGGGAATGCTGCGGGCGAGATAGGCCCCGAACGCCGCCTCGCTCATCGGGGCGAGGCGAAGAATGGGGTCTGACCCTATTCTAGGATTGGGGCCTGACCCCATTCCTAAGCCACGCGAGGGCGAGCGCGCAGAGCGACTTGACCCCGAGCTTGAGGCAGCCCTCGTCGACGAAGAAGCGCGGGCTGTGGTTGGGCCCGGAGGCGCGGATGTCGCGGCCAGGCGGCGTGCAGCCCACGCGAAAGAAGAAACCCGGCACGACCTTCTGGAAGAACGAGAAGTCCTCGGCGCCACAGACCTTGTCGACGATGCCGACGTTCGCGGCACCCGCTACGCCCTCGAGCACCGGCACCGCGAAGGCGGTGAGCGCGGGATCGTTCACCACGACGTCGTAGCCGCGCTTGATCTGCACCCGCGCCTTCGCGCCCCCGGAGGCCGCGATCATCTCGGTGATGTGCCTCACGTGCTGGTGGATCGCGTCGCGCTGGTCCTCGTCGAAGGTGCGGATGGTGCCCTCCATCTTCACCTCGTCAGGAATGATGTTGTCGCGGTTGCCGCCGTGGAACACGCCGACCGTCACGACCGACGGTTCCCGCGTCACATCCATGCGCCGCGAGACGATGGTCTGCAGCCCCATCACGATCTGCGAGCCGATGACGATGGGGTCTACGCCGAGCCAAGGCATCGCCCCGTGGGTCTGGTTGCCGCGGACGAAGACACGCAGCTCGTCCGAGCTGGCCATCAGCGGGCCCGAGCGATAGCCGAGCTTGCCGGTGTGATGGTTGGAGGTCACGTGCAGGCCGAAGATCGCGCCGACATCGGGCGCGTGCATACAGCCTTCCGCGATCATGAGCCGTGCGCCACCTTCCTCGTCGCCGGGCGGGCCCTCTTCGGCGGGTTGGAAGATGAACTTCACCGTCCCGGGAATCCGCTCGCGCACCTGGGCCAAGACCTCGGCGACGCCCATGAGGATCGCGGTGTGCGCGTCGTGGCCGCACGCATGCATCACGCCACACTGCATGCCCGCCCACTCGGTGCGCACGGTGCTCTTGAAGGGGAGGTCCACCTCCTCTGCCACCGGGAGCGCATCGATGTCGGCGCGCAGTGCCACCACCGGCCCGGGCAGGCCGCCCTTCAGCACGCCGATCACGCCGGTGTGGGCCACTTTCTCGTGAACCGCGTCGAGGCCCAGCGCCTTCAAGTGTTCGGCGATGATCTTCGCCGTTCGGAACTCGCGGTTACCGAGCTCGGGGTGCTGGTGGATATCCCTGCGCCACGCGACCACCCGAGGCTCGATCCTGTCGGCGAGGGCCGCGAGCTCGGTGCCGAAACCGGCACTGTCGGGGGCGTTCATGGCTCAGTTTACAAGCAGCCACACCCCGCTCGCCAGATAGACGATGCCGATGGCGATCACCGTCCATTTCGTCCACAACCGGAAATCCGTGTCGTCGATGCGCTCGAGCACCTGGCGCGAAAGGCTGGTGCCCACAAACGCGAGCACCACCATGATCCCGGCGGCCAACGGCGCCACCTCGCCGCCGGTCGCAACCACGATTCCCCCGAAATAGATGATCTTCGACAGGTGCGTGAGGCTCTGGGTAACCGCCTTGGTCGCGACCACCGCGTGCCGGCCCATCTTCGAGCGGATGAAGAACACGTCCAGCACCGGCCCCGAAACGCCCGCCACGAGCGAGAGTGCCGTGCAGATCGCCCCGCACGCCGCCGAGTGAAAGCGCCGCTCGACATTCAGGTGCAGCTTCTCGGGGAGTGCGAAGCCGATGAACGGCATGAGGCCCAGCATCAGGAGGGCGACGGGCTTGCTCGCCACCAGCTGCACCACCGCGAACGCCGCGAGTGCCAGCAGGGCCCCGAGGCCGTAGCCCCGAAACACGCGCCAGTCGATCGCGTTGCGGAGCATCAGCGCGCGTCCGGAGTTGGACGCGAGCTGCGTGATGCCGTGAAGCATCATCGCCGCCGGCAGCGGCAGGAGCGCGATCAGCACACCCATGAGGATCATGCCGCCCGCCATCCCGAGGATCCCCGAGATGAACGAGGTCACCAGGGTGGAGAAGGCGATGATGGCGAGCACGGGGAGCGTCATGGGGGGCATTGTGGGGGTCGTTACGCCCGGGGAGTGGACAATTTGCCCGCACTTTGGGCCAAATGCGTTCCAGGACATGAAAAAGATCGCCATTGTCGTTTTCGACGAAGCCCAGATCCTCGACGTCGCGGGTCCGATGGAAATGCTGCGTGGCGCGACGCTCGCGGTGCGCGAGCGCCGTGCGCAGACGGCGGCGGCCTATGAGACCCGGATCGTCGCACACCGCCGCGGGCCGGTGCGTACGTCGTGCGGCCTCACGATCGTCGCGACCGACTCGTTCGCCACCGCCGGGGATGCGATCGACACGCTGATCGTGGCCGGCGGCGTGATGGACGCGGCGCTCGGGGACGCAGCGCTCGTGGAGTACGTGCGCGCCACCGCGGCCCAGGCGCGTCGCGTGGTCGCGACGGGCACCGGGGCGTTCGTGCTCGCGTCCGCGGGGCTGCTCGACGGACGGCGTGTCACCACCCACTGGCGAGCGTGCAAGTCGCTCGCCCAGTTGTTCCCGAGGATCCGTGTCGAGGCGGATCACGTGTTCGTGCGCGACGGCAAATTCCTCACATCAGCCGGCGCCTGCGCTGCAATCGACCAATCGCTCGCCCTGGTGCAGGAGGATTTCGGCCGCGACGTCGCGATGTCGGTTGCGCACCGCAAGGTGATGTTCCTGCGGCGCACCGGCGGCGAGAGCCAGGTGAGCACGCACCTGGCCGCACAGATGATCGGGCACGAAGGCCTCGCCGCGCTCGCGACGTGGATCCTCGCCCATACGGAGACGGACCTCACTGCGGAGCGCCTCGCCGAGCAAAGTGCCATGAGCGCGCGCACGCTCTCGCGGCTCTTCTCCAGGGAGCTGGGCATGACGCCCGCGGGGTTCATCGAGCGCGCGCGGGTCGAGGTGGCGCGGCGCCTGCTCGAGGAGAGCGACATGCGCATCGATGCGATCGCCCGGAAGTGCGGCCTCGGTAGCGAGGAACGCCTGCGCCGCACCTTCCAGCGATGCCTCGGGATGACCCCGCGCGAATACCACGACCGCTTTCGCGAAAGCGGGGTCATTTCAGAGAACTGGCCGCTCCTCGTGGAACGCGCCACGCCGGCGTAGGTCCGACCGCGATGCGATTGCTGCTGGTGGAAGACGACTCGATGATCGGCGCGGCCGCCCAAGAGGGCTTGCGCCACGAGGGCCACACCGTCGATTGGGTGCGCGACGGGCGCGAGGCCGAGGCTGCGGTGATCGGCAAGGTCCATGATTTGGTCCTTCTCGATCTCGGCCTTCCCCGGCGCGACGGCCTGTCGCTGCTGCGCGAATGGCGCGCGAAGGGTATCGACATCCCGGTGGTGATCATCACCGCGCGCGACGCCGTGACCGACCGCATCGCGGGGCTCGACGCCGGCGCCGACGACTACCTGGTGAAGCCTTTCGACTTGGACGAGCTCTCCGCGCGCGTGCGCGCCGTGGCGCGGCGGCGGGCGGGAAGGGCGGAATCGGTGTTGCGCATCGGCGAGCTCGAGATCGACAGCGCCACCAAGCGGGTGAGGTGGAAGGGCGGCGAGGTCGCGCTCTCGGCGCGCGAGTACGCGCTGCTCGAAGCGGTCGCGGACCGTCCCGGCGCCTACCTCACGCGCGCGCAGCTCGAGGAGCGGCTCTACGGATGGGACGAGGAGATCGCGAGCAACGCGGTCGAGGTGCACATCCATGCGCTGCGCCGCAAGCTCGATCCCGCCTTGATCCGAAATGTGCGCGGCCTCGGCTACACGCTCGCGAAGGAAACCTGATGTCGATGCGCCGGCGCCTTCTCGTATGGCTCCTGTCGAGCGTGCTCGCGGGCGGGATCGCCGCAGCCGCGGTGGTCTTCTACCAGGCGCGCCAGCAGGTAAACGAGCTCTTCGACTACCAGCTGCGCCAGCTCGCGCTCACGCTGCGCGATCGCGACTACATTCCCAGCCAACTGGCCGCCGCGCTGCAGACCGACGGGGTCGATTTCGCGATCCAGGTCTGGTCGGCCGATGGGCGGGCGCTGTATAACTCGCATCCCCAGTTGGGCGTGCCCGCGCCCACGTCGCCGGGATTTGCCGATGTAAAGACGACCTCGGGGCGCTGGCGCGTCTTCTCGATCTGGCACCGTGGCCTCACCATCCAGGTGGCCCATCACAACCTCGCGCGCGACGCGATCGCCTACTCCGCGGCGGTTCGCACCCTCATCCCGTTCGTGCTCGCGCTCCCGCTGCTGGGTTTCCTCATCTGGCGGCTCGTGGGGCGGGAAGTTCGCTTCCTCGAGGCCACGGCGCGGGATGTGGCACGGCGCAGCCCCGAATCGCTCGAGCCGATCCAGGGCGAGGCGGTGCCCGATGAGATCCGGCCTCTCGTCGATGCCCTGAACGGATTGCTGGGCCGGCTCGGCACGGCAATCTCGCAACAGCGGCAGTTCATCGCCGATGCGGCGCACGAGTTGCGCACGCCGCTGACCGCGCTGCGACTGCAGCTGCAGCTCGCACAGCGCGCCAAGGACGAGGGCGAACGCCAGAAGGCGCTGGCCACGCTGGGCGAGGGGATCGCTCGCGCCACGCATGTGGTCGAGCAACTGTTGGCGATGGCGCGCGCGGATCCCTCAGCCAAGGCGGTGGCGGCGAAGCCCGTCGACCTCGACGAGCTCGCGCGCGAGGTCCTCGAAGCCGAGCGGCCCATCGCCGACGAGAAGGGGATCGAGCTACGTCTCGATTCGAGCCTGAGCGGGGCTGACATCCTGGGAGACCGCGTGGCCTTGCGCGCGATGATGGAAAACCTCATCGACAACGCCATCC
>JALYSB010000174.1 GCA_030855025.1 Pseudomonadota bacterium
GAGCAATGCGGTGCAGCTGGCCTCGATCCCGGCGTGGAAGGACGAGGCGCACGTGCTCGACAACCGGCGCCTCTACCGCGAAAAATTCGCCGCCTTCTACGAGCGCGTGAACCCGCAGCTCCCGCTCATCCGCCCCGATGCGGCGTTCTATTACTGGGTGGCCGTTCCCGGCGGCGACGATCCGGCGTTTGCCCGCGAGCTTTACGCGGCCGCCAATGTGACCGTGCTCCCCGGCAGCTTCATCTCGCGCGAGGCGCACGGCGTGAACCCGGGCCGCGGATTCGTGCGCATGGCGCTCGTCTCGACGGTGGAGGAATGCGTCGAGGCCGCCGAGCGCATCGCGCAATTCGCCGCATGCAAGACTTCCTCGCCCGCGTCGATCGCCTGAGCGCGGCCGTCCTTTACCCCGGCCCCGCCTAGTATCATGGGCGGCTTCGAAACCAGGGGCGCGACATGAGCGATTTGCAGCGGACCATCGACGCGGCCTGGGAGCAGCGCGCCGAAGTGGCGCCCGCGTCGGCGCCCACCGCGTTGAAGGAAGCCGTCGCCCACGTGATCGCCGAGCTGGACTCGGGGCGGCTGCGCGTAGCCGAGAAGAATGGCGCGGACTGGATCGTCCACCAGTGGGTCAAGAAAGCGGTGCTGCTCTCCTTTCGCCTGCGCGACAACGCCATCATGCAGGGCGGGTACACCCACTACTTCGACAAGGTCGATTCCAAGTTCTCGAATTTCACCCAGGCGGATTTCGCCGCCGGCGGCTACCGGGTCGTGCCGCCCGCGACGGTGCGCAGCGGCGCCTTCATCGCGAAAAACGTGGTGCTGATGCCGTCCTACGTGAACATCGGCGCGTACGTGGACGAGGGCACCATGGTCGACACGTGGGCCACGGTCGGCTCGTGCGCCCAGATCGGCAAAAATGTCCACCTGTCGGGGGGCGTGGGCATCGGCGGGGTGCTCGAGCCGCTGCAGGCCAACCCCACGATCATCGAGGACAACTGCTTCGTCGGCGCCCGCAGCGAAGTGGTCGAGGGCGTCATCGTCGGCGCGGGCTCGGTGATCTCGATGGGGGTCTACATCGGCCAGAGCACCAAGATCTACAACCGGGCCACTGGCGAGGTGAGCCATGGGCGGGTCCCGCCCGGCTCCGTAGTCGTTTCGGGCAACTTGCCCGGCCCCGACGGCCGGTATAGTCTCTATTGCGCGGTCATCATCAAGCAGGTGGATGCCGGCACGCGTGCGAAAACCAGCATCAACGAGCTGCTTCGCGGGGACTAAAAAAGGAAAGAGGCGCACATGTTCATCGAGAAACTGCTCCAGCTGATGGCCGAGAAGAAAGCTTCGGACATCTTCATCTCCTCCGGCTCTCCCATCAGCATCAAGATCAGCGGCAGCATCATGCCGGTCAATCCGCAGGCGCTCGACGCGGAAATGGCGAAGAAGATCGTCTACGAGATGCTCACGCCGGCGCAAATCACGACCTTCGAGCGCGACCAGGAGCTCAACTTTTCCAAGCCGATGCTGGGCCTGGGCAATTTCCGCGTCAATTGCTTCTGGCAGAAGGGCACGGTTTCGTGCGTGATCCGCTTCGTGACGGCGGACATCCCGAAGATCGAGGCGTTGAGCCTGCCGCAGGTGCTCTCCTCGCTCGTGATGGAGAAGCGCGGGCTGATCCTCGTGGTCGGCGCCACCGGGTCGGGGAAGTCAACGACGCTCGCCTCGATGCTCGACTACCGCAATTCGGTGCAGGCCGGCCACATCCTCACGATCGAGGATCCCGTCGAATACGTCTTCACCCCGAAGAAATCGATCTTCAACCAGCGCGAGATCGGCAACGACACCAAGTCGTTCCACGACGCCCTGAGGAACGCCATGCGCCAGGCGCCCGACTGCATCCTGATCGGCGAGATCCGCGACCTCGAGACCATGCGCATGGCGCTCACCTACGCGCTGTCGGGCCACCTGTGCCTCGCGACCCTGCACGCCAACAACGCGTACCAGGCGATGAACCGGGTGATCAGCTTCTTCCCGCTCGAAGTGCGCCAGATGCTCCTGCAGGATCTTTCGGTATCGCTGAAGGCGGTGATCTCGCAGCGCCTCATCAAGACCGTGGATGGCGGCCGGACACCGGCGGTGGAAGTGCTGCTCAACACGCGCAACGTCCAGGAGCTGATCGAAAAGGGCGAGATCACCGAGATCAAGGAGGCGATGGAGAAGTCGATGTCGCCGGGATCCCAGACCTTCGAGCAGGATCTGTTCCGCCTGGTGCGCCAGGGAAAGATTTCCACCGACGAGGCGCTCGCCAACGCCGATTCGGCGACCAACCTCGGGCTGCTGCTCGGCAACTCCGGCATCATGCCGGCGGCCGGCGACCGCTCGAAGTCGCCGCCGCCGGGCGCGCGCATGGGTGGCCCGTCCTTCGGCGAGTTCAAGATCTCCGAGGAGACCGAGGAGAAGTTCTAGCCCTCCGCTAAGGCTCGAACGTCACTTCGAACAGCGCGTGACGCTGGGAGTCACCGTGGCGCGCGACCCGAGCGTCTGCGTGCTGATGGCCTTGGGAATTCCCGCGGGCAGCACGGTCACGGGAATCGCGCCGGCCGCCCCGGTGGGAGGGGATCGAGAGGGGAATTGAACGCCCGGGAAGCGCGGAAGGCAAGCACACCGGATCGCGGGCGTCGCGCTACAATCGCCGAGTGAAGAGAATCGACGCCCTGCTCACGCAGTACGCGGCCTACCATCGCGACCGCCGCAATATCGCGACCCACTTCGCCGGCGTGCCGATGATCGTATTCGCGATCGTGCTGGCCACGGCGACGGTCTCGATCCCGGTGGGCTCCCTGGCGATCACGCTCGCCGCCCTGGTTTCGATCGCGGCTTGCATCTACTGGATCCGCCTCGACGCGGCCTTGGGCATGGCGCTGGCGGCGACCCTGTTCGCGATGTGCGCGGGAGCGAGCGAAATCACCCATCGTGCAAGCATCGGCGCCACGCTCGCCTTGTCCGCGGCGATCTTCGTGGCGGGCTGGGCGCTGCAGTTCCTCGGGCACAAGTTCGAGGGCGTGAAGCCCGCCTTCTACGACGACGCGAAGCAACTCCTCATCGGCCCGGTCTTCGTTTGCGCAGAGGCCTTTTTCCTGCTGGGCGCGAAGGCCCGCCTGCGCCGCTACATCGAGGAGCGTGTCGGCCCCACGGTCCCGAAGCGCGACGGCCGGCCCCTTCCCATGCCGGGGGCGGACCCCGATTTCGGGCAGCAACGCTCGTGACGGAAGGCCGGGGTTGAAGAGCCTGAGTTGAAGCGGGTCGTCGGACGCGCAGTCCGCGATGCCGCGCGCCGCCTCGATGAAGCCGGCGTCGCCTTCGGGCACGGCACCGTCGACGCCACCCAGGAAGCGATGTGGCTTGCCGCGCATGTGCTCGGCCTGCCCTGGGCACGGCTGAAGGAAGCGGGCGACGAGCCCATCTCTGCCGCGCATGAGGCGGCGCTCTTCGCGCTGGTGGCGCGCCGCATCGCGACCCGCAAGCCCGCCGCCTACCTGCTGAACGAAGCCTGGCTCGGCCCACATCGCTTCTACGTCGACGAGCGCGTGATCGTGCCGCGGTCGTTCATCGCGGAGCTGCTGCGCGTCCAAAACCAGGGACGGACCCTCATTTCTCCGAGAAGAAATGAGGGTCCGTCCCTGGTTTGCGCGCCGGGGACCATCCTCGACCTGTGCACCGGCTCGGGCTGCCTCGCGATCCTCGCCGCGCTCGCCTGGCCGGATGCGAAGGTCGACGCAGTGGACTTGTCGGCCGATGCCCTGGAGGTGGCGCGGCGCAACGTCGACGATTACCGCCTGGGCGAACGCGTGCGTCTCGCGAAGTCGGACATGTTCTCCGCCCTCGCCGGGCGCAGCTACGATCTGATCGTCTCGAACCCGCCCTACGTGAAGGCGGCCGCCATGAAGCGGCTGCCCGAGGAGTACCGCCGCGAGCCCGCGGTGGCTCTGGCGAGCGGCGCCGACGGCCTCGACCACACGCGCACGATCCTCGCGCAGGCGCGCCGGCACCTGAATCCGGGTGGCCTGCTCGCGGTGGAGATCGGGCATAACCGCAAGGCGCTCGAGAAAGCCTTTCCGGAGCTCCCTTTCGGCTGGCCAAGGACCAGCGGCGGCAGGAATTTCGTGTTCACGCTCGCCTGCGCGGCGCTTCCCTAGAGCGATCGCTCGCGCGTCGAGGCGTTCCGCGGCATGCGCAGCGGGGCGGGGGCGCGAGTAGGTGCTATCATTTTGGCCATCTTCCGCGATCTCAAGCGATGGCTAATTCCCTCGAAAATGTCCCGTTCAACGGGCACGATGTCAACCCCGAGCTGGTGCGCGAAATCGCGGGCCTCATCGTCTCGGCCCTGAACCTCGAAGTGGCCGGCGACGACATCGATCCGGACACGCCGCTCTTCAAGGAAGGGTTGGGGCTGGACTCGATCGACGTCCTCGAGGTCGCCCTCGTGGTCTCCAAGCGCTATGGCTTCAAGCTCAAGGAAGACGACCAGGACAACGTGAAGATCTTCCGCTCGCTCAACTGCCTCGCAGCCCACGTCGCGGAGCGCAGGACCAAGTGACCCCGGAGGCGCGCAAGCGCTCATGGGTGGCGCTCGCGGTCGTGGCCTCGATCGGCTACGCGATCCTCGCGCACGCGTCGCTCGTGAGCGGCGTCTCGCCGACCGTGGGCACGCTCGTGGCGCTCACCCCGATCACCCTCTTCGCCGCGTGGACCGTGCGCCGCAGCAAGCACCGCGCGCTGGGAGCCGCCCTGATCGCCGCGATCGCGCTGGCGGCGTGGCTCGGATGGGGCACGCTCGAGCGCCACTTTCCCGACATCTTCTTCATCGAGCACGCCACCACCAACCTGCTCCTCGCCTTCGTCTTCGGCCGCACGCTGGCCGCGGGCCGCGAGCCGCTGGTCGCGCTCTTCGCGCGGCTGGTCCACGGCACCATCCCCCCCGAGGTCCAGCGGTATGCGCGCCAGGTGACGCTCGCCTGGACCGCCTTCTTCGCGACGCTCTTCACCCTGTCGTGCGCGCTGTACTTCGGCGGGTTCCTGGCCGCGTGGTCGCTGCTGGCCAACATCCTCAGCCCGATCCTGATCACGGCGATGTTTGTCCTGGAGTACGCGGTGCGCCTGCGAGCTCTGCCGAACTGGGAGCAGGTCGGGATCCTGGGCGGCATCCGCGCGTTCTCGCGCCATTTCGGCTCGGCCCGATTCGAAGCGCCACGCTGAAGCCTTCCGGGATGCCCTCGCCCGCGCCGCGGCGCACGCCTGACTCGCAACGCCATGCGCTGATGAGCCACGCCGGCGCCGACTCGATTGCGGCCTGGCGCCGCGGCGAACCCGTGACCGCCGCGCAGTTCCTGGGCGACGTGCTGCGCACGGCAAGCGCGTTGCCCGACGCGCGCAATGTGCTCAACGTGTGCGCCGACCGCTACCGGTTTGCGGTGGCACTCCTCGCCGCGGTCCTTCGCGGGCAGACGACGCTGCTGCCGCCGAGCACGACACCCAACGTGATTCGCGGCATGCGCGAGTTCGCGCCCGACGTATACCTGGTCTCCGACGAGCCGCAGGCCGGCCTCGACCTGCCGCACTTCGAGCTGCCCGCGCTCGGCGCCGCGCCGGCGCCATTCGATGTGCCCGCGATCGACGCGGCGCAGATCGCCGCATGCGTGTTCACCTCGGGATCCACCGGCGAGCCGCAACCGCATTTCAAGCGTTGGGGCAGCCTGGTCCTCGACGTCGCGGGCGAGGCGCGGCGCCTGGGCGTGGGCGAGCGCCACTCGATCCTCGGCACGGTCCCCGCGCAGCACATGTACGGGTTCGAATCCACCGTGCTCCTGCCGCTCGCTGCCGGCGCGGCGCTCACCGCCGAACGGCCTTTCTACCCCGCGGACATCGATCGGGCGATCGCGTGCGTCCCCGCCCCGCGCGTGCTTTTCACCACCCCCTTCCACCTGCGCGCGTGGCTGGAGAGCGGCGATACCGCCCGCCTGGAGGTGATCGTTTCGGCGACTGCGCCGCTCTCGGTCGGCCTCGCGCGCCAGGCTGAGGAGCGCACCGGCGCGCGGATCTTCGAAGTCTACGGCTGCACCGAGACCGGCCAGATCGCCACGCGGCGCCCCACGCAATCGGCCGAGTGGGATGCCTTCGAGGGCGTTCGCGTCTGGCTCGAAGGCGAGCAGGCGATGGCGGGCGGCGCGCATGTCGATCATCCGACTCCCCTGCAGGACGTGATCGAGGTGCTGGGCGACGGCGCGCGCTTCCTGCTGCACGGCCGCTCGGCGGACATGGTCAACATCGCCGGCAAGCGCAACTCGCTCGGTTACCTCAACCACCAGCTCACATCGATCGACGGCGTCGCCGACGGCGCGTTTTTCCTGCCCGACGACGGCGACTCCGATGGCGTCACGCGCCTCATGGCGTTCGTGGTCGCGCCGGGGCTCACGGTCGCGCAGGTGGTAGCGCAGCTGCGCAGCCGCATCGATCCCGCATTCCTGCCGCGCCCGGTGGTACTCGTGGACCGGCTGCCGCGCGCCCTGACCGGAAAGCTGCCGCGCGAAGCGCTGCGCACGCTCGCCCGCGAGGCGGCTCGACGGTCGCGAGGAGGGGCGTGAGTGGGCGCGGGCCCGGTCGAGACGAGGCTCGCCGTGCCCCGTGACCATCCGGCCTACGAGGGTCACTTTCCGGGCCACCCGATCCTGCCCGGCGTGTTGATCCTCGCCGAGGTGCTCGCAGCGGTCGAAGCGGCGACCGCGCGCGCACCCCAGCAGTGGGAAATTTCGAATGCGAAGTTCCTCGAGCCGGTGACCCCCGGCACCGCGCTCACGCTGCACCACGA
>JALYSB010000175.1 GCA_030855025.1 Pseudomonadota bacterium
GGTCCGCGAGACCGGGGGCTGGCGGATCCTGCACGAATCAATCGTTTCCTGACCCCTCTCCAACCCTCCCCGGACCGCTCCCATGAACTTTGCACGACGCCTCGCCCTTGCGGCCTTCGCCGCGGCCGCCTGCCTGCCTCTCGCAACCCTCGCCCAAACGCAGCCCTCGAGCTGCCAGCCCAAAGGAAGCACGCCGATGAAAGTAAAACTCACCACCTCCATGGGCCCGATCGTGATCGAGCTCGACAAGGCCCGGGCCCCCGTGAGCGTGGACAACTTCGTGAAGTACGTGGAATCCGGCCATTACAACGGCACGATCTTCCATCGCGTGATCGACGGCTTCATGATCCAGGGGGGCGGCTTCGGCAATGACATGCTCCAGAAACCCACGCAGCCCCCGATCAAGAACGAGGGCGGCAACGGCGTGAAGAACGACGCCTATACCCTTGCGATGGCGCGCACCAGCATCCCCGACTCGGCGACCTCGCAATTCTTCATCAACGTGAGCGACAACGCTTCGCTCAACGCCTCCGGCGGCAACGCGGGCTACGCGGTATTCGGCAAGGTGGTCGAGGGCAAGGACACGGTCGACAAGATCCGCAAGGTCGCCACCGGGAACAAGGGTGGGCACCAGAACGTGCCGACCGAGGCGGTGGTCATCGAAAAGGCCGAGTGCGTCTAGTTTGACTGCGGCCACGGCGCGCACGCTTTTCGTTTCCGACCTGCACCTCGACGAATCCCGCCCCGGGATCGTCGCGCAATTCGAGAAGTTCCTCGGGCAGGTCGCCCCGGGCGCCGATGCCCTCTTCATCCTGGGCGACCTGTTCGAGTACTGGGTGGGCGACGATGGGCTCGCCCTGCCCCTTCCGGCCCGTGTAGCCGCGAGCCTGAAAGCGGCGGCCGCGCGCCTTCCCGTGCACTTCATGCATGGCAACCGCGACTTCCTGGTCGCGGAGCGCTTTGCGCGCGAGACCGGGGTGACGCTCATCGCGGACCCCACGGAGATGGACCTGTACGGCTCGCGGGCGCTCTTGATGCACGGCGACACCCTCTGCACCGCTGACGTCGCCTACCAGGCGTTTCGAGCCCAGGTGCGCGACCCCGCGTGGCAGAGGGCCGCGCTCGCGCGCTCGATGACCGAGCGGCTTGCGATGGCGCAGGACCTGCGCGAAAGAAGCGAGGGCGCGAAACAGGGCAAGCCGATGGACCTCATGGACGTGTCCCGCGAAGCGGTGGAGCGCGCGTTTACCGCCTCCGGCGCGAGCCTCCTCGTCCACGGACATACCCACCGGCCCGCGCGCCATGTGCACCACGTCCAGGGCGTCGAGCGCGTGCGCTGGGTGCTGGCCGACTGGTACGACCGCGCGACTTACCTCGAGGCTTCCCCGGCAGGAATCCGCGCCGTGGACGCGGTCTGAGCGCGCAGCAGGGGAATGCCTGCGCGGGCGAACGCCGCGCGAATCGCCGGCAACTGCTCGCGCGCGTAACGCTCACCGAGGTCGATGACCCGGCGCCGGTACGCCGCGTCGTGGCCGGCGTAATAGCCGATATTGGGGTGTAGAAGCACGTCGGCAGCGCTTGCCTCGCGGGCGACCTGGCGTGCCCGCCGGGCATCCTTCTCGACCCATTCGCGGGGCGCCCCCGCGGGCGTGTCGCGCTCGAACGCAGACACGTCGACCGCTATGACGAACTGCGCACCGAGCGCCCGCGCCGCGCGAATCGGAACCGGGCTCGCCTCGTCGCCGTCCACGTAGAACTCGGAGCCGATGCGCACGGGCTCGAACTGGCCGGGACTGGCACTCGAGGCGCGAATCGCGAGGCCGGTGTCGCCGCGATTGAAGAGCGCGAGGCTCCGGTCCGACACGCGCGTGGCACCCGCGACAAATGCGATGCCGAGCGCCTCGAGGGGCTTGCCGCCGACCCGCTCGTTCATGTAGGCCTGGAGGGTCTCGCCGGTGGCAAGGCCGCCGCTCAGCATGCGGAACTCGAAGAATTCCATCACGTTCAGGTCGCGCGCGAGGGTCTCCAGCTCGGCCGCGCTTTTCCCCGCCGCGTAGAGGGCGCCCACCATCGCGCCCACGCTCGAGCCGATGATGAGGTCGGGGCGCACGCCGGCCTCCTCGAGCACCTTCAGCACCCCGATGTGCGCGAAGCCCCGGGGGCCGCCGGAGCCGAGCACCAGCGCCACGCGCGGCGCAGTGCCTCCCGCTGGCGTGAAACGCGGCAGGCGCTCGGCGGGGACCTCGCCGGCGGAATTGCAGCCCGCAATCAGGAAAGTGGCGAGCAGGGCGCGCCAGGGCCGTCTCATCGCTAGTCGCAGTGTTCCTTGACCCTCGCGCGCTGCTCCGCGACCGTGGCGTCACGCTGCGCCTCGTTCAGGTAGGTACGCGTGCCGTCCTCATGATCGCGGTAGATGCGGCTGCTGTTCAAAAGCGACGCCAGGCGGCGGCGTGCTTGCGAGCACAGCTGCTCGCGCTCGGCGCGCTCGCGCTGTTCGGCCTGGTCGCGCTGGCCCCGTTCGACCTGGCGCTTGCGGAACTCGGTCTCCTGCGCCCGCCACGACTCGGCGTTGTTCTTCGCGGGCGCCGCGGCAGGCGAGCTCGGGGGCGTGACCTTCGGCTCGACCTTGGCGGCCTTGCCGTCGGGTGGTGGGTGCTCGGAGAAGTGCGTCGTGCCCTTCTCGTCGACCCACTTGTACATGGCCTGCGCTCCGGCGGCGAACGCGGTGAGGGCCAGGCAAGCGGCGGCTAAGGCTCGTCTAGTCGAAGCGTGAGGCATTTGGCGGACCCTCCTGCTTTCATGAATTCGGACAGCGGCGTCTGGACGACCCCGAAACCCTTGGCTCCGAGGGCCTTCACGAAACCGGCGGTCGCGCGATTGACCACGACGGTCGCGTCGATGTTGACCGCGTTGCACGCGAAGGCAAGGGCATCCTCCTCGTCGATCGAAATGCGCTTGGCCGCGGGAATGCGCGCCTCGATCGCCGCGCGCGAGGCGTCGTCGAACGCCGGCGGGTAGTACATCACGTAACCGCCTTCGAGGGGGCAGAAGCAGGTATCCAGGTGGTAGAAGCGCGTGTCCACCAGCTTCAAGGTGAGCACCTCGGCGCCCAGGCGTTCCGACAGCACCTCGCCGGCGGCCGAGAGCGAGCGGTGCCCGTGCGCCATCCAGAGGACGCTGCTCCCGCGGTCGAAGAGCGCGTCTCCCGCACCCTCGAAGGGCAGGTCGCGCGGCATGAGCGAGACCTCGTAGCCGCGGTCCATGAACCAGTCGGCGAAATACGGCTCCTCGTACTGGCGCTCGGGATAGCGGAAGCGCGAGACGATGAAGCGCTGGCCCCGCACCAGGCCCGCGTTGGCGGTGAATACCATGTCGGGCGAGCCTGGCTGCGGCAGCACCAGCCGCACGGTCGCATGGTCCGTGAGCGTGTCGTAGAGCGCGCGCCACTGCTGCTTGGCGACCGCGTTGTCGATCTTGCGCAGGTTGCCGTGCATCCACGGGTTGATGATGTACGCCACCGTGAAATACTCGGGCGGGCACATCAGGAATACATGCCGGGACCGCGCCACGGCGCCTGTGGGTTTGGTTTTCGGGGGCATTCTTCTTCCTAATTCTCGTCCAGGCCGCGTCCCAGGTCGGCGCGCAGGTCCGCGAGATCCTCGAGGCCCACCGCCAGCCGCACCAGGCCCTCGGCGATCCCGGAAGCGGCGCGCTCGGCCGGCGGGATGCGCCCGTGAGTCGTGGTCGCGGGGTGGCAGATGGTGCTCTTCACGTCGCCGAAATTGGCGGTGATGGAGACGAGCTTCACCGCGTCGATCACGCGCCACGCCGCCTCGCGGCCGCCGCGAAGCACGAACGAGAGCACCGGGCCGCCCGCGGATTGCTGGCGCATCGCGAGCGAGTGCTGCGGATGCGATTCGAGCGCCGGGTAGTTCACCCGCTCGACCGCGGGATGGGATTCGAGCCAGCGCGCGATCGCCAATGCCGCTTGCGACTGCGCGTTCATTCGCAGCCGCAGCGTCTCCATCCCCTTCAGGCAGATCCACGCGTTGAAAGGCGAGATCGCGGGGCCGGCGGTGCGCACGAAGTTGAACAGCGGACCGGAGACGAGGTCCGCGCGCCCGGCGATCGCGCCCGCGAGCACCCGCCCCTGTCCGTCGAGATACTTGGTGGCGGAATGGATCACCAGGTCCGCCCCCAGCTCGATCGGGCGCTGCAGCGCCGGTGAGCACATGCAGTTGTCCACCGCGAGCACCGCGCCGGATTTTTTCGCCAGCTCCGCGAGCGCCGCGATGTCGGCCACCTCGCACACCGGGTTCGACGGTGTCTCGACGAACAGGAGGCGGGTGTTGGGCCGGATGGCCGAGCGCCAGGCATCGAGGTCGGTCAGGTCCACCCAGGTGGTCGTGATGCCGAGGCGCGCCAGAATCTGGTCGAAGAGCGGCACGACGGTGCCGAACACGCCGCGCGGTGCAACGATGTGGTCCCCCGTCTTGAGGAGCCCCAATGCGGTGGTCGCCACGGCGGCCATGCCGGTTGCCGTGGCCACGCACGCCTCGGCGCCCTCGAGCGCGGCGAGGCGGTCCTGGAACATCGTGACCGTGGGATTGGTGAAGCGCGAATAGATGTTCCCCGGCTCTTCATTGGCGAAGCGCCGCGCCGCTTCCGCGGCATTGCGATACACGAAGCTGGTCGTGAGGGCGAGCGCCTCGGAGTGCTCCTGGAAATCGCTGCGCACTCCACCGGCTCGGACACCGAGGGTGTCGGGCTTGTACTCGGACGCCATGGGACTAGTCGACCCGCGAAAGGCCCAAGTCTAGCTGATAGCTCGACAGGCGCGTCTCGCGACTCTCGCCGTCGTTGCGGCCGGCGGCGATGCCGTCGAGGTACTCCTGCGACACGTCGCCAGTCACGTAGACCCCGTCGAAGCACGAGCAGTCGAACTGCGTGATCGCCGGGTTCAGCCGGCGTACGTCGTCGATGAGCGCATCGAGGTCCTGGTAGATCACCGCGTCGGCGCCGATGAGGGCGGCGATCTCCTGTTCCGTCCTGCCCGTTGCGATCAGCTCGTTCCTCGTCGGCATGTCGATGCCGTAGACGTTCGGGTAGCGAACCGGCGGGGCGGCCGAGGCGAAGAACACCTTCGCGGCGCCGCCCTCGCGCGCCATCTGCACGATCTCGCGGCTGGTGGTGCCGCGCACGATGGAGTCGTCCACCAGCATCACGTTCTTGCCGTTGAACTCGATCGCCATGGCGTTCAGCTTCTGGCGCACGCTCTTCTTGCGCAACT
Organism: Pseudomonadota bacterium; assembly: GCA_030855025.1. Lineage (GTDB taxonomy): Bacteria > Pseudomonadota > Gammaproteobacteria > Burkholderiales > Usitatibacteraceae > Usitatibacter. The sequence continues at coordinate 5,291 of JALYSB010000175.1, forward strand.
CCTGGCCCGGCATGATGAAGGTGCGCCCGATGTAGCGGTTCTTGATGAAGCCCTCGCGGTAAGGCTTGCCCAGCTTGGCCGCGAGCTCGAGCGCCGCCGGGCGGCCGGAATCGGGAATCGGGATCACGACGTCGATCTGGTCGGCCATGCCCAGGCGCGTGACCTTGTCGGCCAGGCTCTTTCCCATGTTGCGCCGGCTCTCGTAGACCGAGATGCCGTCGATCACCGAGTCGGGGCGCGCGAGGTAGACGAACTCGAAGATGCAGGGGTTCAGCTGCGCGCCCTGCACGCACTGGCGGCTGTGGAAGTTGCCGCTTTCGTCCACCAGGATCGCCTCTCCCGGGGCCACGTCGCGCATCACCTTGAAGCCGAGGGTATCGAGGGTGACGCTCTCGGAAGCCACCAGGAATTCCACGCCCTTGTCGGTATCGGCGCGCCCGATAATGAGGGGGCGGATTCCATGCGGATCGCGGAAGGCAAGCATGCCGTGCCCGGCCACCATCGCCACCACGGCGTAGGCGCCCTTCACGCGCCGGTGGACGCCCGCGACCGCGGTGAAGATCACGTCGGGATTGAGGCGCTCGCGTCCCGCGCTCGCATCGTGGATCTCGTGCGCCAGCACGTTCAACAGGATTTCCGAGTCGGAGTTGGTGTTGACGTGGCGGCGGTCGTCGAGGAAGAGGTCGCGCCGCAGCTCTTCCGAATTGATCAGGTTGCCGTTGTGGCCGAGCACGATGCCGAACGGCGAATTCACGTAGAACGGCTGCGCCTCGGCTTCCGACGAGGCCGATCCCGCGGTCGGATAACGGCAATGGGCAATGCCCATGTGGCCCGAGAGGTGGCGCATGTCGCGCGTGCGGAACACGTCGCGCACGAGCCCGCGGCCCTTGTGCATGTGGAAGCTGTGGCCCTCGGCCGTGACGATTCCCGCGGCGTCCTGGCCGCGATGCTGCAGCACCGTCATCCCGTCGTAGAGCAGCTGGGCGACGGGGCTGCGTGCGACCACTCCCACGATGCCGCACATGCCGTTACGCTTCCTTCCCGGGCGAGGCCCGACCAGCGGCCAGTCTATCGACATGGGGGTGCTGCGGGGCGTTTGCAACCGTCTTCATGGCAGCGGCACCACCTTGCCATCGAGGGCAGCGCGCTTGAGCGCGGCCTGCGCACCCTCGGCGGCCTCGCGCGTCGCGAAGGGTCCCGCACGCAAGCGCGTGAGCGGCCCTCCTGGAGATTCGAGCCTCTCGGTGTAGTGCGGGATCGAAGACCCGGCGAGCTTGTCGCGCGCCTGCTTCAACTTCGCCTCGTCGCGGAAGGCGCCGACCTGGACCGCGAACCCCGCGAGCTTGGGAGGCGGCGCCTTCGCATCCGGGGCCGAGGCCGGCACCGCCTCGAGCTTTGCGGGGGCCGCGGCCGAAGGCTTCACCGCGTCGGCCGGGGCTGCGGGCGTCGCAGGCGCTGCCGCCGGTGCGGGGATTGCAGGTGCTGGTGCGGGCAGCGCGGGTGCCCCCTGGC
>JALYSB010000176.1 GCA_030855025.1 Pseudomonadota bacterium
GTCTCGCCCCTGCGGGTCCTGCCCGCGGTCGCCGCGCAGGCGGGGGCGATGACGGTGATGATGGATAGCGGCGTTCGCCGCGGCACCGACGTCCTCAAGGCGCTTGGCTTGGGCGCCCGGTTCGTCTTCGTCGGCCGCCCCTTCAACTATGCCGCGACCGTCGCGGGCGAGCCCGGCGTCGCCCACGCCATCGCGATCCTCCAGGGCGAGGTCTACCGCAACATGGCGCTGCTGGGGATTCGGTCGGTGGGGGAGATGGGCCCGCACCTGCTGAAAAGAATGGGGTAATTAGTCGATGGTGCGGGGCAACTCGGCGGCCTGGGCGATGAGGTCGAAGGAGCGCAGGCGGTCCTCGGGATGGTAGGCGTCGGAGACGAGGATCAGCTCGTCGGCCTGGGTCACCTCGACGATTTGCTGCAGTCCTTCGCGCACACGATCCGGGCCGCCGACCACCATCAGCGCCATGCGCTCGGCGAGCGCCAGCTGCTCGGCGCGGCTCCACAATCCGTCCATGCTTTTCACCGGCGGCAGCAGCGCCGCGCGCTGGCCGCGCACGATGCCGAGCGAGCGCTGGTACATGGTGGTCGCGAGGAACTCGGCGCGATCGTCGCTGGGCGCCGCCATCGCCGGCACGCCGACCATCACATGCGGTTCCTTCAACGCCGCCGACGGCTGGAACTCGCGCCGGTAGATGGCGAGCGCCTCCATCAGGTCGCCCGGCGCGAAGTGCGAGGCGAACGCGTAGGGCCGCCCGATCGATGCCGCGAGGTGCGCGCTGTAGGTGCTCGAGCCGAGGATCCAGATCGGGATGTCGAGGCCCGCGCCCGGAATCGCCTTCACCTTCTGCTCCGGCGTGGCCGGCGCGAAGTAGGACATCAGCTCGGCCACGTTCGCGTCGAAGTCCGCGCCGGTCGAATGGCGTCGCAGCGCTCGCATCGTGAGGGGATCGGTGCCCGGCGCGCGCCCGAGGCCCAGGTCGATGCGCCTCGGGTAGAGCGACTCGAGCGTGCCCACCTGCTCGGCCACGATGAAAGGCGCGTGGTTCGGCAGCATGATCCCCCCCGAGCCGATGCGGATGGTCTCGGTACCCCCGGCGAGGTATCCCATCAGCACCACCGTCGCCGCGCTCGCAATGCCGTCGAGGTTGTGGTGCTCGGCGACCCAATAGCGCCGATACCCCCAGCGCTCGGCGTTCTGCGCAAGGCGCCGCGAATTCCGGAAGGCCTCGGGTATCGAGCCGCCCTCCGCGTAGGTGACGAGGTCGAGGACCGAAAGCGGCGTGGTGGCGAGCGTCTTCATCTAGATCCGGGCGCGTGCGCCCCAGATGGCTTCCTCGTCGAAGCCCAGCTCGGCGAAATCCTGCTCGCGCAACTCGGCCTCCCCCGTGCAGAAGAACTCGTCGAGCGGCGGGGGCTTGACGCGCGTTCCGGCGAGCATCGCGTGCGCTTGGCCGCGGTGGTGGATATCGTGCTCGAAGAGGTGCGCGAGGACGCGGCGCACGCGATCGCGCATCACGCCCGTGCGGCGTGGAATGAGCACCACGTCGTCCATCCGCCCGTCGACTAAGTCCGCGCACAGTGCGATAAGCCGCCGGTCGCTCGCGTGCTGCTCGCGCGAGACATCCACGCACGACTCGAACGGCTCCTCGGGGCGGAAATGGCGATGCGGATCCGGATGCGGGGGCTCGCCAGCGAGGCTGCGCTCGAAGATCTCGAGGTAGTACCAGTCCACTGTGAGGATATGGTTCAGCGTCGCCTTGATCGAGGGAAAGAAACTGGTGCGGCGCGCGCCGAAATCCTCCTGCGTCAGGTGGCAGCAGGCGCGCAGCAGCCGGTGGTTGGCCCAGGCGTTGTTGTACGCCTCGGTAAGGAAGTGGTGCGCGAGCGAGTGGGGTTCCATGGACCCTATAGTAGAGTGAGGCTCCCTCAACGCAAAGCCGTTCCGCCCCGCTGAATTGAGCCGCAGCTTCCATTTCTTCCTCTGGACGCGGCTCCTCGGTACCGCGGCCAACCAGATGCTGCTGGTGGCACTCGGCTGGCAGATGTACGACCTCACCTCGAGCGCGTGGGACCTGGGGCTCGTGGGCCTTCTCCAGTTCATTCCGACGCTCGCCTTCACGATTCCGGCAGGACAGCTCGCCGACCGCGTCGACCGGCGCAAGGTGCTGGCCGCGAGCCTCGCGCTGCAGGGCGCCGTCGCGCTTTGGCTTGCGTGGGCGAGTGCCGGCGGCTTCGTCGGACGCGACCTGATCTTTGCGCTATCCATGGCGCTCGGCGCCGCGCGCGCGCTGCAGACGCCCGCGCTTCAGGCGATAGTGCCCTCGCTGGTGCCGCGCGAGCAGCTCGCGCGCGCGATGGCGGTGAGCACCGGGGCGATGAAGATCGCGGTGATCGGCGGCCCCGCGCTGGGCGGCTTCCTTTACGTCGCCGGCCCTGCAGTGGTCTACGGCGCGTGCTTCCTGCTCAATCTCGTTTCGCTGGTCACCGTGGCTTCGATCCCGCGCATCCTGCACGCCTCGAAGGAGCCGGTGTCGTGGGCGTCGGTGTTCGCCGGGTTTTCCTTCCTCTGGGGCCACAAGGTGGCGCTGGGGGCGATCTCGCTCGACCTCTTCGCCGTGATCCTCGGCAGCGTCACCGCGCTGCTGCCGATCTATGCCAAGGATGTCCTGAACGTGGGGCCGTGGGGCCTCGGCCTCCTGCGCGCGGCGCCGGCGCTGGGCGCACTCGCGATGGCCGCCGCGCTGACCACATGGCCTCTCGATCATCGCGTCGGCCGCAAGCTCCTGATCGCCGTCGGCATCTATGGCGTGACCGTGCTGGTATTCGCATTATCCGAGAGCTTCGCCCTTTCGATGGTGGTGCTGGCCGTCGGCGGTGCCGCCGACATGGTGAGCATCGTGGTGCGCCAGACGCTGGTGCAGCTCGAGACGCCCGAGGACATGCGCGGGCGCGTGAGCGCGGTGAACGCGACCTTCATCAGCGCGAGCAACCAGCTGGGCGAGTTTCGCGCCGGCGCCACCGCGGCGGTCATCGGGCCGGTGGGATCGCTCGTGGTCGGCGGCGTGGGAACGCTGCTCGTCGTGGCGCTGTGGGCGCGGTTCTTCCCGGGGCTCGCGCAGCGGGATCGCATGGAACAGAAATAATTGGAGTCTGAACCCCATGTTATTTCCAAACAAAACGGCAGCCCGAAGGCTGCCGTCTCAGTTGCTGCGCCGAAGCCGGGAAGTCAGGCGACCGGCTTGATCTGGGTGGCTTGCTTGCCCTTGGGGCCGTCCTTGGTCTCGAACTCGACCTTCTGGTTCTCCTTGAGGGTCTTGAAGCCGTTGCCTTGGATCTCGGAGAAATGGGCGAAGAGGTCTTCACCGCCGCCATCGGGCTTGATGAAGCCGAAGCCTTTCGAGTCGTTGAACCACTTTACAATTCCGGTGCTCATTGCGTAATTCCTTAAAAGTTGACAAATACATCTTCACTGCGGGGCGGATTATATCACCGGCCTTTTGACGTCAAGGAGGTCCATCCGGCCTAGCCTGCGGGCTTCCGCCCGGACTTCTTGTCCGCCTCGTCCTGGAACGTTTTCATGCGCGCGAGGAACGGTTTCCAGTCGATCGGGCCGTCGGCAAAACGCTTCTGCAGGTTCCCGAGCACGCTTGCCCACGAAAAAATTGTCTGTCGGGAAATTCCTACGCACTCATTTGGCGACGCCCGTTGCGAGGGGCGCTCCCCCGGCGGTCGACAAAGCCTGGTGCGAATGCTGCGGGAGGACATACCCTTTCGCCGGATCGTCGAGCGCGGACACCGTGATCAGCGGCGCCTGCGAGCGCACCGCGCCGAACATCGTCGCGAAGGACACGTCGGCGGCGTCGCGTCCCGTGCCGATGCGCACCAGACCCATCGGTGCCGTGATCCCCGTGGGATCGAACGCATACCAGCGCCCGCTCAGGAAGACCTCGACGTAGGCGTGGAAGTCGGGAAGCCCCAGCTCGGCGGCGGCGCCGTAGTCGATGCCAGTCACGAAGCGCGCGGGAATGTTCACCGCGCGGCACAGCGCGATCATCAGGTGCGCAAAATCGCGGCATACACCTACCTGCTCGATCAGGGTGTCGACCGCGGACGTGCTGCTGTTCGAGCTCCCCGGGGTGAAGACCACGCGCCCACGTACCCAGTCGTGAATCGCCTGGACCCGCCAATACCCCTGGCGGAGGTGCCCGAACTCGCGGCTCGCGTAGCGCCGCAGGCGGTCCGATTGGCAGTAGCGGCTCGGATACACGAACTCCATGATGTGCGGTTCGAGCAGCGCGACCGGCATCTCTTCGAGCGCCGCCGGAGAATCGCGATGATGGTTGATGTCGACCGTGGCCTCGTAGCGAACCGTGAGCGGCCCGGGCGGAGCGCGCAGCCGCATGTAGCGGTTGCCGTGCACGGCGTCGGTCTGCAGCACGTGCTCGAGCTCCGGCGTAACGGTGATCTTCTCGGAGACCACCGTCTGCCAGGGCGTGTGCGCCGCATGCACGTTGAAGATGAAATCCGCCGGCTGATCGGCGATTTCGTACCGAAGCTCGATCGCGAAGGTGAGCTGGATCATCGGTGCTCCCGGTCGGGGACGTGCCGGCGGATCGCTAGGTCCGAGGCTCGCCTCTCCCGTTCACCGTCACCGTGCGACCCGGGGGCGAGGCCATCTGGATGCGATGCTCCTGGCCGCGGAAATTGTAGACGACATCCCAGTAGCTGGGCTGCGCCTGGCTCGGGACGTTCTCGCAACGCCTCACGTCCTGCGAATAGCCCGACTGGACGGCGCCATCGCGCCCGACGTTCGCGCCCACCGCGGCTCCGGCAACTGCGCCGCCAGCAGTGGCGAGATCCTTGCCGCGACCGCCGCCGACCTGGTGGCCGAGGATGCCGCCGATTACCGCCCCGGCGATCGCTCCACCCACGTTGGTGTCCCCACGGCCCTGGGAAACCTGCTCGCGCTCGACCCAGCACCGCTGCTCCGGTCGGCCGACCACGGCGCGCACCGACCTCACGTCGGCCTGGTAGAGCTGCTCGTTCTTGCGGCGGCGCGAGTCGTAGACGGGAACGGGCGGCGGCGCATAGCGGTTGTCTTCAATGCGCGCCTGGCGGCTGACGATGCGCACCGACGAGACGCGATCGTTGAGCCCCATCGCGGCGAGCGAGGCATACCTTCCCGGTCGCAGGACCACGCAGCGGCCCTCGAAGCGGGCGTTTTCGCAGACTTCCCAACGCTCGCGGGTGACGACGACCGACGAGGCGCGGTCGTTGAACCCGAAGCTCTCGAAGTTGCGGACTGGCTTCGCGGTCTTGAAGGACCGGCCTTGGAAGCCCTCGCCCTCGAAGAAGATGACTTCGGCGGCGACCTGGCCGGCGAAAGCCACTGTGGCTACTGCCATTGCGACTTTCAGGACTGAATTCATGGATGCCCTCCCGTGGAAGGCAACCATTATGGGGCCTCGGCCGCCGATCGTCGGTGCGAAAGCGCACAGAGGCAGCGCCCGGACGGGGCGCCGCGTTTCAGCGCGTGCGGCGGCGCATCGCAGCGATGCCCGCTGTGGCCATCAGCATGGCGAGCAGGATCATCGCCCATTCGGAAAGCGTGGGCACAAGCGTGGGCACGGAGACCGGTCCGGGAGGTGCCGCCGCGCAACCCCCAAAGGTCAATGGCGCTGCGTTGGTGACCGTCGCGTCGGTCGACGCCAAGGCGCGGCCGATCAAGCTGCCATTGGTCATGGTGAAGGCGGTCCCCGCGAGGAAGGTTCCCACGACGGCGGAACGGGTCAGCGTCGTGCCTTCCGCGGTCTTGAAGAACACGTTGCAGGCGCGCGCGCCGCCGCTCAGGACGATCTGCGCGTCGGTGACCGTGAGGGCGCCCAGTCCGCCGGTCCCGACCCTGAACACGAAGACATCGTTCACGTTCCCACGCAGTGTGATGATGACGCCGGCGCCGATCGTGGTCCCTGCGGGGGAGCAGAAGACACCGGGGTTCAGCGTGGTGGTGGTGGTCGGAATCACGCCCGTGCAAGGGTTCAGGCCATCAATCGAGGCGAACGCGGCGTTAAAGTCGTTTACCACCTGGGCCGCGACCGGCGCGGTGACGGTGCCGTTTATCGTGCACCCGGTGTTCGTGATCAAGTTGAAGGTGGAGCCCACGTCGCCGTTGATGGCGGTTCCGGGTCCCGAATCGGTACAGGTAACCGTCCCCACCGTCGGGATGGCGTTCGTGCCCAGCACCGCGAAGGGGGCCGCCGAACCCAGGTTTGGCGCGACTTGGGCCAATGCCTGGGCAGAGATTAAGAGGAGTGCAGCGAATCCTGCGCCGATGGTCTTGGTCATGTTTTTTGTCCCCTTTGCCGAACTCGATGTTAGTGCTTAATTCCTGCTGGTTCCGCATGTTAGCGCACATATCTCGGGGAATGTGGAAGAAATCGACCGGGGGCGCCCACACCACCCTGGCAAGGTGCGCTGCTCCACGGAGACCGCCGCGCGCCGAGCGAGCGCCGCGGAGTATCCAGGCCATTGCGGTTGGGGACCAGCTCGCTCGGCCAGGGATGGAGCGGTCCAAGCCGAGCTACCGCGTCACTCCCGGGATCGAGGGTTACGACCTTCGAGGTGTGACGCGGCTGCGAATCGGTCAGCGCGCGGAGCCGACCGGGTAGGCGTCGGGGCTGATCGGGATCACGTTGCCGTCGCGATCGCGCAGCTCGAGGGGGCCCGTGGCGTAGCTGATCGTGTTGCCGCTGGCATAGGC
>JALYSB010000293.1 GCA_030855025.1 Pseudomonadota bacterium
CGGAGGCCCCATGGACACCGTATCGATCGATTCCCGCACCCTTTATTCCCAGCTCGGCAGCGATCGCGCACCGCTGATTGTCGACGTGCGCCGCCAACCCGCGTTCGAAGAAGACGACCGGCTGATCCCCGCTGCATTGCGTCCCGAAGGCGATCTCGTGGCGTTCATGAAGCGCCACGCTGTCGACCGGCCCATCGTCGCCTATTGCGTCAAGGGGCATGAGGTCGGCCAGGACGCCGCCTCGCAGCTGCGCGCCGCGGGCTACGACGCGCGCTACCTCGAAGGGGGTATCCAGGCATGGCAGGCGGCGGGACTCGCCACCGTCCTGCGCCGTCCGGAATGGCGCGTGCCCGGCGGATCGCGCTGGATCACGCGCAGCCGCCCGAAGATCGACCGCATCGCATGCCCGTGGCTGATCCAGCGCTTCATCGATCCGCTGGCGACGTTCGACTATGTGCCGACGTCCCGGGTATTCAGCGAGGCGGCCGCGCGGCAGGCGATTCCCTACGACATCCCCGGCGCGGCAGTCACGCACCGTGGCGAGCGGTGCAGCTTCGACGCGCTGCTCGAGGACTTCGCGCTCTCCGATCCCGCGCTCGAGCGCCTCGCCGACATCGTGCGCGGGGCCGATACCGACCGCCTCGACCTTGCGCCGCAGAGCGCGGGCCTGCTGGCAACGTCCCTCGGGCTCTCGGAGCGCTACACCGACGACCACGAAATGCTCGCGCAAGCGATGCCGGTCTACGACGGGCTTTACGCGTGGTGCCGGCGCGAGGGCGAGGGGGGCAACGAGCGGCACAACTGGAATCCGGGGGTATGAGCCAGGACCCTCTCCCCGACCCTCTCCCCAACCCTCTCCCAAGGCAGAGGGGGCGAACGTGGGACAGGTCTTCGCGAGAGGGAGTGTCTTTCAATGAAGCGCTGCGTTTCTGGCTGAAGCTGGGGTTCGTGAGCTTCGGCGGGCCCGCGGGCCAGATCGCGATCATGCATCGCGAGCTGGTCGAGCGGTACCGCTGGATCAGCGAGCGGCGCTTCCTGCACGCGCTCAACTACTGCATGCTGCTGCCCGGCCCCGAGGCGCAGCAGCTGGCGACCTACATCGGCTGGTTGTTGCACGGCACGCGCGGAGGAATCGCGGCCGGCGCGCTCTTCGTGCTGCCGTCGCTCGTGATCCTGATCGTGCTGACCTGGGTGTACCTGCGGTTCGGCTCGGTGCCCGCGGTGGCGGCGCTCCTCTACGGCGTGAAGCCCGCGGTCGTGGCGATCGTGCTCGCGGCGGCCTGGCGGATCGGCGGACGGACGCTGCGCCATCCGCTGCTCTGGGCCATCGCGATCGCGGCGTTCCTCGCGCTCTTCGCATTCTCCGCGCCCTTCCCGCTGGTGGTCCTCGGCGCGGCTGTGGCAGGCATCATCGGCGGTCGAATCACCCCGCACGCCTTCACCCTCGGCGGTCACGCAGCGGCCGCGACGCCCCACGAGCCCGCGGTCATCGACGACGATTCACCCACCCCGCCGCACGCGCGCTTCTCGCCCATCCGAATGGCAGCGACCACCCTGGTATTCGGCGCCCTGTGGGCCGCGATGCTGGGCCTGCTCGTCGCGCACTCGGGCTGGCACGCCGACTACCCGCAGATGGGATGGTTCTTCACCAAGGCGGCGCTGCTGACTTTCGGCGGGGCGTACGCGGTGCTCCCCTACGTATTGCAAGGCGCAGTCGAGACCTACGGCTGGGTCACCGCGGGCCAGATGATCGACGGCCTGGCACTCGGCGAGACCACGCCCGGGCCGCTGATCATGATCGTCGCCTTCGTGGGGTTCGTCGGCGGCTGGACGAAGGCGGTCCTCGGGCCCGATGCGCTCTTCCTTGCAGGTGTGGCCGGCGCCAGCGTCGCGACCGCTTTCACATTCCTGCCCTCGTTCTTCTTCATCCTCGCCGGCGCGCCGTTCATCGAGCGAAGCCGCGACGACGTGAAGCTCACGGCTCCGCTCACCGCGATCACGGCGGCGGTGGTCGGCGTCATCGTGAACCTTGCGGTGTTCTTCGCCTGGCACGTGTTC
>JALYSB010000029.1 GCA_030855025.1 Pseudomonadota bacterium
TTCCGGCTGGCGGAAAATGGTCTCTGACACCTAATTCAACATGATCAAGAAATATATCGACAGGCTGTTCGGCCGCCGCGAGCAGGTGACCCACAAGGACGCGCGCCCGGTCATCTTCGGCAACGATAAGCACGACATCCGCAAGGAAGACATCAGCCGCTGCGCGCGCCGCACGTGCGAGGAGCTGCAGCGCGCCGGATACAAGGCGTTCGTGGTCGGAGGTGCGGCGCGCGACCTGCTGCTCGGCATGAAACCCAAGGACTTCGACCTCGCGACGAGCGCCACTCCCGACGAGGTGCGCTCGGTCTTCCGCCGCTCGCGCATCATCGGCCGGCGCTTCCAGATCGTGCACGTGCTTTGCGGCGCCGAGATGGTCGAGGTATCCACTTTCCGAGCGCATTTCACCCGCGAAGCCGACGAGGACAACCGCGACGAGCACGGGCGGATGCTGTCCGACAACGTCTTCGGAACGCAGGCCGAGGACGCGCTGCGCCGCGACTTCACCGTCAATGCGCTGTTCTACGATCCCGTGAACGAGGAGGTCTGGGACTACGTCCACGGCATGAAGGACTTGAAGGCCAAGAAGTTGGTGATGATCGGCGACGCGGCGACGCGTTACCGCGAGGACCCGGTGCGGATGATGCGCGCGGCCAGGTTGTCGGCGAAGCTCGGGCTCGCGATCGACGTCAAGACGCGCGAGCCAATCCATTCGCTCAAGCACCTGCTCGAGAACGTGCCCCAGGCGCGGCTCTTCGAGGAAATCCTCAAGCTGCTGCTCTCGGGCAACGCGGTGGAATGCGTGCGCGTGCTGCGCGAGCTCGAGCTCCATCACGGCCTGCTCCCGCTGCTCGACACGGCCCTCGAGGACCCCGACACCGGGCCGTTCGCCATGGCGGCGTTGCGCGCCACCGACGACCGCCTCGCCGCCGGCAAGGCGGTCTCGCCCGCCTTCCTGCTGGCGGCACTCCTCTGGGGACAGGTGGAGAAGAACCTGAAGAAGTACGAGGACAAGGGGCAGTCCACCGTACCGGCGCTGCACGCCGCGATGCATGACGCCCTCGACGCGCAACGCGACACGCTTGCGATCCCGCGGCGCTTCGATGCGACGATGAAGGAGCTCTGGCTGATGCAGCCGCGCTTCCTGCAGCGTGGCGGCCATCGCCCGTTCCGCCTCCTCGAGCATCCGCGCTTCCGTGCCGCCTACGATTTCTTTGCGCTGCGCGCCGAGTCGGCCAATGCGCCGCAGGAGGCCGCGAGCTGGTGGGAACGCTTCCAGGACGTGGGCCCCGACGAGCGCGAGCGCATGCTGCTGGGCGAAGATGAAGGACAGAAAAAGAAGCGCCGGCGCCGCCGCGGCGGCAAGAAGAAGCCCGTCGAGGGCGCCCCCCCGTCCGACATGGGCGCCGAGACGTGACGCGAGCGGTGGTCGCGCTGGGGTCCAATCTCGACGATCCCGAGGCGCAGGTGCGCCGCGGCTTCGATGAGATCGAAGCGCTTCCGGAGACGCGGTTGCTCGGCCGCTCGCGCCTTTACCGCACCGCCCCCGTGGGCTTCGTCGACCAACCCGACTTCGTAAACGCGTGCGCGTTGGTGGACACCGCTCTCGCCCCGCGCGCGCTCCTCGACGCGCTGCTCGAGATGGAAAAGCGCCATGGGCGAGTGCGCGAGATCCCCAATGGCCCCCGCACCCTCGACCTCGACATCGTGCTCTACGGCGAGCAGGTGATCGACGAGCCGGGGCTCAAGGTTCCACACCCGCGCGCGCACGAACGGGCGTTCGTGCTGGTGCCGCTGGTCGATGTGTGGCCCGAGGCGACGATTCCCGGCAAGGGTCCGGCGCGGGAGTGGCTGCAGAAGGTGACCCGGTGAAGCAGCGGCACATCGTGGTCGAGGGCCCCATCGGCTGCGGCAAGACGAGCCTCGCCATGCGGCTCGCCGAGCGGCTCAACGCGACCCTGGTCCTCGAGGACCCGAAGGCAAACCCGTTCCTGGCGCTGTTCTACCGCGACATGCGGCGCCATGCGTTGCCGACGCAGCTCTTTTTCCTGTTCCAGCGCGTGCAGCAGCTGGAGGGCGTGCGCCAGCCCGACCTCTTCGAGAAGCCCATCGTCACCGACTTCACGCTCGCAAAGGACCCGCTCTTCGCGCGCCTGACGCTCGACGACGCGGAGTACGCGCTCTACACCAAGATCTACGACCATGTGAAGCCGCAGGCGCCGGTCCCCGACCTCGTGATCTATCTTCAGGCGTCGATCGATACGCTGGTCCATCGCGTCAAGAAGCGCGGCAATCCGATCGAGGCGGGGATCGACGAGGACTACCTGCGCCGGCTCTCCGAGGCCTACACCCGCTATTTCCACAACTACACCGATAGCCCCATGCTGATCGTCAACAGCGAGCGGCTCAACTTCGTCGACAACCGCGAGCACTTCGACATGCTGCTCGCGCGCATGACCGCGATGCGCGGCGGGCGGGAGTTTTTCAACCGGGCTTGATTCAGCTACCGCCCCAGCACGATCGCGGGCATCGGCGGCAGGACGAAACCGCCTTTCACCCGCATCGAGATCCGGTGGAGGTTGGCGGAGTCCGCCAGCGGGTCGCCGCTCAGCACCAGGAAATTCGCCTCGAATCCATCGCGCAGCTCTCCCAGCATTCGGTCGGGAAAGATGGTCTTCGGCGTGTCCACCGACCAGGCGCGCAGGAGCGTGAGCGGATCCATCATGGCGTGGCGCACGAGGAAGTTGACCTCGTCGCGGGCGGTGACGAAGCGCCGTTCGCCGCTGATGCCGTCGCTGCCGATGGCGATCTTCACGCCCGCCTCGCGCAGCGTCTTCAAGTTCGCGGCCTGATTCGCCCGCATCGGGCCGATCCACCCCGCGGGCAGGCTGGGCGACAGCCGCTCGGTGGTGCTTGCGGTGGTGACGACCGTGATGCCCTTCGATCGCGCGAGCCGCGCGACTTCGGGCGAGATCACGTAGGCCGACAGATCGGGGCTGAAGCGCTGGTCGGGCTGCGGCAGGTGGTTGATCTCGTCGACGCCCGCGGCGACGGCGTTGGCGAAGTCGCGCGCGGTGTCCACATGCGTGGAGACCCGCAGCTTCGCTGCGTGCGCCTTGCGCACAACCGCCGCGAGCACTTTCGGGTCGAGCCCCTTGTGCGGCTTGCCGTCGGTTTCGCGTGCGAGGGGCGCGCGGCCCTCGTATTCCTCGGAAAACAACAGGAAGGCCTTGATGAAATCGGGCTTCGCCGCGAGGACGTGCGGCCACTTCGCCTCGAGCGCGGCCTCGTCGGCGACGACGAAATAGGCGCGGTCTTCGAGGTCTCCGGCCCCCACGCCCTTGAACACCCCGAGCGAGGCGAGGTACTCGTGCAGCGGGACCGGATGGCCGCCGGGCGAGGTAAGCCCGCCATTGGCGAACACGACCTCGATACTGTCGGGCCGGGCGAGGCGCGCGCGCACCTCCGGTGTGATCAGGCCCGCGATCACGTTGGGATTCTTCACGTAGAAAATTCCGGCCTCGAGGAATACGGTGATCTTGTCGTCGAGCGCCTCGGCCGAATCGATGCCGTGGTGGTGTGCCTCGCCGTACGCGGGCACGACATGACGCTCGCCCAGCTCCACGGTCCGGTCGATTCGGACGGGCGCGCGCGCGACGAAAGCGCCGTCCACGGAGTACTTCGTGCCCGGAACGAAGCGGGTGCCATCGAACCAGAGAGCGTTGCGCCACGCCACGGTTTCGGCGCACGGGCAGAGGGGCACGAGCAGCAGCAGGAGTGAAAACAGGCTTCGCGCGGTCATGGGCGCCGATTTTGAGGCAGAATTCCGCCTCCCGTCCCTGCGGTAACAAAGCGAAAAGATGCGCTTCACCGTCCCCCAGTTGCAGGAACGCGCGCGTTCCGGCGAGAAGCTCGTGATGCTCACGTGCTACGACGCGAGTTTCGCGGCGCTTTCCGACGCGGCCGGCGTCGAGATCCTGCTCGTCGGGGACTCCCTCGGCATGGTGATCCAGGGGCACGACTCGACGCTCCCGGTGACCGTGGAGCAGACCGAGTACCACGTGAGGTGTGTCGCGCGCGGCAGCTCGCAGGCCCTGGTGCTGGCCGACCTGCCTTTCGGATCGTTCCAGGGGTCGCCTTCGCAGGCGTTCACGAATGCCGTACGGCTGATGGCGGCGGGGGCGGGCATGGTCAAGATCGAGGGCGGCGCGCCCATGGTGGAGACGACGCGGTTCATGGTCGAGCGCGGCATCCCGGTCTGCGCCCACATCGGGCTCACCCCGCAGTCGGTGCACACGCTCGGCGGGTACCGGGTGCAGGGCAAGTCCGAGGACGGCGCCGAGCGGCTCATTGCCGACGCACGCGCCCTCGAGGCGGCGGGCGCGGCAATCGTGCTGATGGAGGCGATGCCGGCGGCAGTCGCGCGCCGCGTGACCGAGGCGCTCAAGGTCCCCACCATCGGCATCGGCGCAGGCATCGACGTCTCGGGCCAGGTGCTGGTGGTCTACGACATGCTCGACATCTTCCCGGGCCGCAAGGCGCGCTTCGTGAAGAACTTCATGCAGGGCGCGCCCTCGGTGAAGGCGGCGATCGAGGCCTACGTGAAGGCGGTGAAGGACAAGTCCTTTCCCGCAACCGAACACTCGTGGACCTGATCCACACGTCGTCCGACCTGCGCGCCCGCCTCAGGAACGAGCGCTCGATTGCGTTCGTGCCGACGATGGGAGGCCTGCACGCGGGCCATCTCGCGTTGGTGGAGCTCGCGAGAAAACACGGCAAATGCGTGGTGGTGTCGATCTTCGTGAATCGCCTGCAGTTCGAGCCGGGAGGGGATTTCGACCGCTACCCACGCGAGCTGGACAACGACTGCAAGATGCTCGAGCGGACGGGTTGCGATGTGGTCTTTGCGCCCGACGAGCGCGAGATGTACCCGGTGCCCCAGGAGATCGTCGTCACGGCGCCGAAGGCCGCCCTGCAGCTCTGCGGTGATTTCCGCCCCGGCCATTTCCAGGGCGTGGTCACGGTCGTCACGAAGCTGTTCAATATTGTCGCGCCGCAAGCGGCGATTTTCGGCAAGAAGGACTACCAGCAGCTGCAAGTCATCCGGGCCCTGGTGAAGCAGCTCAACTTCGGCATCGAGATCGTCGGGGCCGAGACCGTTCGCGAGAAGGACGGCTTGGCGATGTCGTCGCGCAACGGGTATCTCACTGCGGAGGAATGGAGCGAGGCGGTGCGGCTCAGCCAGAACCTGCAGCGCATCAAGTCACGGATCGAGGCGGGCGATCGCGATTTCGACGCTCTCACGCGTGCGGCGGTCGCGGACTTGTCCGCGCATGGATGGCGTGTGGACTACGTGGAGGTGCGCAACCGCTCGCAGCTCGCCTCCCCGGGTATGGGCGATCGCGAGCTCGTGATTCTCGCCGCGGCATGGCTCGGCAAGACGCGGCTCATCGACAACATCGAGGTGGGGTAGCTCAGGCCCCCAGCTTCTCGCTGATCCGGCGCGCAGCTGCTTTCACGGGCGCCACGTGCTCCGGGCGAAAGCGGTTCGTCGGCATGGTGAGCGTCACCACGCCCGCGAGCTCGCCGCCCGCCTTGAAGACCGGCGCGGCCACCCCCGCCAGCTCGGGCGAGCGGTCGCCCACCACCGCGACGACCCCCTCGCGCCGGATGCGGTCATAAAGGCTGCCCGCCTCGCCGGAGTAGGCCATGAGCACGCGGCCGCCCGCGCCGCGATCGAGCGGCATCACGTCGCCCACCTTCACGTGGTCGCGAATGGGTTGCGGGGAATCGACGCGATAGAGCACCAGGCGCAGGTCGCCCTGGCGCACGTGATAGACGGCGCTCTCCCGCGTTTCGTCGACCAGGCCGCGCAGCACCGGAAGGACCACCGCCTCGAGGGAAAACGAGCGCGTGTAGATCGACTGCAGGCGCGCCACCTCCGCCCCCAGGGTGTAGCGTCCATCTTCGAGTCTCTGCACCAGCGCGAAATGCATGAGCGAGGCGAGAAGGCGCAGTGCGGTGCTCTTCACGAGGTGGGCGCGACCCGCCAGCTCCGAAAGCGAGAGTGAGCGGTCGCCCTCCTGGAATGCGGCCAGCAGGGAAAGGGCGCGATCGACGGCAGCCACCCCTCCGGCTTCGGAGGAGGAGTTGCTGGGCGCTCGGCTGGGGTAGCGCGGCATTGACAAGCCCCTTGGGGGCTCCTTGAAATTCTATCAAGAAGACTACTCGTTTATCTAATAGAACGCAATGGCCTCAGTTGAAGTTGGAAACATGCAGATCCTTGGTGAGCGAAGTGGGCCCCGCGATGGCCTGCAGAGCATCAACACAACCACGAAATCCTCGGAGAGCTGAAATGATCGGACGCTTCATCGCCGCAGCGCTTCTCGCGCTGGTGCCCGCCGGGATCAAGCTCGACTGACCGTCATTCCCGCGAAGGCGGGAATTTAGCCATCTTTCGTACAATCGCCGGATGTGGAACCTCGACTTCACTCCGCCCGCCGTCATCCACGCCCGCATCCTCACGCGGCTACCCGATCATTTTCGCAGGGCGGGGCGCACTGAGTGGTGCGACGCGAACAAGCCGGGCCACGAGATCGACAGCTTCCTCGAGGGCCCGACGTTCGACGGGGAAGGCAACCTCTACGTCACCGACATTCCGTACGGCCGCATCTTCCGGATCTCGCCGGCCCTCGAGTGGGCGCTCATCGCGCAGTACGACGGCTGGCCGAACGGGAGCGCCTTGCATCGCGATGGCTCGCTGTGGATCACCGATTACCGGCGCGGCATCCTGCGACTGGACCTGTCGTCCTCGACGCGCGGCAGCGCAGCGATCGGGGACCCAATCACCCTCCTCGGCCACCGCAACAGCGAGTCGCTCAAGGGCGTGAACGACCTCACCTTCGATCGCGACGGCAACTGCTATTTCACCGACCAGGGGCAGACCGGGCTGCACGATCCGAGCGGGCGGGTGTACCGGCTACGCGCGAGCGGCCAGCTCGACCTGCTCTTCGGCGGCATCCCCAGCCCGAATGGCATCGCGCTGGATCACAGCGGGAAGGTGTTGTTCGTCGCGGTAACGCGTGCGAACCAGGTGTGGCGCGGGCCGCTGTTGCCCGACGGCAGCGTCACCAAGATCGGCGCGTTCCGCACCTTCTTCGGGACCAGTGGCCCGGACGGCATGGCGGTGGATGCCGCGAATCGCCTCGTAGTCGCCCATGCGAGCCTCGGCGGCGCTTTCGTGCTGAACCCGCGCGGCGAGATCACTCACTTCGTGAAATCGCCGGCCGGCTCCACCGTCACCAACGTCGCATTCCGGCCCGGCACCTCGACGCTCGTGCTGACCGAGTCGGAAACCGGGTCGGTCCTGGAGGCAGACCTCCTCCCTACTGGGGGGTGATGCCGGCGTCCTTCACGACCTTCACCCAGCGAAGATTCTCAGCGCGCATGAACGTCCCGAACTCCTGGGGCGACATGAGCTTGATCTCGGCGCCCTCGTCCACCAGGCGTTTCTGGATCGCCGGGTCATTCACCACGTCGCGCACCGCTTCGTTGATCTTGCGGATCACGTCGGCAGGCACTCCCTTGGGACCGACCAGCCCGCTCCAGGTGCCGACTTCGAAATCCGCGAGTCCCAACTCCGTGAGCGTCGGCACATCGGGCACGGCGGGATTGCGGCTGCGGGATGCGAGCCCGATCGGGCGTACCTTGCCGCCGCGGATCTGCGGCACCACGGCGGGAAGTGTTGCGAAATTGACCTGCGCCTCGCCCGACATGATCGCGAGCACCGAGGGCGCGCCGCCCTTGTAGGGCACGTGGGTGATGTTCGCGCCGCCCAGGGCGCGAACCAGCAGCTCGCCCGACAGGTGCCCGGGAGAACCCACGCCCGAGGATGCGTAGAACGTCGGCGCCTTCGCGGCGAGGTCCTTCAGCTCTGCCGGCGTCTTGAACGTGGTCTGCGGCGATCCGATCATGATCATCGGATACGAGCACACCATCGCGATCGGCGTGAAGTCGTCGAGCGGGTGGAAGCGCTGCTTGAGGAGCCCCGGGTTGATGGCATGCAGCGCCACCGTGGTCATGAGCAGCGTGTAGCCGTCGGCCGGTGCCTGCAGCATGAGCTCGCCCGCGAAATCGCCGGCACCGCCGGGCTTGTTCTCGATCACGATCGGCTGGCCCAGCTTCTCGCCGAGCTTCGGCGCGAGGAGCCGCGCGACCACGTCGGTCGATCCGCCGGGCGCGTAGCCCACCAGCACCTTGATGGGCTTCTCCGGCCAGGCGGCCGTGGCGGCGGTGACCGCGAATGCAAGCGCCGCGGCGGCAATGCGTGCGAAATTCATCATTTTCCCTTGAAGCTCGGTTTGCGCTTTTCCATGAACGCCTTGCGGCCCTCGGCGTAGTCCT
The DNA here is from genome assembly GCA_030855025.1 of Pseudomonadota bacterium. Taxonomy (GTDB): domain Bacteria; phylum Pseudomonadota; class Gammaproteobacteria; order Burkholderiales; family Usitatibacteraceae; genus Usitatibacter. The sequence goes on from JALYSB010000029.1 coordinate 8,401, forward strand.
CGCTCTCGAAGCAATCGAGGATCAGGCGGCGGCTCATCTCCATGTCGATGTCGTCGTTCTTGAGGACCTCGCGGATGATCCGCTTGCCCGCCTTGATGGTGAGCGGCGCGCCGGTGGAGATCGCGGCGGTGTACTCGGCGAGCAGCGCCTCGAGGCCCTCGGGCTCGGCGATGCGATTGACGAGCCCGATGCGCAGCGCCTCCGCAGAGTCGAGGCGCCGGCCGGTGAAGAAGATGTCCTTGGCGAATCCGGGACCTACGAGATGGGTGAGGTTGCGCATCGCCGAGACGCGGTAGCCGAGGCCCAGGCGCGAGGCGGGAACAAAGAACGTCGAATCGGTCGAGGCCACGCGCAGGTCGCAGCTGATCGCCACGTTCACGCCCCCGCCCACGCAGTAACCCTTGATGCATGCGATCGTCGGTTTGGAAAATTCGTAGATGCCCTCGAGCGCCTGCTCGGCGAGCAGCTCGTACTTCGTGACGGCCTCCTTCTGCGCGCGCAGGTCGTCGAACTGCGAGATGTCGGCGCCGGAGATGAACGATTTCCCGCCCTCGCCGGAGAAGACCACCACGCGGATGTTGTCGTCCTGCTCGGCCTGCTGCAGCAGCGGCGGTACCGCGCCCCACATGTCCACCGACAGCGCGTTGTGCTTGGCGGGATTGTTGAAGCGGATGTGCAGCACCGCGCCGTCGACCCAGGCCTTGACGCGTTCGGTCGGGGAAACAAGGGGGGTCATGTCGTTCATCAGAAGACTCCTGCGGATTTCATGCGCGCGAGCTCTTCGGGGGTGTATCCGATCTCCCCGAGGATCTCCTCGGAGTGCTCGCCCCGCTTGGGCGCCGCGCGCGCGATGGTGGAAGGGGTACGGGTGAGGGTCACGGGCTGGCCCATCAGGGTCTGCTCGCCCAGGTGCTTCGAAACGACTTTCTTCAGGATGCCGAGGTGCTGCACCTGCGGCTCCTCGAAGACCTCCTTGAGATTGTTGATGCGTCCGCACGCCACACCGGCGGCGTTGAGCGTCTCGATCCAGTAGGCGCTGGTGTTCTCGACCAGGCGCTTCTCGATCTCGGCGTTGAGCCAGTCGCGGTGCACCGAGCGCCCGCCCTTGGTCTTGGAGCGCTCGTCGGTAATCCACTCGGGCGCGCCCATCGCTTCGGCAAAGCGCTCCCAGATCTTGCCGCCGAATACGGCGAGGTTGATGAACCCGTCGCTCGTCTGGTAGACGCCCGTCGGGATGCTGGTGGGATGGAAGTTGCCCGCCTGGCCCGGCACCTCGCCGTCGAGCGTCCAGCGCGCGGACTGGAAATCCATCATGTACATCATCGCCTCCAGCAGCGACGTGTGAAGCCACTGGCCGCGGCCCGACTGCTCGCGTTCGAGGAGCGCCACGGTCACCCCGTACGCCGCGAAGATGCCCCCGCACAGGTCCGCGATCGGGATGCCGACGCGTACCGGCCCGTGGCCCGGCAGTCCCGTCACCGACATGAGACCGCCCATGCCCTGCGCGATCTGGTCGAAGCCGGGGCGCGTCGCGTAGGGACCGGTCTGGCCAAAGCCCGAGATGCTCGCGTAGACGAGGCGCGGGTTCACCGTCGAGAGCGTCTCGTAGTCGATGCCGAGGCGCGACTTCACGTCGGGGCGGAAGTTCTCGAGCAGCACGTCGGCGGTCGCGACCAGCCTCTTCAGCACCGAGATGCCCTCGGGCTCCTTGAGGTTCAGCGTGATCGAGCGCTTGTTGCGGTGCGTGTACTGGTAGTCGGAGCCTTCCTGGCCGCCGAGCGTGTCGTCGCCGCGCATGTGCTCGGGCATCTGCACCTGGATCACGTCGGCGCCCCAATCGGCGAGCTGGCGCGCCGACGTGGGGCCGGCGCGGACCTGGGTCATGTCGATTACACGGAAGCGCGCGAGCGCCTGGGAAGCAGGGATGTGGGGCATGGGGAGAGGTTAGCGGAGGAGTTGCGTGAGCGCGTTGACGTCCGGCAAGGCCTCGATGTTCCAGGCCATGTCGAGCACCGTTTGGGTGCGTTGCAGGTCGAGGCCGCCCCAGGCGGCGCATTGGCGGAATTTCTCGGCGAGCTCGGCGTCGGTCATCGGGTTGGCGGGGCTGCCCTTGCCGAAGTCGGCGCGTCCGTGGAGCTTGCGCCCGTCGTCCATCTCGACCTCGAGGATCGTCGTCATCTTGTCGAAGCCCGCGGCCTCGGCCTCGGGGTGAACGCCGAAGTGGACCTTGGCGATCAGCGCCTGCACGTCGGGCCGGTTCACGATCGCGTCGGTGAATTGCTCGAGGCCGCCGGCGCGATCGAGCAGCAGGATCGCCATGCAGAATTCCATGGAGAACTTGGCTTGCAGCTCGTTGGTGGGCCGGTGGTGGATGAGCGCGTTCGGCATGTTGTGGTTGGTCCCGACCGCCACACGCCGCACGCGCTCCGGGCGGATGTCGTGCTTGCGGATCAGGTCCATCATCACCGCCATGCCCGGGTGCGTGAGCGATCCCGACGGGTGCGGCTTGATGGACACGCCGGGCGCGCGGAAGGTCCAGGGCGCGCCGAGCTTGCCGTCGATCGCTTCGGCGCTGTAGCCCCCGCCGGCCGCGCGAAAAAATCCCCGCTCGGCCTCGAGCCCATTGGGCGAAGCGGTGAAGCCAAGCGCGGCCATCTCCGCCGCGACGACGCCGTTCTCGGCGGCGCGTCCCGCGTGGAAGGGTTTCGTCATGGTGCCGAAATTTTCCCGCAACCCGCCCGCCTGCGTGGCGCCGAGGCTCAGCGCTCGCCGCGTCGCCTCGCGATCGAGCCCGAGCAACTTCGCGGCGCCCGCCGCGGCGCCGATCGAGCCGCAGGTCGCGGTCGCGTGGAAGCCGTGCTGGTAGTGGCGCGGCAGGATCGCCTCGGCCACCTTGCACTCGACCTCGACCGCCACCTGGTAGGCAAGCATCAGGTCGGCACCGCTGCGCGCGCCGCGCTCGGCCAGCGCCAGCACGGGCGGCAGAGCCGGCGCCGTGGGGTGCGTGAGAAGTCCATAGACGCGATCCTTCGCGTCCGCGAGCTGGGTGTCGTCGTAATCGTCGGCGTGGATCGCGAGCCCGTTGGCGAACGCGGCGAAGCGCGCCGGCAGCCGCAGCCGGCTGCCTATCACCGTGCAGCCCCGGTCCGACGCGATGCCGAGCCCCTCGAGGTATTTGCGCGCGATGTCGCTGCACTCGGAAGCGGCGCCGGCGAGGGCGAGCCCGAGGCCGTCGATCACCGAGCGCTTGCCGAGGTGCGCCACATCCTTGGGAATGTCAGCGGACTTCGCATCGACCACAAAGCCGGCGATATGGTCGGTGAGGGCGGTGGCGGCCTTGGCGGGTGCGATGTCGGATGTGGTCATGGTCTGGATTGCCCCCCGGTGACGGATTCCCGGGGAAGGCTCACGGGCATGACGTGCGCGCGGCGTGAAGCTGCGAGGCGCGCGCCGAGGCGAACCGCCTGCTCGAGCGCGCCGGTGGTCGCCATGCCGCGGCCGACGATGTCGAAGGCGGTGCCATGGGCGGGCGTGGTGAAGACGGTGGCGAGGCCGCCGGTCACCGTCACGCCGCGATTGAAGCCCTTGAGCTTTGTCGCGATCTGCCCTTGGTCGTGGTACATCGACAGCACACCGTCGAACTCCTCGCCGAAGCCCTTGATGAACACGGTGTCCGCGGGGAAGGGGCCCTGGCACGCGATGCCGCGCGCCGCCGCGCGCGCCACGGCCGGGGCGATGACGTCGATCTCCTCGCGCCCGAAGAGGCCGTTCTCGCCGCCGTGGGGGTTGAGCGCCGCAACCGCAATGCGCGGCTTTGCCATTCCCGCGCCGCGCATGGTGCGGTCCGCAAGCCCGAGGGCCGCGTCGATTCGCTCGGGAGTGATCTGGTCGAGCGCGGTGCGCAGCGAAACGTGCGAGGTGACGCGCGACATCCACTTGCCGTCCAGCACGTTGAACTCGCCGAAGTGCCCCTGGTGGCGCGTGAGGTTCGCGAACATCTGGTGCTCGTCGTTGAACTTCCAGCCGCCCGCGTGCAACGCCCCCTTGTTCAGCGGCGCGAAGGTGATGCCGTCGAGGCGCCCTTCGAGCGCGAGCCCGATCATGACGTGGAGCGTTTCGCCGGTGAGGCGTCCCGCTTCGGGCGAGGCCGCGCCGCGGGGGATCCGCGTCGTGTCGTAATTCGCGAGGTCGAGCAGCTGCACGGCGGGGCGCGACCAATCCGCGTCTTCGGGGGTGCGGCACGCACGCACATCGAGGGAAACGCCGGCATCGCGCGCGCCCTGCGCGAGCACCCGCGCATCGCCCACCACCAGCAGGCGCGCGGCGTCGGCGAGGTGCCCGTCGGCCAGCACACGCGCGCATTGCTCGGGCCCGATGCCCGTGGGGTCGCCCAGCATCAGCCCGAGGAGTGGCTTCATGCGGGCCTCTCGGCGGGGAGCCGGCGGGTGCGTTTCCAGGCGCGCCACAGCGGCGGCGTGAAGAGGCCCGCAGCGGTGATCGCGAACAGGACCACCACGAGGGGGCGATGGAAGAAGAGCGTCCAGTCCTGGTCGAAGATGAGCAGCGACTGCTTGAGCGTCTCCTCGACCATCTTGCCGAGCACCAGGCCCATGATGAGCGGCGCCGGGGAAAAGCCGTAGCGCCGGAAGAGATACCCCACCACGCCGAAGGCGAGCATCACCATCACGTCGACCATCGACTGGTTGGGCGCGTAGGCGCCGACCACCGACAGGATGAAGACAGCGGGCCACAGGAACGAGTCCGGGATCAGCGTGATGCGCGCGAACGCCTTCGCGAACACGAAGCCGAGCACCAGGTAGAGCAGGTTGCAGAAGAGCATCGAGCCGAACACCACGTACAGCAGCGTCGGCTGCTCGTTGAAGAGGTGCGGGCCGGGGCGCACGCCCTGGATCATGAGGCCGGCGAGGAGGATCGCGGTCGTCGTGCTGCCGGGGATGCCGAGGGCGAGGGTGGGCACCATCGCGCCGCCCACCGCGGCGTTGTTCGCCGCCTCGGGCCCGGCCACCCCCTCGATCGCGCCCTTGCCGAACTCCTCCTTGTACTTCGACCAGCGCTTGGTCTCGTTGTAGCAGATGAGCGCCGCGGTGGTCGCGCCGAGCGCGGGAAGGATGCCGATGAAGGTGCCGATGCCGCTGGAGAGCGCGATCGCCTTGGCGCACTTCTTGAAGTCGGCCCACGTCGGCAGGTCCATGGCCTTGAGCTTGATCACGTCCAGCACCACGCCGCGCTGCGCCATGCGCTCGAACAGCTCCGCGACCGCGAAGAGCCCCACCAGCACCGGGATGAAGTCGAGGCCGTCGGAGAGCGCCGGCACGCCGAAGGTGAAGCGCTCGACCCCGGTGGTGAGGTCGAGGCCGATGGTGGCGAGCAGCACGCCCGAGGCCCCGGCGAGCAGGTTTTTGGCGGGCGAGTCGCCGCCGACCGCCGCCACCATGGACAGCCCGAAGAGCGCGAGCGCGAAATACTCGGGCGGGCCGAACTGGTAGGCGAGGCGCGCCAGCAGCGGTGCCGCCACGATCAGCACGATCACGCTGAAGATGCCGCCGATGGCGCTCGCCACCGCGGACATGCCGAGCGCGCGTCCCGCCTCGCCGCGGCGCGCGAGCGCGTAGCCGTCGAACGCGGTGGCCGAGGCCGAAGGATCTCCGGGCGAGTTGATGAGGATCGCGGTGATCGAGCCGCCGTAGTTCGCCGCGCAGTAGATCGCGCCGAGGAAGGCGACCGCGGCATTCGGCGACATGGTGATGGTGAGCGGCAGCAACAAGGCCGTGGTGGTGCTCCCGCTGATCCCGGGCAATGCGCCCACCACGATGCCGAGCAGCGTTCCCGCGACGACCAGCAGCATGATCTGGAGCGTAAACGCGGCCCCGAGGCCGGCAAGGAACGCGTCCATCTACGACCAGAGCCTTGCGATCATTCCCTCGGGGAATCCGCCCTTGAGGAAGCGGATGAAGACGAAGTAAAGGGCGCCGAGCAGCACAACGCTTGCGATGCCGAGCTTCACGTAGTTGCGCTCGCCCCACATGCGGCCCAGGACTAGCATCAGGGCGAGCGAAGCGATCCACATCCCGAGGATCTCGAGGGCCGCGATGTAGGCCGCGAGGATCGCGACTGTGATCCAGACGACGCCGGGAACCGGTGCGGGCTTTTCCATCGGCGGGCTGGCGATGCCGAAGGCGATGCACACCGCCAGGATCGCCATCACCAGGATGACAAGGCGCGGGAAGAATTCCGCGCCCATGCCGCTCATCATCGCCGCCGGGGTGGTCGTGCTGAAGCGCAACGTGAGGGCGAAGGCGACCACGCAGCCCACCAGCGCGACCGCCCCGACGAGCACGTCCATGCGCCGCATGGCGCTACTTCGGCGCGGCGCCGAGGGACTTCAGCTCGTTTTCCGCATCCTTGTACATCGTATCGAGCTGCGCCTGCCATGCGGCGCGCCCCGCAACGCTGTCGGGGGACTGGCCCGAGGTGTCTATGTATGTGGTGTACATCTGGCCCTTCATCGACTTGACGAGGCCCTCCTCGAGGACCTTGAGGCGGTCGTCGGGCGTGCCCTTGAGGGTCACGAAGCCGCGCACCGTGTCGTACTCGGCGTCGATGCCGAGCTCCTTCGCGGTCGGCACGTCGGGCAGCACCTTCAGGCGTTTGGCGCTGAGCACCATCACCGGGCGCACGTCGCCCGCCTTGATCTGCGATTCAGCCTCGGCGAAGTTGAGCATGCCCACGTCGAGGTTGCCGCTCACGACGTTCACCACGATGTCGCCGCCGCCGCGGAAGGGCACGGCGGTCGGCGCCTGCAGGCCCGCCTTGCGCGCGAAGCCCACCAGCGTGATGTGGTCGATGCTGCCGATGTGGGTGACGCCCGCCTTGAGCTTCTTCGACTTGCCCGCGGCGATGAGGTCCTGCGCGTTCCTGATCGGGCTGGACTTGCCGACCATCAGCACCTGCGGGTCCGCGGTGGCGCGCGCGAGCGCCACGAGCTCGTCGTACTTCACCGCCGACTTGCCCTGCAGGATGGTGAGCAGGTGCGACTGGGTGACGAGGAGGATCGTGTGGCCGTCGCGCGGGCGGCCCGCGGCGTAAGCAAGCGCCGCGGCACCGCTGCCGCCCACGCGATTCGCGACCACGAGCTCGGTGCCGAGAACGCCGGGTGCGTGGACCATCATCATGCGCGCGGTGATGTCGGTGCCGCCGCCCGCTCCCGAGTGAGTGACGACCTCGATCGGCTTCGAGGGGAATTTTTCCTGCGCCCAAGCGGGCAGGCTGGCGAGTCCCGCGGCCGCGGCCGCGCCTTGCACGAAGGTGCGTCTTTTCACGGTTTTCCTCCTCCAGGAGTTTCCATTAAGTGTTGACAGTTGTACACTCGTTTCCCATGATTGTCGACAAGGAGAGCGCCTTGGGATTGAAGGATCGGATCGGGGTCGATATCGGGCGGAGGGCAAAGCTCGAGGACGGCATCGCGTGGGCCGCCAAGCACGGGGTGCGCTTCGTCGACATCCAGCTCGACACCGCCGCGAACGCGCTCACCACTTTCGACGAGAGGCGCGCCGCGGGGATTCGTGCCGCGTGCGAGCGCCACGGGATCAGCCTGGGCCTGCACACGCTCTCCGCGGTGAACGTCGCGGAGTATTCGCCCTACGTTGCCGACGCGGTCGAGCAGTACTTGCGCGCCTACGTCGATGTGTACTCACGCCTCGGCGCGAAATGGATCGTGGTGCACGCGGGGTACCACTTCAGCTCCGACAAGGAGCTGCGCATGGGCGCGGGCCTCGAGCGGCTGAAGCGCATCGTGGCCTACGCCGAGAAACAAGGCGCGCTGATCCTGCTGGAGAACCTCAACAAGGAGCCCGAGGATGCCGAGGTCCATTACCTGGCACATACCGTCGAGGAATGGCGCTACTACTACGAGCGCATCGCATCTGCCGCCTTCAAGCTCTCGTTCACGGCGAACCACGCGCACCTGGTGCCCGAGGGGATACCGGGATTCGTCGACGCCCTCGACATGGCAATGGTAGGCGAGGTGCGGCTCGCCGATTGCTTCCGCAACGGCTACGAGGTGCACCTCAAGCCCGGAGCCGGTGACCTCGACTTCGGCGACATGTTCCGGCGCGTCGAGGGCAAGGGGTTCAAGGGCCACTACACCAATGCGTTCACCACGCTCGACGACATGCTCTGGGCGCGCGACTACCTTTCCGACAAGGCGCGCGAGGCCGGGGTGGCCGCGTGAACACTTCGAAGCCGCGCACCGAGTCGTTCGTGCCCGCCGTGCAGCGCGAGATCGAGCGCATGATCGCGGCGGGCGAGCTCGCGGGCGGCGACCGCGTGAACGAGAGCGCGCTCGCGCTCAAGCTGGGGATCTCGCGCGGGCCGGTGCGAGAGGCGTGCCGCGCGCTGGAGAACATCGGCCTGCTGCGCTCCGAGATGAATCGCGGCTTCTTCGTGCGCGAAATCTCGACCAAGGAGGCGCTCGACATCTACGACCTGCGCGCCTCGCTCTTCGCCATGGTCGGGCGCCTGGCCGCGGCTCTGGTGACCGGCCCGCAGCTGGACGAGCTCGACGAGCTGGTCGACCGCATGGAGGAGGCCGTGATCCGCGACGACCTCGCCACTTTCTATCCCCTCAACGTGGAATTCCACACGAAGCTCGTCGCGTGCGCGGACAACCACAAGCTGATGCAGATGTGGCCGACGCTCGAAGGCGAGCTGCACCTCTTCCGCCGCCGCGGGCTGGTGCTGCCCGGATCGCTGCGCAAGTCCAACTACCAGCATCGCGGCATGGTGACGGCGCTGCGCGCCGGCGATGCGGACGGCGCCGCGCGCCTCATGGAGCAGCACATCCTCGACGGCAAGGCACGGCTGCTTCGCACGCTCACCGATTGAGCTATGCTCCTCCCACTCTAGGGAGGGCATCGATGAAGAACCTGCTCGTCGTCATCCTCGTCGCGGCTCTCCTGCCGACGGCGGCCGCAGAAGCGAAGAATCTCCGCTGGTCCTCCCAGGGCGAGATCTCCACGCTCGATCCCCACGCGAACAACGAGAGCTTCAACAACAACCAGAACAACCAGGTCTACGAATACCTCGTCCAGCGCGATCGGAACACATACGCGAAGTACATTCCGTGGCTCGCGGTGTCGTGGCAGAACGTCGAGGCCACGAAATGGATCGTGAAGCTGCGCCCCGGCGTGCGCTTCCACGACGGCTCGCCCTTCACCGCGGATGACGTCGTCTTCTCGTACGATCGCGCGCGAATCGCCAACAGCACCTTCAAGCTCTATTCGACGCAGGCCGGCATCCCCCGCAAGATCGACGACCTCACGGTGGAATTCGTGACCCCGGTGCCGAACCCGCTCTTCCACGAGTCGATCGGCACCATCTTCATCATGAGCAAGGCATGGTCGGAGAAGAACAACGCCGCCAAGCCCCAGGACTACCGCGGCAAGGAGGATGCCTACACTGCCCGCAACGCCATGGGCACGGGACCCTTTCGCCTGGTGGCTCACGAGCCGGGCGTGAGGACGCGCTACGAGAAGAATCCCGACTGGTGGGCGCTCAAGGAAGGCGGGTTTCCCGGCAATGTGGACACCGTCGACTATCGCGTGATCACGAATTCCGCGACGCGCATGGCGGCGCTGCGCTCGGGGGAAATCGATTTCGTGCTCGATCCTCCGGTCCAGGAAGTCGAGCAGCTGCGCCGGGACCGAACGCTCAAGGTGTGGGAGGGAACCGAGATCCGCGTGATCTTCGTGGCCCTCGACCAGGGGCGCGACGAGCTCATCAACAGCGATGCGAAGGGACGCAACCCGTTCAAGGACAAGCGCGTGCGCCAGGCGCTCTACCACTCGATCGACATCGAGGCGATTCGCAAGCAGGTGATGCGGGGGTTGTCGGAGCCGACCGCGATCCTGCTCCCCGATCCCAAGGGCGCGGGCGTGCCCGCCGCGCTCGACCAGCGGCTCGCCTTCGATCCGGTGCGCGCGCGCAAGCTGCTGGCCGAGGCGGGATATCCCGACGGTTTCAGCTTCACGCTCAGCTGCCCCAACGACCGCTACATCAACGACGAGAAGATCTGCACCGCGCTCGCCGCGATGTGGGCGCGCATCGGGGTGCGAACGAAAGTGGAAGCGTCGCCGCGGGCGCAGTACTTCCCGTACCTCGCCAAGCTCGAGGCCAACGCCTACCTCTACGGGTGGGGTGGCGGTTCCTCGGAAGGGATCTGGATCCTCAAGCCGATCCTGCACACGCGCAACACCAGCGGCGCGGGGGACAATAATTTCGCGCGCGTCTCCCATGCGCGGCTCGACCAGCTCACCGCGGCGATCGAGTCCGAGATGGACACTACCAAGCGGCACGCGATGGTGGCCGAGGCCGCGCGGATCATCCAGGAGGACACGCTCGCGCTGCCGCTGCACCGGCAGGTGATCCCGTGGGTATCCAAGGGCAACATCACCGTGACCCACCGTCCCAACAACGCGCTGATGCCCGCCTGGGTGACGGTGAAATAAAAAACCAGCTTTTACAAGGCTTCGATTACGGCCTGGGTGACATCCCTCGTCTTCGCCTTGCCCCCCAGGTCGGGCGTCTGCACGCCGCTGCCGGTGGATTTCTCGATCGCCTTCATCAGCCGCTTTGCAGCCTTCGTTTCGCCCAGGTGCTCGAGCATCATCGCCGCGGTCCAGAAAGTGGCGATCGGGTTGGCGACGCCCTTGCCGGCGATGTCGAAGGCCGACCCGTGGATCGGCTCGAACATCGACGGGTAGGCGCGCTCGGGATTCAGGTTCGCGGTGGGCGCGATGCCGAGGCTGCCCGAGAGCGCCGCGGCGAGGTCCGAGAGGATGTCGGCGTGCAGGTTGGTGGCCACCATTACGTCGATGGTCGAAGGCTTCAGGACCATGCGCGTGGTCATCGCATCGACCAGCTCGCGGTCGTGCTTCACGTCCGGGTAGTCGTTGGCGACCTCGAAGAACACCTCGTCCCAGAGCACCATCCCGAAGCGCTGTGCGTTGGACTTGGTCACGAGCGTCAAGTGCTTGCGCGGGCGCTTGCGCGCGAGCTCGAAAGCGAAACGGTGGATGCGTTCCACACCCACGCGGGTAAACACCGCCACCTCGGTACCGACCTCGATCGGCAATCCGCGGTGCGCCCGCCCGCCCATGCCGGCGTATTCGCCCTCGGAATTCTCGCGGATCACGACCCAGTCGATGTCGCGGCCCTTGGACAGCGGGCTCTTCACGCCCGGCAGCACGCGCGCGGGGCGCACATTGGCGTACTGGTCGAAGCCCTGGCAGATCGGCAGCCGCAGGCCCCAGAGCGAGACGTGGTCGGGCACCTTCTGGCTGCCCACGGCGCCGAAGAAGATCGCGTCGAATTTCTTCAGCTTCTCGAGGCCGCCCTCGGGAATGTACTGGCCGTGCTTCAGGAAATAGTTCGAGCTCCACGGAAACGCCTCGACCTTGATCCCGAAACCGCCGTCGGCCTTGCCGAGCGCCGCCAGCACCTCGACTCCAGCACCGATCACTTCCGGGCCGATGCCGTCGCCACCGATTGCTGCAATTTTGTAGGTTTTCATGGGGTCCAAAAACTGGTGTCAGAGACCATTTTCCGGGAAGCGGAAAATGGTCTCTGACACCTATTTATTTCCTGAGGAAGTCGAAGTCCACGCCCTGGTCGGCCTGGGTCACGGTCTGCAGGAAGAGCTTGAGGTAGCCGCGCGCGGCGGTGGGCTCCACCACCGGATGCGCTTTCCTGCGCCGGGCGAGCTCCTCGTCCGAGACAAGCCAGGCAAGCACGCGGGCGGGAACGTCGAGGCGGATGCGATCGCCCGACTGCACCCACGCAAGCGGACCGCCCGCGGCCGACTCGGGAGTCACGTGCAGCACGATGGTGCCGGCGGCGGTGCCGCTCATGCGCCCGTCGGAGATGCGCACCATGTCCTTCACACCCGCGCGGGCCAGCTTCTTCGGAATCGGCAGGTAGCCCGCCTCGGGCATTCCCGGCGCCCCCTTGGGGCCGATGCACTTCAACACGAGGATGTCTTCGGCCGTCACGTCGAGGTCGTCGGAATCGATGCGTGCCGCGAGGTCGGCTGCGTTCTCGAACACCACCGCGCGCCCCTCGTGCTGCATCAGCTTCGCGTCCGCCGCCGACTGCTTGATGATCGCCCCGCCTGGCGCCAGGTTGCCGCGCAGCACCGCGATGCCGCCCTTGGGATAGATCGGCCGCGACATCGGCCGCACCACGTCCTGCGTGAACGGGGCCCCCGCCGCGTCGATCTCCTCGCCCAGCGTGCGGCCGGTTACCGTCAGCGCGTCCAAGTGCAGCAGCGGGCGCAGCTCGCGCAGCAGCGTGGGCAGGCCGCCGGCGCGGTGCAGGTCTTCCATGTAGTGCTGGCCCGAGGGCTTCAGGTCCATGAGGACCGGCGTCTCCTGGCCGATGGCGTGCAGGCGCTCGAGTTCGATGGGAATTCCCAGGCGCCCGGCGATCGCCGTGAGGTGGATCACGCCGTTGGTCGAGCCGCCAATGGCGAGCAGCACCCGCAGCGCATTTTCGAAGGCATGCGCGGTGAGGATCTTGTCGGGGGTGAGCTTCGACCGGGCGATCTCGACCGCGATCTTGCCCGAGCGCTCGGCTACCCGAATCCGGTCGGCGGTCACCGCGGGTGGCGACGCGCTCCCCGGCAGCGCGATCCCGAGTGCCTCGGCGATGCACGCCATGGTCGATGCCGTGCCCATCACCGAGCAGGTGCCCACGGAGGCCACCAGCTGGTTGTTCACGCGCGAGATCTCGTCGGCGTCGATCTCCTCCGCGCGATACTTGCCCCAGTAGCGGCGGCAATCGGTGCATGCGCCCACGCGTTCGCCCTGGTGCGAACCGGTGAGCATCGAGCCGGTGACCAGTTGCACGCACGGCACATTGGCCGACGCCGCCCCCATCAGCTGCGCGGGGACCGTCTTGTCGCAGCCGCCGATCAGCACCACTGCGTCCATCGGCTGTGCGCGGATCATTTCCTCGGTGTCGATCGACATGAGGTTGCGCAGGTACATCGAGGTCGGGTGCGCGAAGCTCTCGTGGATCGAGACCGTCGGGAAATCCACGGGCAGCCCGCCCGCGAGCATCACGCCGCGCTTGATCGCCTCGATCAGCTGTGGCGCGTTGCCGTGGCAGGGGTTGTAGCTGCTGCCGGTATTCGCGATGCCCACGACGGGGCGCGAGAGGGCGTCGTCGGTGTAGCCCGCGCCCTTGATGAAGGCCTTGCGCAGGAAGAGCGAGAAGTCGCGGTCGCCGTAGCTGGTAAGGCCCTTCTCGAGCCCTTTGTCCTTGGTATCGTCGGTCATGGGATTGGGGTTGTATGGGGACAGATTGATAGGTAACCTGACCCCAATATACAAGGGGAGCACTCGATGCATCGCGCGGTTTCGGTAATGGCGGCATTCCTCGCGATGATCGTTCCGGTATCGGCCGCGCCCCTGGTGCCGGCGCTGCGGCACATGCGCGATTCCCTCCGGGTCATCGCCGACGCGGTCGTCTAGGAGGGCGCCGTATAATCGTCCCTCTCACAGGGGGATGATGAGCATGGCCGCGAAAATCCAGAAGAAACCCGCAAGGCCCGCCAGCAAGATTCCCGTAACGCTCATCCCCGGGGATGGCATCGGCCCCGAGGTCGCCGAAGCCACCCTCGCCGTGCTCGACGCGGTGGGCGCGCCCTTCGTCTATGAAACCCACCAGGCAGGCGTAGCCGGCGTCAAGTCCTCGGGCGATCCCCTGCCGCCCACCACGATCGCGAGCATCCGCAAGACGCGCCTTGCGTTGAAGGGCCCACTCGCCACCCCGGTCGGCGGGGGCTTCCGCTCGTCCAACGTGCGCCTGCGCGAGGAATTCCAGCTCTACGCGAACCTGCGCCCCGCGCGCACGCTCATTCCGGGCGGGCGCTACGAGAATATCGACCTGGTGCTGATCCGCGAGAACCTCGAGGGCCTGTACGTCGGCTTCGAGCACTACATCCCGATCGGCGACGATCCCCATGCAGTGGCGCTCGCCTCGGGCGTGAACACCCGCGCGGGCGGGCGGCGCATCAACGAGTTCGCCTTCGACTATGCCGTCAAGCACGGGCGCAAGAAGGTCACCCTGGTGCACAAGGCCAATGTTCTGAAGGCGTTGACGGGGCTTTTCCTGGAAACCGGCAAGGAGGTCGCGAAGCGCTACGAGGGCCGCGTCGCCTGCGACGAGCGGATCATCGATGCCTGCGCGATGCAGCTGGTGATGAACCCCTACCAGTTCGACGTGATCGTCACCACCAACCTCTTCGGCGACATACTCTCGGACCTGAACGCGGGGCTGGTGGGCGGCCTCGGCATGGCGCCCGCCGGCAATATTGGTGCAGATGCTGCAATCTTCGAGGCGGTGCACGGCTCCGCGCCCGACATCGCCGGCAAGGGAATCGCCAACCCCCTCGCCCTCATGCTCTCCGCGGCGATGATGCTCGACCATGTCGGCCACCAGGAGAAGGCCACGCGTCTGCGCGACGCGATCGACGCCGTGCTGCTGAAGGACAAGATCCGCACCGGCGACCTGGGCGGGAAGGCCAACACCAAGACATTCACCAAGGCGATCGTCAGCAGGCTCCGGTAGCGTCATTCCCGCGCAGGCGGGAATCCAGTCAAAATGGCGGCTGGATTCCCGCCTTCGCGGGAATGACGACAAATGCGATCCAAGCTCTTTGTTCCCGGTTCCCGGCCCGAACTCTTCGCCAAGGCGATGGCGAGCGAGGCGGACGCGCTGTCGTTCGACCTCGAGGACTCGGTGGACGAGGCGCGCAAGGTCCAGGCGCGCGCCGCGCTCGCGAAATTCCTGCGCACGCTGCCGCCGAACTGCGGCAAGGTGATCATCGTGCGGGTGAATGGCATCGACTCCGAGCATTTCGAGCGTGATCTCGAGGCGATCGTCGGCCCGGGGCTCGATATCGTGAACCTGCCCAAGCCCGAGTCGCCCGAGGACGTGCGCGCCTGCGCCGCCGCCCTGGCGAAGTTCGAGCGCAGGGCGGAGGTCGAGCCCATCGACATCCTGCCCAACATCGAATCGCCCCGCGCGCTGCGCCTCGCCGCGGAAATCGCCACCGCGAGCCCGCGTGTGGTGGGCCTGCAGGCGGGCTGGGGCGACCTGATCGAGCCCCTCGACATCGACCGCTACAACCCGCCCGTGATCGAGGCGATCCAGCTGCAGATCCGCATCGCCGCGGGCGAGGCCGGGGTGTGGGCCTACGACGGCGCGTACGCCAACATCGAGGACCCCGAGGGTTATCGACGCGAGGCCGAGGGCGCGCGTCGCCTGGGCTACGTGGGAAAAAGCGCGATCCACCCGACGCAGGTACCGATCGCCAACGCCGTCTTCCGCCCCACCGATGCCGAGATCGCGCATTCGCTGAAGGTGATCGAGGCGGCGGAGAACGCGGCTACTAAAGGCATCGGGGCCTTCACCGTGAACGGAAAGATGGTCGATGCGCCTTTCGTGAGGCGGGCGGAGTCGATCCTCGAGCTGGCACGGAAACTCGGACTCATCGCGCAGGAAAGGAGAATCGAATGAGGTGGATGGTCGGCCTGGTCGCGGCGCTGCTCTTGGCGCTGCCGGTGTTCGCGCAGAAATTCCCCAACAAGCCCGTCACGATGATCGTGCCGTACCCGCCGGGCGGCTCGAACGACACCTTCGCGCGTGAGCTGGGCAAGCGCCTGTCCGACGTCTGGAAGGTTCCGGTGATCATCGAGAACCGCGCCGGCGCGGGCGGCTCGATCGGGTCGGCCTACGTGTCGAGGGCCGCGCCCGACGGCTACACGCTCTGCCTGCTCTCGTCGTCGTTCACCACCAACGCGGCGATCCAGCCGAACCTGCCGTTCGACCCGGTGAGCGGGTTCACGCCGGTGGGCATGGTCGCCAAGGGCCCGATGCTGCTCACCGTCGCCAACCACGTCCAGGCCAAGACCACGCTCGAGCTCTTCGACCTCGCGCGCAAGAATCCCGGCAAGCTCAATTTCGCATCGTCGGGGCAGGGCAGCACCAACCATTTCGCCACCGAGCTCCTGATGGACGCGGCACAGATCAAGATGACCCACGTGCCCTACAAGGGCATGGGCCCCGCGGTGACCGACATCATCGGCGGGCACGTCGACGTGCTGATCGCGAGCGCGCCATCGATCTACCAGCACGTGAAGGCCGGCAAGCTGCGCGGCATCGGCGTCACGAGCAAGGGCGCGTCGAGCGTCGTGCCGGACCTGCATCCGGTCGCCTCCATGGGCGTGCCGGGCTACAGCTTCGAGCTCTGGTGGGGGGTTCTGGCCCCGCCCAGGACGCCGCCCGAGATCATCGCGCAGGTGAACGCCGACATGAACCGGATCCTCACGTCGCCCGAGATCAAGGAAGTGTTCCTGCGCGAGGGCGCCGAGCCCGCGACCATGACGCCTGCCCAGTTCGCGAAGACGATCAAGGACGAGATCGAGGGCTGGAAGAAGGTCGCCAAGGACGCGAACATCAAGCCGGAATGAACTGCATGTTGAAGAAGCGCGACTACATCGGCCCGGGACGCGGCACGCTCGACGGCGTGCGCGTGCTGGACCTGTCGCGGCTGGTGGCGGGCAACACGCTCACCGGCGTGCTCGCGGACTTCGGCGCCGAGGTGATCAAGGTGGAGCCCGAGGCCGGCGACACGCTGCGTGCCTGGCGCACCCAGGAGGTCCAGGTCAACTGGAAGCTCTACGCGCGCAACAAGAAGAGTCTCGCCCTCGAGCTGCGGAATCCGGAATCGAAGGCGCTGCTGCTCAAGCTCGCCGCGAAGGCGGACCTTTTCGTCGAGAGCTTCCGCCCCGATACCCTGGAACAGATGGGTCTCGGCCCGGAGGTTCTGCTCGCGGGCAATCCCAAGCTCGTGATCGTCCGGATATCGGGCTGGGGACAGACCGGGCCGTATCGCCGCCGTCCCGGATTCGGCACCCTGGTCGAGGGCATTTCGGGATTCGCCTCGTTCAACGGCTTTCCCGATCGCGAGCCGGTGCTGCCGCCGATGTACATGGCCGATTCCTATGCCGGGCTCTACGGCGCGATCGGCGCGATGATCGCGCTGCGCGAGGTCGAGGTGAATGGCGGCAAGGGCCAGGTGATCGATCTCCCGCTCCTCGATCCGCTCTTCCACGTGCTCGGTCCCCAGGCCGCGGCCTATCGCCTCACCGGCAAGGTGAAACCGCGCACCGGCAGCCGTTCGACCAACTCCGGACCGCGCAATGCCTACCGGGCGAGCGACGGGAAATACGTGGCGCTGTCGGCATCCACGCAGAAGATGGCCGAGCGCGTGTTCACCTCGATCGGGCGCAGCGACCTGATCAGCGACCCGCGCTACCGGACCAACGCCGATCGCGTGAAGAATGCCGAGGAGCTGGACGCGATCATCGGCGAATTCGTGGCCGCCA
>JALYSB010000030.1 GCA_030855025.1 Pseudomonadota bacterium
ATCCATTCGTCGCCGGCGCGCGAAGAGCCGCGGAAGCCGACCGCGTAGCCGAAGGAGAGCGTCATGTCGTACCAGTGCAACACGCTGAAGCGCAGGTCGACCTGCGCGCCCGCAGTACCGTAGCGCTCCCGGAGCCTGGCATTCTGCGGGTCGGTCCAGAGCGCGGCGGCGAAGAGTGACGAGCGCAACCACGTGGCGTGCAGGCTCGGCGTGCCGAGGTTGGCGAAGACCACGGGCGGCAGGTTGACCTCGACCATCTGGCGGGCGAAGCTGCGCCCGCTGATCTCGTCGATGCCGAACCCCGGAAAGGAGTGGTGCTGGCGATAGCGCTGGATCGAGCGGCTGTCGACGTAATTGTTCTTGAAGCCGCCGAAATAGAAGTTGGCGAACGGATCGCTGCGATCGCCGTTCGACGTGCCCGCGGCGCTGCGCAGCCAGAGCGAGGCGTGGGGGAGCGGCAGCGGCATGCCGAAGTCGAGGCCCGCCCAGAGCTGCGGGGTGGTTTCGCCGTTGGCGTGGTTCGCGCTCGCAACCACATCCCAGGTGAGTCCCTTCTCGTCGTCGACCGCGCCGAGCGAGCGCCGCACGAAGGTGTAATGCAGGCCCACCTGCGCGGTGGCGAGGCGCTCGACCGGCGCCCGCACGTTCTGGAAGTCGGGAAGCGTGTCGAGCTTGCCGTAGTAGGCGATCTCGGATTTGAGCTCGAGCTTGCGCGGCTCGTCGAAAATGAGGAAGTCGTCGTACCCGACCACCGCGGCATAACCCTTGCGGCCGCGCTTGGTCGGTCCGAAGAGGTCGTAGAAATCGGAGCGATTCCACGACAGGCGCGTGTGCCAGTTCTGGTAGCGGCCGGTGATCTCGACGTGTCCCGCCTCGTCGTCGGCGAGCTTCGAGTCGGGGGTGACCGCAGCGGTGATCCCGATCGCTGCGAAGCCGAGCGGGTCGCCGATGTTCACGTGGTAGCCGAGGCCGACCGATTCCTTGTAACCCTGCAGTACCGGAAAGGCACTCTGCACCTCGAGCCGGCGCAACGGCCGGTAGACGCCCTTCGCGGTGACCTGCGCCTCGTAGTCGACGTTGCCCGGCGGCGGCACGCCCCAGGTGGTCACGACCGGGTGCTTCGCGGCGAGTTCCGCGCCGAGGAACCGGATCGCGCTGACATCCTTCACCGGGCGCGGCTCGATCACCGCCGGCACGAATCCCTGGCCGGTGAAGTTGAGCACCACCAATCGCCCGTCGGCGAGCGGCACCGGGCGGAAGAAGCCCGACTCCGCGTTCGAGACCGCCTCGACGGCGCCGTTCGCCACCTCGTAGCGGAAGATGTTGGAGATGCCGGTGTAGTAGCTGCTGCCGTACAGGTATCGACCGTCGCGGCTGAACACGAACCCTTCGGGCACCGACTGTCCGAAGCTGTGCTCGCTGAGCGGCTTGGCCTCGCCCTTCATCAGGCCCTCGAGGGGCCAAACTCGCAGGAACTCGTCACCGGTCACCTCGCTCACCGAGGCCGACAGCAGCCGGCCGTCAGGCGAGATGTCGAGGTCGCTCGGCACGACCCCATAGGGGAACGTGTAGACCTGGTTCCATTCCTTGTACGGGTGGGGGATGCGCACCAGCGTCGCAAGCCCGTTCTGGTGGCGCACGCCCAGGAGCGAGCGGTCCTTCGCGTTGAAGACGATCTCCCCGATGCGCGCGTCGAGCTGCAGCAGTGTCTCGCGCCCGCTGCCGACGTCGAGGGACATCAGGTCGCGAAACGCCAGGTTGTCGGCGGTGTAGAAGGCGGTGCGGCTTACCGGGTCGTAGGCGAACGACGTGACCGAGTAGAGCATCGCGCCCTTCACGTCGGCGAGCCGCGCGAGCGTGCCGTCTCGGGTGTTGAGGGCCCCCACGTGCTCTACCACGCCGGGATAACGGAACGCGCCGTAGAGGATGCCGCTCGCCTCGTCGAAATAGGTACGCGAGGCTGAGCCCACGGCGGTGGCGACCAGATTGCGCTGCGCGGTGACCGGGTTCTTGCGCACCTCCACCAGGTTGCGCGCCTGGAAGGCGCGCTCGAAGGCGATCCACTCGTCCCACCCCTGCTCGAGCGGCACGCCGAAGACGTGCGCGAACTGGTCGGCGTAGCCGCGCTTGCTGCCCTCGTCGCGCTTGAGCCACGCGACCACCTTCTCGGGCGAATGCACGTGAGCAAGGTAGGTAAAGAAACGCGTGCCGTAGAGGTAGGCGTTGGCGCCGACCTGGAAGTCGGTGCGGGTGCCGCGCGAGACCAGCGCCAGCGGATCGTAGAACGGTGCCGAGTCGCGCACCATCGCCCTGAACACCATCTCGTCGTAGCCGCCCTGCGCGCGCCCGAATCCGCCGCCCATCCACGTCTCCATGAACACGGCGCTGCCCTCGAGGTACCAGCGCGGCACGGTGAAGCGCGGCACGGTGAGGTAGCTGTAGAGCAGCGTCTCGGGATGCTGCGATTGCGCATAGAGCTTGCCGAGGAAGAAGCGCCGCCAGCGCTGGTCCTGGGCGGTCGCCATGTCGGTCGTCGACAGGTGGACCAGCTCGTGGTTCATGGTCGAGTACATGCGCTCGCTCGACGGATTGGTCTCGAAGGCGCGCGACATCGGCGCGATGTCGAAGCGCACCGTGTTGCGCGGAATCGGCGTGGCACCCGCATTGCCGTAGTCGGAAAAGTCCTTGAGCATCACCGTGGTGGGCTCGGACGGATTCCAGCCGAAGATGCGCCGCTGCCAGGCGAGCGAGTTGATGAAGGTGCGCGCGGCGTGCGGCACGAGATAGGAAAGGATCGGGTCCTGGTAGACGAGCTCGAGGTCCGGCGTGCGCAGGCTCGACAGTCCCAGCGGGCTTTCTTCCGTCTCCGGCGCTACGGGGTTCGTATCGGCGGCGGCGGGAAACGCCAGCGCCGCCAGCAACCACCAGCCCATCGCCCGCATCGGATTCGCTCCCCAAAACGAAACCGCCGGTCTTGCGCCGGCGGTCTCGACTCCCTCGGATGGGCCGAAGGTTACTGTTTCTGGCGCTCGATTGCCAGCGGGTTCTGCGAGAGCACCTGGAACGCCTGCGGGCTGCGCGCGACCGACATGAACGCCTGGGGATGCAGCGCCATCGCGTGGAAGACCTGCGGATGCGCCTGCATCACGGCCAGCGCTTTCGGGTTGGCGAGCATCACCTGGAAGGCCTTCGGGTTCGCGGCCATCACCGCGAACGCCTGCGGCGATGCGTACGCGGCCCGGGCGGCCTCGGGGCTTGCGGCCAGCATGCGGAACGCTTCCGGATTCGCGAGCGCCGCGCGGAACGCCTCGGGCTGCGCGAGCGCTGCACGCAGGGCCTGCGGATTCGCCAGTGCCGCCTTCATCGCCTCGGGGCTTGCGTACAGCGACCGCAGGGCCTCGGGGCTCGCGAGCGCGGCGCGGAATGCGTCGGGATGCTTGCGCAGCACGGCGAAGGCTTCGGGGTGCGCCAGCACCGCGCGCAATGCGTCGGGACTCTGCAGCATTGCGCGGAACGCCTCGGGACGCGCCAGCGCCGCGCGGAACGCTTCGGGCTGCGCGAGGGCGGAGCGGAACGCGTCGGGATGGGCCTTGATCGCAGCGAACGCCTCGGGACGAGCGTACAGCGCCTTGAATGCCTCGGGGTGTGCGAGCGCGGCACGGAACGCTTCGGGCTGCGCGAGCGCGAAACGGAACGCCTCGGGGTGTGCGAGCGCGGCGCGGAACGCATCCGGCTGCGCCTTCACGGCGGCGAACGCCTCGGGATTGGCATACAGCGCCTTCAGCGCTTCGGGGCTCGCCTGCGCGGCGCGGAATGCCTCGGGATTCGCGAGCGCGGCACGGAACGCATCCGGCTGCGCCAGGGCGGAGCGGAAGGCGTCGGCATGCGCCCGGATCACCGCGAACGCCTCGGGGCGTGCATAGAGCGCACGGAAAGCCTCGGGATGCGCGAGGGCCGCCTTGAAGGCTTCAGGCTGCGCGAGCGCGGCGCGGAACGCTTCCGGCTGCGCGAGCGCGGCGCGGAATGCTTCGGGTTGCGCCAGCGCGGCGCGGAACGCGTCGGGGTTGGCCTTCACCACGGCGTACGCCTCGGGACTGGCGAGGAGCGCCTTCAGCGCTTCCGGGTTTGCGAGCGCGGCGCGGAACGCCTCCGGCTGCGCCAATGCGGCGCGGAACGCATCGGGGCTCGCGAGAGCTGCGCGCATCGCCTCGGGGCTCGCCAGCGCCGCACGCATGGCTTCGGGGCTCGCCAGCGCGGCCCGCATCGCCTCGGGACTGGCGAAGGCGGCGCGGAACGCCTCAGGGTTGGCCTTCACCGCGGCGAACGCCTCGGGGCTCGCGAAGAGCGCGCGGAATGCTTCCGGGCTCGCCTGGGCCGCGCGGAACGCTTCGGGATTCGCGGCCATCACCGCGAACGCCTCGGGATGCGCCGCCATGACCGCGAATGCCTCGGGGCGCGCTGCCATCGCGGCGAACGCTTCCGCGTGCTCGGCCATCATCTTGAATACTTCAGGCCGCGCCGCCAGCGCCTTGAAGGACGCGTCCTGCGCGAGGGCCCGCACCTGCGGGTCTTTGATCAGCCGATCGAAGGCATCGGACTGCATCACCTGGGCGATCGACTGGTCGCCGAGCTTCACATCCTGGGCCTGGATCTGCGGCGCGCGGTAGCGCTGGGCCGGCGCGACCGTGCCGGAGACCGACTGGCCGGTGCCGGGGAAATCGAGGGCGTAATGGCTCACGAGGAGCGCTGCCGCGACGGCGACACTCACGCCGATGAAAACCTTGCGCTTGTTGAAGGAACCGCTGCTGGGTTGGCCCATGATCAACTCCCTTATTGTTGCGATTAACCCCTCGGGTATCGGCGGCCCTGTGTCCCGGCCCTGGTCCGACTCTAGCCTACTTACACGCGACGCAAGAAAAGGTTTGCTCCGCTGCGCGATGGTCTCCGCGAGTGCCTCCGGCGGCGCCACGGGCGGCACCCGTGCCAGTTCGTCGAAGACCTGCTTCAGATCCCCAAACAGCATGCGCGCGTCGGAATCCGTTTTCAACAGGCGATCCAACTGGTCCGACTCGGCGGGCGTTGCCTCGCCGTCCAGGACAGCGTGCATCAGCAACTCGATGTCGCGCGATGAACTATTCACGCCGCGTGCACCTCGTGGAGCAGCCCGCGCATGCGGCTGCGCGCCTCGAACAGGCGCGATTTCACGGTCTTCTCGTCGATCTCGAGGACATCGGCGATCTCGCGGTAGCTGCACTCGGAGAAGTGGCGCAGCGCGAGCATCATGCGGTCCTGTGCCTTGAGCTTCATGAGCGCCCCCTGCACCCGCGCCGAGAGCTCCGCCTCGAGCGCCTGCCGCTCGGGATCGGCGCGGGCGTCGCCCGGCAGGAACTCCTCATCGTCCCCGAGCGGCTCCTCGCGGCCGTTGCGCCGCAGCAAGTTGAGCGACTCGTTGAGGGCGATGCGGTAGATCCAGCTGAAGAACTTGTACCTGGGGTCATAGTCGTCGAGCCGCTCCGCGATCTTCAGGAACACTGACTGCGTGATGTCGCTCGCATCCTCCGCGTTGCCGAGCACGCGGTAGGCGGCGTTGTAGATCGGACCCTGGTAGCGCTTCACCAGCACGGCGAAGGCGGCGCCGTCGCCTTTGCGGCAGCGTTCGACCAGCGCCTCGTCGGGGTCCTTGATCACAATTACACCGCGGGGCGGGAAAGGTTGGCTTCGGACGCTATTCAGCGGGCTGGATCTCGAAGATCTGGTCGAATCCGGAATACTGGAATACGTCCTGCAGGTGCCGGTTCACGCCCGCGAGGCGCAGCTTGCCGGACGAGGCCATGAGCCGCTTCTGGGTCTTCAGCAGCACGCCCAGGCCGGCGCTCGAGATGTACTCGAGGCGGGTGCAGTCCACCGTCACCGGACCCTGGACTCGATCGAGGAACGTCTGGGCCGCAGGGCACTGCGCAGCGTCCAGACGCCCGGCGATGACCACCTCGCCGTTGGCGCCATATTCAATCGCGAGCATTGTTGTTCTCCCGTACGGTCATGCTGAACGTGATGCGGCTTTGCCGGCTGTCCTTCAGGTACTCGTACTCGATCGAATCGACCAGCTTGCGGACCAGGTGCAGCCCCAGCCCCCCCGCCTCACGCTCTTCGATCGGCAGCGTGGTATCCACCTCGGGCGCGCGGGTGATGTCGAAGGCCTCCACCCCGAAATCCGTGAGCGTCGCCTGCAGGCCGCCCGGGGTCTTCCTCAGCGTGACCCTCACCGGCGCGTTGCCGTTGCCATATTTGACCATATTGGTGAAAAGCTCTTCCAGCACCAGGTCCAGGGGGGCCAGCAGGCGGGCATCGATCTGATGGCTGGCGAAGACGTCCGCGGTGAACTGCGCGATCTCCGGAATGGCCTCGAAAGTGCGCTTGAAGGTCCAGTCGGCCGCGACCGGCCAGACTTCGCGCTTGACCAGAACCACGGTCATGTCGTCTTCCTGGGGCGCGCTGCCCGCGAAGCTTCTCACCGCCCGGAGCAGCGTCGACGAGAGCTCCGCCATGGTCTCGTCGGGATGCGCCCGGATGATGTCCTGGACACGCGCCTCGCCGAACTCGTCCCCTTCCGCGTTGCGATACTCGAAGATCCCGTCGGAAACCAGGGCGAGGATGTCGCCGGGCCCGAATTCCAGGATGACCGGGGCGCGCAGCGCCGTGAGCGGCATCGCGGCGAGCGGGAAACTGGTCGGCTTGTAATGCACGCATGCGCCGGTGGCCGCGGCGAAATGAAGGATCGGCCCCTGCCCTCCGCTGTGGAACCGCAGGCGGTGCGTGGTGGCATCCAGCAGCCCGATAAAGGCGGTGATGAAGCGGTCCGGCGGCAAAGTGTCCGCGAGCTGATTGTTCACGTGCGTGAATGCGGTCTCGAGGTCCGCTCCCATGCGAAATGCCATGCGCAGCATCGCGTGCATCTGCGTGACCGACAACGCCGGCGCGATGCCGTGCCCGGTTGCGTCTCCCAGGACCACCAGCAGCCCCTGGTCGAGGAGCTCGAGGTCGAACGTGTCGCCGCCGGTGAGGTCGGCGGGCTCGAACGTCCCATAGACGTCGTAGCCGGGGAGCGAGGGCATGGTCGCGGGCAGCGTGCCCATCTGCACCACGCGCGCCATCTCGAGCTGCTGGCGCATCTTCTCGCCCTCGATCAGCGCCTCGGTCATGCGCACGCGCTGCAAGGCGATGGCGCACTGCGCCGCAAGTACGGTGGCGAGAGCCTCGTCCTCGGCCTCGAACACGCCGTCGGCCTTGTTAAGTACCTGCATCACGCCGACGAGAACGTCCTTGTGATCGACCAGCGGGAGCGTGAGCATGCAACGCGTGCTGTAGCCCGAGCGCCGGTCCATGGCCGGGTCGAAGCGCGGGTCCGCATAGCAATCAGGGACGTTGATGATCTGGCGGCTGCGCGCGCAGCTGCCGACGATGCCGCTGCCGGCCGGCAGCCTCACCGGTGCGATGTCGGTGGCAATCTCGAGGACCAGCTCGTCGGCGCCGGCATCGTAGAGCCACACCGTTCCGCGATCGGCCTTCAGCACCAGCTTGGCCGCATCCACCACCTCGACCAGCATGGTGCGCAGGTCGAATGGCGCGGCGAGCTTGGCCGCGACCGCGAGGATCGGCTCGAGGTCGCGGGCCGACATGCTGCGTTGCGGTGCGCTTACGCTCATACGGGAGGAATGTAACCCGCGCGCAGCGTCACCACCAGCACGTCGCGGCTGGCGGGGCGCGCGAGATCGATGGGATGCACGGCGGTCACGCCATGTTTGACGCGCGCGTCGTCGACCAGGGCGGCATCGAACGCCGATTCCAGCGTGAAGCTTCCCAGCAGGCGCCCGTCGAGGTCGTGCACCGTGGTAGTGCCGCTCGCGATGTTGGCGCGGCCCACCAGGAGCACCATCACGTAATCGACGCCGTCGCGATGCACGCCCTCGGGCGTGGGCTGGCCCGCGTAATCGCCGCGCGCCTCGATGCGAAACTGGTGGCATTCGATGCGCCATTCGGTATGCGGACGCAGGCGCCCGAAGAGGCGCAGGCACAACGCAATCACCGCGCCGAAGGTCGCGCCTGCGACGATCTGCGGCGCTACCGGCTCGAACCAGCGCTCGATGCCGCCGACGAGGGCGTTGTATTCGAGCCCCTGATAGTGCGGCTGGTGCGGCTCGACGCGGAAACTGCCCTCCCCGGCTCGCGCCGATAGCGTGGCATGGCGCCGCCTGCGGTAGCGGTGTCCCTCGGGCAGGTGGGTGTCGCGTGGCAGGTCATTCCAGCTCGCCGCGAACGCCTCCCAGTCGGCGAGCCCGCCGAGGAGCGGGCGCAACTGCGCCGCCGGAGCGAAGGCGAAGCCCTCGCGCGCGACTTCTTCGAGGAGAGCTTCGAGCTCGGAGGTGCACTGCATCGCGGCATTGTACGGTTGGACGCGAGGCCTCCG
This sequence comes from Pseudomonadota bacterium, assembly GCA_030855025.1. Classification (GTDB taxonomy): domain Bacteria; phylum Pseudomonadota; class Gammaproteobacteria; order Burkholderiales; family Usitatibacteraceae; genus Usitatibacter. The sequence goes on from JALYSB010000030.1 coordinate 8,465, forward strand.
GAGACCGGATGCCGGGCCTAAAAGGCGGCGAGGGCCGTTCGGTAGGATTCTGCAGCTTCCGCCGGGGCCGTGACCGTGGTGGCGAGGTCACGCAGTAGCCCGTCCGTGAGGCCGTACACCCAGCCGTGCACGGCAAGCTCCTGACCGCGATCCCAGGCGTCGCGCACGATCGTGGTCAGGCAGACGTTCGCCACCTGCTCGATCACGTTCAACTCGCACAGCCGGTCGATGCGGGCGGCCACGTCCTTCGGCTGGGCGACGCGCGACTCGTGCTTCGCGTGCACGTCCTGGACGTGGCGCAGCCAATTGTCCGCGAGGCCCACGCGCTGGTTCTGGAGCGCGACCGAGACGCCGCTGCACCCGTAGTGGCCGCATACGATGATGTGCTCGACCTTCAGCACGTCGACGGCGAACTGCATCACCGAGAGGCAGTTGAGGTCGCTGTGGACCACGACGTTGGCCACGTTGCGATGCACGAACAGCTCGCCAGGCGCGAGGTCCACGATCTCGTTGGCCGGCACGCGGCTGTCGGCGCAGCCGATCCACAGGTAGCGCGGACGCTGCTGGCGCGACAGGCGCTGGAAGAACTCGGGATCCTCGCGCCGGATGCGCTCGGACCACGCGCGATTGTTGTCGAAGAGATTGGAGAGAGACCGCATGGCGCAGAATTCTACCTGCTCGCCGTCAAGTGCCCCAAACGTCAGTGAATCGCGAACAGGTCGGCGTCGGTGCCATGGGCGCCGCGCATGCGACTCTCCGCGGCCCTTTCGTAGAGCACCAGGATCCGGTCGCGCCCGCGCGGGGATGTCATCACGACGATCCCCTCGGGACGATCGCTTCTGCGCCCCGTCGGCAGGTCCATCACGTGGACCAGGTCCGAGGGCCGCAAGCGCCGCTCGATGTCCGATCGCGCGCCCCCGAGCCACCGATAGACCTTCGCCGGACCCTCGGGTGCGGCCGTCGGCCCGGCGAGCACGAGAATGTCGCGACCGTAGCGGCAGAGCCCCCGCACCCCGAGCCCATCGAGCTTGAGGAAATGCTTTCGATACAATTTTCGGCCAGGGCCGAACCTGCCAAGGCGCAGGAGCGACGAGTCGCCGCGCGCCGGGCGCGGTTCGATCTCGAGGATGACGGCCCACTCGTTGAATACGGGGCCGCGTAAACCCAACATCACCCGTCCTCCGACGACCGCAATGCCCTCGACGTCGAAGCCGTTTTCCTTGCTCGGCGGCGCGAATGTGTCCCGGAAGTGCATGTCCTTGCGGAGCGCGCGCGTGAGCGCGTTGCCCTTGGCGCCACCCTGAAGCAGCGCTGCAACGCGCTTGCTCGAACCGGCGCCGGCGCGGCGAGCGAGCGTCGCGCTGCGCTCGCCCTCGACGATCGGGATTCGAGCCAGCAGGTAGCGGTTGCCCTGGCGCTCGATCTTCCCGAGCGCCTTCGCGATGTCGCGCGGCGAGGGATTCTTGCCCGGCATCTGGCGCACCGCCGCGTGGGAGCCGACCAGCCACAGGTAGCCGTCGGCGATGTCGAGGTCTTCCAGATCCGCTTCACGGCCGGAGCCGCTGGGCAGTCGCAGGTAGTCTTCGAGCCGGAAAGTGGCGTGCTTCGCATACGCCAGGGGGCGATTCCGGGTGCGATCCAGCCGCTCGACCGTCAGCGTCTCGTCGCTCACGAACCACAGCGACTCGCCCCGCGCCGCCACCCCGGAAAGCCCGTCGCGCAACTTCTTGCCGCGCGGGAGGCCGCCGTAGCGCGAGTTGAACTGGAGATGAACCTTCGCCGGGCGTTTTTGCTCTGACATCCGGCGATCGTCGCACGGCGCCGCGCATCCTGTCATGAAAAGGGTATTTCAGAAGTTGACCTGGTTAGCGCCCTTGAGCCGCAGCAGCGAGCGCGCCTCGTCGGGCGAGGCGATTTCCAGGCCCAGTCCCTCGATGATCTGCCGCGCGGCGCGCACCTGCTGCGCGTTGGTCTCGGCGAGCTGCCCGGGCCCGATCCAGAGCGAGTCCTCGAGTCCCACGCGAACGTTGCCGCCGAGGGCCACGGATTGCGCCGCGATCGGAAGCTGGTTACGCCCTGCCCCGAGCACGCTCCAGATGTATTGCTCGCCGAAGAGCCGGTCGGCCGTGCGGCGCATGTGGGCCACGTCCTCGGGATGCGGACCGATCCCGCCAAGGATGCCGAACACCGATTGGATGAAGAACGGCGGCTTCACCAGCCCCCGGTCGGCGAAGTGCCGCAGCGTATAGAGGTGGCCGATGTCGTAGCACTCGACCTCGAAGCGCGTGCCGTTCGCCGCGCAGGTCGTGAGGATCAGCTCGATATCCTTGAAGGTGTTCTTGAAGATCCGCTCGTCGGATCCCGCCAGGTACGGCCGCTCCCAGTCGTGCTTGAACTCCTTGAAGCGCGCGAGCATCGGGAAAAGGCCGAAATTCATCGAGCCCATGTTGAGGGAGGCGACCTCGGGCTTGAAATGCGCGCAAGGCTTGAGGCGCTCGTCCACGGCCATGGTCGGCGCGCCGCCCGTGGTGATGTTCACCACGACATCACACGCCTTCTTGATCTTGGCGAGGAACGGCGCGAACGCCTCGGGCCGCTGGTCGGGACGCCCGTCCTTCGGATCGCGCGCGTGCAAGTGCACGATGGCGGCACCCGCCTCCCACGCGCCGATGGCGGCGGCGGCGATCTCGTCGGAAGTGATCGGGAGGTGCGGCGACATCGAAGGGGTGTGGATCGCGCCGGTGACCGCGCAAGTGATCACCACCTTGCGCGAGCGCGTTGCCGCGAGTTTCGCTTCAGCCACGGGCCATCTCCTCGGGCTCGATTTTCATTCGGACAGGCTCTTCTGCGTGCGTTTGTGGGCCACCAGCGCCGCGATGCGCGCATCGCGCTTTCGGCTCTTGTCGGCAACCCACTTCGCCGTCGGCTTGCGGCCCCACGCCTCGGCGGCCAGCCCCCAGCGAGCGTCGTCCCAGACCGCAACCGGCGGCGGATCGGCGGCGTAGCGACGGAACCACGGCACGTAGCGCTCGCAATAGTCCGCGATTCCGCCAGGCGCATTCAGCTCGATCGTCTCGAAGGGACCCATGAATGCCCAGCGCAGCCCGAGGCCGTCGGCCACCGTGTGGTCGAGATCCTGCGGGCTCACATAACCTTCCTGCACCAGGCGAAACGCTTCCGAGAGGAGCGCGGCCTGCAGGCGATTCAGGATGAAGCCGTCGATTTCCTTCTTGACCTCGATCGGCACCTGCCCGACTTCCCGGAGGATCGAGCGCGCTCGCTCGCGCGTCTCCACCGACGTCCAGGGCGCGCCGCAGAGCTCGACCACCGGCACGAGGTGCGGGGGATTCACCGGGTGGGCTACGATGCAGCGCGCGCGGCCCGGAAGCCTCTCGGTAAATAGCGAGGCCACGATGGCCGAGGTCGACGAGGCGAGGATTGCACCCGGCGGCGCCAGGTCATCCAACTGGACGAATGTCGCCGCCTTGGTCGCGAGGACTTCGGGGCCGCTTTCCTGCACGTAGTCCGCAGCGCGGACCGCGTCGGCAAGCTCGGCCACCACGGTCACCCGCCGCGCGGCGGCATCGGGGTCGGTCACCAGGCCATGGCGCGCAAGGTCATGCAGCGACTGCGCGATGGACGCTGCCGCCGTGTCGCGGCTTTGTGGCGACGGATCCCACACGCGAACCTGCCAGCCCGCGCGTGCGAACACATGCGCCCAGGCGCGGCCGATGAGCCCGGCGCCGACGATTCCCGCAACAGCCATGGATTTCCTTTCAGTCAAAGCCACAATACCTTGCGGCGCAGCTCGAGGTCCGCGGAGAGCGCCTGCGAAGGCCCGATGTGGGTGACCTCGCCGCGGTCGAGCGCGATGGTGCGATCCGACAACGCAAGCGCCAGGTCGAGGTGGTGGTCGACGATCAGGATCGAAACCTCGCGGCGCAGCTTGTCGAAGGCGTCGAACAGATCCTCGACCACGGCGGGCGCGAGGCCCTCGAAGGGCTCGTCCAGCAGCAGCAGCCGCGTATCGCCGGACAGGGCGCGCGCCACCGCGACCATCTGCTGCTCGCCGCCCGAGAGATAGTCGGCGGGCGAGCGCCAGCGCTCCTTGATGCGCGGGAAGAACTCGAAGATCTTCTCCTGATCCCAGAATGTGCCCTGGCCGTTGCGCCGCTTGAGCCGACCGAGCTCGAGGTTTTCCGCCACCGTCATTCCCGCGAAGAGTCCCCGCCCCTGGGGCACGTAGGCGATCCCGCGGCGGGTGATTTGCGCCGCAGGTTGGCGCGCGAGCTCCGCCGCGCCGAGGCTGATTGAGCCGGTCGCGGGCGGCGCGATGCCGACGATGGTCTTCAGGAGCGTGGACTTCCCCGCGCCATTGCGGCCAAGGAGCGCGACGACCTCGTGGACGCGGACTTCGAAGCTCACGTCGCGCAGGATGTGGCTCTTGCCGTAAAAGGTGTTCACGCCCGAGAGCTTCAGCAGCACCGTGTCCTGCGCCGCACTCTCCCGCGGCCGGCTCGCCAGGGCGTGGGAGCCCGCGCCGATGTAGACCTCCTGCACGCGCGGAGAATCGCGGGCGTCGGCCACGCTGCCGTCGACCAGCACCTCGCCATCGTTCATTACCGTCACCGCGTCGGCGAGTGCGAACACCCGGTCGATGTCGTGCTCGACCAGCAGGACCGGAAGGTCGGCGCTGATGCCCTTGATCAGGCGGCCGACGCGCTCGCGCTCCGCGGCGGCGAGTCCGGCGAGCGGCTCGTCGAGCAGGAGCACCCGCGGCTTCGTCGCCAATGCGAGCGCCATGTCCACCAGCCGCTGCCCGCCATAGGAAAGTGACGCGGCCGGAACCGCCTCCACGCCCGCCAGGCCCATGGCGCGCACGATCTCAGCCGTCTCGCGATTGACCTGCTCGAGCCCCGACGCATCGATCCAGAACCAGAAACGGCGCGGGTCGCGCGCCTGGACCGCGAGCCGCACGTTCTCGGCCACGCCCAGCGCGCCAAACAGATTGGTGATCTGGAACGAGCGGCCGATGCCTGCTCGCGCCACGCGCTCGGGTGCGAGCCCCGCGATCGGCACGCCCGCGAGCACGACCGTGCCCTGGTCGGGGCGAAACATCCCGGAAATCAGGTTGAACGCGGTGGTCTTGCCCGCGCCGTTCGGCCCGATGAGGGCGTGCAGCGTGCGGTCGCGCACTCGCAGCGCCATGTCGCGCACCGCCTTGATGCCGCCGAACCCCTTTGCGAGCCCGACGACCTCGAGGATCGCGCCGTCGACATGCGCGGCCGGCTTGAGGAACCCGGGCAGGGCCACCTCGCCCGCCTGCCGGTTGGCCATCGCCGCCTCTTCGGCCAAGGGCTTGCGCCAGCGCCGGGTGAGGCTTTCGTAGAGTCCCACCAGCCCCTGCGGCGAGAAGACCACGAACGCCACGAACAAGAGGCCGAAATACAGGAGCCAGTTCTCCGTGACGCGCGACAGATTGTCGCGAAAAATGACGAAGAAGAGCGCACCCAGGGCGGGACCGAGAAACGAGCGCATGCCGCCGATGATCACCATCGCGAGCAACTCGCCCGAAAACGCGACCGAGATCGGCTCGGCCGAGGTCATGCGGTTGTTGAACATCAGCAGGATTCCCGCGAGCCCGGTGAGCCCCGCGGACGCCACGAACGCCACCAGCTTGTAGCGATTCGCGGGATAGCCCACGAAGCGGGCGCGCTGCTCGTTCTCGCGGATCGCGACCAGCACGGATCCGAGCGGCGAACGGTGGAAGCGCCACAGCAGCACGATCGAGACGTAGGCGATCGTAGCGACCAGCGCGTAGTACCAGATCGCGCCTTCGAAGGAGAGCGATCCGAAGGATGGGCGGACGATTCCTCCCAGGCCATTCTCACCGCCCGTCAGCTCGGTCCAGCGGAATGCAACCGAGTAGAGCATTGCCGACAGCGCCAGCGTGAGCAGCGAGAAGTAGACGCCGCGCCGCCGGAGGATGAGGAACCCGAAGATCCACGACGCGACCAGCACCAGTGCCAGGCCCGCCACGACCGGCACCACGAAGGAATCCTTGAAGAATTCCCGCTGGGCGATGGCCGCCGCGTAGGCCGCAAGCCCGAACCACGCGCCATGCCCGAACGACGTGAGCCCGGTATACCCCACGAGGATGTTGAGCGCCATGCAGGCGATGGCGAAGATGACCACCTCGGTGGCGGACGTCGTCCCCAGGCCGATCGCGTTCATGAGGGTGGGCAACAGCGCGAGCGCCGCCGCCGCCACGAGGAGGTCGCGCCGCGCCGGCATCCGCTACTCGAACCTCAGGATGCGCTCGCCGAGGAGGCCGCGCGGCCTCACCAGCAGTACCACCAGCATCAGCGCGTACATCGCTGCCTCCGAGTACTGCGGGTAGCCGAAGGCGGTCACCCCGCCCTTCACCACGCCGACGATTGCGGCGGCGATCACCACGCCCCAGAACGAGCCGAGGCCGCCGATCACCACCACGACGAACGCCGCGGTGATGATCTCGGCCCCCATCGCCGGGTGCACCGTGAAGATCGGCGCGAGCAGCACCCCCGCGAGCCCCGCGATGCCGATGCCCAGGAACGCCACCGCCGCCATGTAAGGCTCGAGGGAGATACCCAGCGCGCCCACCATGTCGGGGTTCTGCACGCCGGCGCGCACCACCCGTCCGAAGGGCGTGCGCTGCAGCAGGAACCAGAGCCCCACGACGCACGCTACGGCAATCGCGAGCAGCATCAGCCGGTAGCGCGGATAGAAGAAGGTGCCGATCTCCACCTGGCCGCGCAGCCCCGGCGGGATCGACCAGGAGAGCGGTGGCGCCCCGTAGATCATGCGCAGCGCCTGCTCGATCACCATCGCAAGCCCGAAGGTGAGAAGCAGCGAGAGCGTGGGATCGGCCTTGTAGAAGCGCCGCAGCAGCAGGCGCTCCACCACCACCCCAAGCACGCCGACCAGCACCGGGGCAATCAGCACGGCACCGGTGAAGCCGAGGTGCCTGCCGATGGTCACGGCGAGATACGCGCCGATCGCGTAGAACGCGCCGTGCGCGAGATTGACCACGCCGCCCAGCGAAAAGATGAGCGACAGGCCGAGCGCGATCAGCAGGTAATAGGACCCGGCGAGGAGGCCGTTCAGCAGATGCTGGACGATCAGCATGGCCGAACGGCCCGGCTCGCGGGGCTCAGGCCATCCGGCACTCGATCTCGTCGCCCTGGGTCGCGATGACCTCGAGCGACTCGTTGGGCCCGGGCACGGGTGCGGACGACGTGAAGATATCGTGGTCGTTCTTCAGCTGCGCCGCCGGGATCGCCTGCACCGTGTACATCTCGTGCATCATCTGGTGGTCCGACTTGCGGAAGTAGCCCTCTCGAGTCTTCATCAGGCCGAATTTCGCGCCCTTCTCGAAGTGCTCCACCAGCTTGACCGAGTCGATCGACTTGGTCTCCGCCATGGCCTGGGCGGTGAGCTTTACCGCGTTGTAGTCGCCCCATGCCTGGTTCTCGGGCGGCCGGTTGTAGCGCGCGCGAAAGTCGGCGACGAATTTCTTCGAGGCGGGCGTGTCGATCAGGTGGTGCCATACGAGGGGCCACGTGCCGAGGAAGTTGCCGCGCCCCGCCCCCCACGCCACCGCCGTGTCGAAGCCGAAGCCCGCGACCGGAAACGGCAGCCCGAACTCGGTGTACTGCTTGAGGAAGTTGGTGATCTGGTTGCCGGCGAGGTTCGAGATCACCAGGTCGGGCTTGGCGTTGCGGATCTCGAGCAGCAGCGGCGAGAAATCGGTGACGTCGGTCGGCACCAGCTTGTCGGCGGCGAAGTCGCCGCCGTTGCCCGCCATGAATTTCTTCGCCACGCGCAGCAGGTCATGCCCGAAAGCGTAGTCGGCGGTCAGCGAGAACCATTTCTTGCCGCGCACCAACCCCTGCGCCATCAGCGAGCGCCCGCAGGTTTTCACATACATCGAGTTCTGGCTCTCGATGCTGAACATGAATTTCTTGCACGACTTGCCGCGCAGCTCGTCGGAGTTGGCGCCGGTATTGATGAAGAGCGTGCGGGTGCGGTCCGCGACCTGCGCGATCGTCAGCGCCGACGCCGACGAGATCTCGCCGATAATGCACGCAACCTTGTCGCGCTCGATCATGCGCTCGGCCTTGGTGGAGGCGGTCTGCGGGTTGACCGAATCCTCCTTGAGCAGCTCGATCCTGCGGCCATTGATTCCGCCCGCGGCGTTGATCTCCGCCACGGCGAGGTCGGCCGCCTGGACCGCGAATTCACCGAGGGGACCGAGGAAGCCGGTGCGCGGCGTGAGGTGGCCGATGCGGATCACATCGGACTGCCCGTAGCTGATGAACGGAAAGCCGGCGATGCCGGCCGCGGCGCCCGCGAGCGCCCCCTTGATGACGGTGCGGCGCGTGACGCCCTTGCCCTGGCTCATGTCTTCTCCTCGTTGGTTTGCGTGCCGTCGCTTGACCGCGACTGTGGCCACAGTTTACGGTAGGCCAGCCGATCCTGCCGGCGATCGAAGGCGCGTGAACGACATGAATCTCGAAATCGCGGGACTGCGGGTGATGGTCTCGGCGGGCGCCGGCGGCATCGGCCTCGAGATCGCGCGCGCTTTCGCCCGCGAAGGGGCCAGAGTGCACGTCTGCGACGTGGACGAGGCCGCCCTCGGGCGCCTGGCGGGCACCGATCCCGCGATCGGCCGAAGCCGGTGCGACGTAGCGTCCCGCGATCAGGTCGCGCGCTTCTTCGAGGAGGCGATCGCGGGCCTCGGCGGCCTCGACTGCCTGGTCAACAACGCGGGAATCGCGGGGCCCACGGGGCGCGTGGACGAGATCGATCCCGCGGAGTGGGATCGCTGCATCGCGGTGGACCTCACCGGCCAGTTCAATTGCGTGCGGCTCGCGGTCGCGCACCTGCGCCGCTCGGACAACGCGAGCATCATGAACATCTCGTCGCTCGCTGGGCGCCTGGGTTTCGCGATGCGCACGCCCTACGCGTCGGCGAAATGGGGCGTGGTCGGCCTCGCGCGCTCGCTTGCGATCGAGCTGGGGCCCGACAACATCCGCGTGAACGCGCTGCTGCCGGGCATCATCGCCGGCGATCGCCAGAAGCGCGTCCTCGGGGCCAAGGCCGAGGCACGCGGCGTCTCCTTCGAGGAGATGGAGCGCATCGCCTTTTCCTACACCTCGCTCAAGGAATACGTAACCCCGGAGCAGCTCGCCGACCTGGTGGCGTTCGTCGCGAGCCCCCGGGGCCGGATGATCTCCGGCCAGGCGCTCTCGGTCTGCGGGGACACCAACATGCTGTCCTGAGGCGCCCTAGCCCGGTCGCGCCGCGGACACCGCCCTGGCGGGATGCACCAGGACCCGGCGGCCGTCGGCGCTCTTCTCCGACGTCTCGACGATGATCCTGATCAGGTCCTCGGGCTTGAGCCGCGGGTTCAACGCGAGCATCTTCGCCGCCAGGTTCGCGACCTGCGGCGATGACATCGAGGTGCCCGAGAGCGCCACGCGATCGCCTCCCGGAAGGTAGCTCTCGACCTGGTAGCCGTTGGCATGGACCTTCACCGTCGGCCCGTAGCTGGTGAATGGCGCCTCGTCCCCCGCCTTGTCGACCGCGCCCACGGTGATGAGGTTGGGCAGCACGATCCCCGCGGGAATCGCCTCGGCGAAACTCGAGTCCTGGTTCGAGTTGCCGGCCGAGGTCACGAAGAGGATCCCGGGCGCGCCCGCCATCGCGGCGGTGAGGGCATTTTTCTGCCCGTCGAAGTACTTCCGCGCGATGGCCTTGCGATCCTCTGGCTTGGGACCGATCCCGCACAGCTCGAGCGATGTCTCGTAGCCGCGCACGCTGCCGCCCCAGCTCATGTTGACGACGCGCACCCCGGTCTTCCTGAAGAACTCGACGTAGGCGTGCATGTTGCGGACGGCCTTCTCGAAGAGCTCGTCGGTGGGGCACGGATCGGGAAGCAGCTTGTGGTTGAACTCGATTCGCGAAATGGCGAGCCGCGCGTACGGGTTGCCCGCCATCGCGATGCCCGCGACATGGGTGCCGTGGCTGTGGTTGCCGGCGAGGCTCAGCTCCTCGATGACGTCGCGGTACTCCTCGCGCTTGAGGCCCGAGAGGAGCTGCTTCACCGCGCTCGCCTCGGGGCTGTCGATGTTCGAGCGCAGGTCGGAAAGCCCCTTGGTGCGGGCCCTCATCTGCGGCAGCTTCTTCTGCAGCTCGGCCGACAGCGGCACCAGCGGCTCGCGCGACGGATTCGCGTAACGGTCGAATGCGATCAGCGCGGGCTTGCCCGACGCGTCGGTCATGACCGCGTTCGGAAAGAGCGCGGCGTCCACGCCGCTGTCCCACACCGCGATTCCCACCTGAGCGTAATCGCGGCCGCTTGGAAGCTCGACATCGCGGGCCTTCCAGATGTCGGCCTTTTCAACCTTGTTGGCGGCGAGGTAGTCGGAGAAGGTCGTGACCAGCACGCCCTTCAACGGCAGCCGCGCCACCAGCGCATATCGCGCGGACACCACCGCGGGCGCGAGGTCGGAGCTCAGCACGCCGCCCGCCTTCGTGACCACCGGCTGCAGGCGATCCCGGACGTTGCCCATGATCAGCGCCTCGCCCATCAGCTCCGCGCCCGACTTCGAACCCTTGATGTCGTTCTCTATGACCGGATAGGGCATCGAGCGAAGCTCGTCGGCGATGAAGCGTCCCACCTCGCGGCGATACGCTTCGGAGGTGGTATCCCGGGCCTTGCCCTGCGCGGCCACCATGGCGCGCAGCTGCAGGCCGGAGACGAGCTTGTCGGCGGGCTTGTCCTCGAGCGCCCGGATCTCGGCCGCGCCCCGGCCGGCCTCCTCATAGCGCCCCTCGAGGAAATCCAGCTGGGCGAGGACTCCGAGGATCTGACGCTGGGCAGCGCGATCGGCGACGTCATATTTCGCCAGCACGGACTCGTTGTCGCGGCGGACCGCCTGCGCGAAGCCCTGGAACGCGGCCGGGTCGTTCACCAGCGCGTCGAGGCTGCTGTCGACCTTGTAGCTGAAGCGCGGCATGTCCGCCGCCTTCTCGATGCGCTGCTTCTGGGCGATCGCGCCGTGGGAGGCGAGGCAGAGTAGCAGCAGGAATGCGAGTCTCATCGGCATGTCGTGGAAACCTCGTGTCGGTATTGGCGCGATCATATCGCGGCGGCAACGCAGGGCGACCACGCTCACGCGGAGAGGCTGCGCATCTCGGCGATGAGGTCCGCCTTGCCCTCGAAGCCGATGCCGGGCAGCTCCGGCATCGTGATGTGGCCCTGCTCCACCCGCACGCCGTCGGGAAAGCCGCCGTAGGGCTGGAACAGGTCCGGGTACGATTCGTTGCCGCCCAACCCCAGGCCCGCCGCGATGTTGAGCGACATCTGGTGGCCGCCGTGCGGAATGCAGCGGCGCCACGACCAGCCGTTTTGCTTGAGCATCTCGAGCGTGCGCAGGTACTCCACCAGGCCGTAGCTCAGCGCGCAGTCGAACTGCAGCCAGTCGCGGTCCGGCCGCATGCCGCCGTAGCGGATCAAATTGCGCGCGTCCTGCATCGAGAAGAGGTTCTCACCGGTCGCCATCGGGCCGGCGTAATGCTCGGCGAGCCGCGCCTGCAGCTCGTAGTCGAGCGGATCCCCGGGCTCCTCGTACCAGAAGAGGTCGTAGGCGGCGAGCGCCCGCGCGTAGGCGATTGCCGTCTCGAGGTTGAAGCGGCCGTTGGCGTCGACCGCCAGCCTGCAACCCGCGGGCAGCAATCGCAGGACCGTCTCGATGCGCGCGAGGTCCTGGGCGAGCGGCGCGCCACCGATCTTCATCTTGACGACGGTGTAGCCTCGATCCAGGTAGCCGCGCATCTCGGCGGCGAGCCCTTCGAGCCCCTTTCTCGGGTAGTAGTAACCGCCGGCGGCGTAGACGAAGACGCGCGGGTCGGCCTGCACGCCCTGGTGCTCGGCCAGCAGGCGAAACAGCGGCTTGCCCGCGATCTTCGCCACCGCGTCCCAGACCGCCATGTCGATCGTGCCGATCGCCACCGAGCGCTCGCCGTGGCCGCCGGGTTTCTCGTTGGCGAACATCGCGGCCCAGATCCTGTGGGGATCGAGATTGTCGCCGGCGTCGGCCATGAGGCTCGCGGGATCGGCCTCGCGCAGGCGCGGCGCGAAGCGCTCGCGGATGAGGCCGCCCTGGCCGTAGCGCCCGTTGGAGTTGAACCCGTAGCCGACCACTCGCTCGCCATCGCGAATCACGTCGGTGACGACGGCGACCAGGCTCAGCGTCATCTTCGAGAAGTCGATGAAGGCGTTCGCAATGGGCGACGCGATCGGGGCGGTGCGCTCCCGCAGGTCGATGATGCGCACGGGCGGAAACGAGCGGCGCCGTTACCGCGCCAGCGAGGGTTTCTCCATGGCCTTCGAGAACGCCTCTTCGGGCGGGAAACCCTCGCGAATCAAGGCGACGATCAGCCCGCGACGATCGCGAATGTCGGCGGGGAGAGCGTCCCGGTGCGCCTGGTAGTGGTCCGACATCAGCTTCAGCGCCTCCGGCTCCTTGATCTTCTTGGCCGCCTTGGTCGCCGACTTCGCGAGCTTCGAATAGGAGTCGATGAGAGTCGCCTTCGCCGCGGGCACCTGCTCCTCGCCGACCCGCCCCTCGGCATGGGCGATCCAGAAGCCGCCCCAGCTATTGACAGCGGGCTTGCCGAGCTCGTAGGCCAGGTCGTCGTAGGTCTTGCGCCACTTGGGGTTCTGCTCGATCGCATGGAAGACGTCGTCGATCACGTCCTCCGTGTGGGGAGCAGGAAGGCTCTTCAGCACGTCGTCTATCAGCTGCTTCAATCGAACGGTACGCATCTCTCGGTTCTCCCGGGGGTTCTGCTTGCGCTTGCCGCGACGGCCCATTCCTCAGGAATCGAGGCCCGGCTGCTGCGCGGAGCGGGTCAAGGCTCTATTGTATCGCCGCCCGGAGGGGCGAGATCGCGGGACCCGCATTCCTCCTTATCCATTGACGGAAATAGTAACCTTCTCGCATGGCTCATGTCGGGGAAGGAATACCGCAAGCGATGAAGTCCTACTTGATGCAGACGACCGCGGATCGCGCCACGCTCGCGCTCGACGATGTTCCGATTCCCGAGCCGGGGCCGCGCCAGCTGTTGCTTCGCATGCGCGCGGCGAGCCTGAACCGGGGCGAGTTCATCCTCGGGCACGGCTTGCAGAAGGCCGGCACCTCGAAGGCGATCGGCATGGAAGGCGCCGGAGTGGTCGCGGCGCTGGGCCCCGGGGCGGGCGGGTTTGAGCTCGGCCAACGCGTAATGGGGCGCTGCGCCGGCGCATTCTCCGAATATGCGCTGATGGACGTGCGCGAGGCGATCCCGGTGCCGGCCAATCTCTCGTGGGAGGAGGCCGCTTCCATTCCCCTCACGTTTCTCGTCGTGCACGACATGCTCGTCCTGCAGGGCAAGCTCGAGGCGGGCGAATGGCTGCTGGTCACCGGCGTCTCGTCGGGTGTGGGGGTCGCCGCGCTGCAGGCGGCGAAGGCCCTGGGCGCGAAGGTGATCGGCACCTCGGGATCCCAGGAGAAGCTCGATCGGCTGAAGGCGGCTGGACTCGACGTGGGCCTCGCCACCCGTGCGGGCGACTTCCACGATGCGGTCATGAAGGCGACCGACGGCCGGGGCGTGAACCTGGTCGTGAATACGGTGGGCGGCTCGGTCTTCGCCGAGTGCGTGCGCTCGATGGCGTTCGAGGGCCGCCTCGCCACCGTGGGCTACGTCGACGGCGTGCTCAAGGCGGAGATCGATATCCAGGCATTGCACGCCAGGCGCCTGACCCTCTTCGGCGTCTCGAACAAGCAACGCTCGGCGGAGCAACGCGCAGCGGGCGTTCCCGCATTCGTCGCGAGCCTCATGCCCGCAATCGCCGACGGGCGCATCCGCCCCGTCATCGAGCGCGTATATCCCTTCGAGGAGCTCGCGGCCGCCCGGGCGCAGATGGAATCGAATCGCCACGTCGGCAAGATCGTCCTTGCCATCCCCTCTTCCGGCTCCGAAGGAGAACGATCATGAAACGATTCGCGTGGCTTGCGGCGCTGGTGCTGGGGGGCCTCGGCCTCGATGCACTCGCGCAAGCCTATCCGTCGAAACCCATCCGCCTCGTGGTGGGCTTCGCACCCGGCGGCGCCGCGGACACGGTGGCACGCGCCCTCTCCGAGCCCCTGAGCCGTGCGCTCGGCCAACCGATCGTGATCGAGAATCGTGCGGGCGCAGGATCGTCGATCGCCGCGGAAAACGTGGCGCGGTCGGCGCCTGACGGCTACAGCCTCCTCATCGCAAGCCCGGCGAGCATCTCGGTCAATCCGGCCCTGAACTCCAAGCTCAACTACAAACCGAGTGACCTCACGCCCGTCACCAAGGTCTCGTCGTCGCCCCTGCTGATCGTCGTGAACCCCGCGACGGGGATCGGCTCGGTCCAGGAGCTGATTGCAGCGGCCAGGAAATCGCCCGGCAAGCTCAACTACGCGACCTCGGGCGTCGGCTCCGCGCCTCACTTCGGTGCGGCGCTCTTCAGCCAGATCGCCGGCGTGGAGATGGTGCACGTGCCGTTCAAGGGAGGTTCTCCCGCGGTGGTCTCGCTCGTGGCGGGCGACACGCAGGTCTCGTTTGCCACACCCCCTTCCGTGCTTCCAATGGTCAAGGCCGGCCGCCTGCGTGCGCTCGCCGTCACCGACCGCGATCGCTCGCCCCTCATGCCCGAGGTGCCCGGGATGCGGGAAGCCGGCGTGCCCGACTACAGCATCGCGTTCTGGTATGGAATCTTCGTGCCCGCGGGGACGCCGCCGGAGATCGTGAAGAAGATCTTCGACGCGACAATTGCCGCAGCGCAGCGCCCCGAGGTCAAGGCGACGCTCGCGCGCGAAGGCACGGAAGTCGCGCTGTCGCGCTCGCCCGAGGAATTCGCCGCATTCCTGGTGGCGGATGAGAAGTTCTGGATCCAGCTCGCGAAGCAATCGGGCGCGACTGCGGACTGAAGGCGAACTGCGCCATTGCTCGATACGAGGTATGTACACAGGCTATGCTGCTCGCCAGGAGGATCTCCCACCATGAATACAGTCCTGCCACTCGCACGCGGCCTCGCCGCGTTCGCCCTTGCGCTGGCGTCGTTCGCGCTCTCCGCGCCGGTTCTTGCGCAAGGCTATCCAAGCCAGCCGGTAAAAATCCTGGTGGGCTTTCCACCCGGGGGGACCACGGATGTGATGGCCCGGCTGGCGGCGCAGGAGCTGGGCGTGCAGACGGGGAAGACGTTCGTCGTCGAGAATCGTCCAGGCGCGAGCGGCTCGATCGCGGCGGCGGCAGTGGCGAAGTCGGCGCCGGACGGGCACACGCTGGTGATGGTGCCCAGCACCTATGGCACTGCGGGCGCGCTATACGCCAGCCTCCCCTATAGCGACAGCGAGCTCACGCCGGTCGGGCTGATCGGCAGCACGCCTTACGTATTCGTCGTCCATCCTTCCATTACGGCCGTGACGTTCAGCGATCTCATCCGCCTCCTCAAGCAGAACCCGGGCAAGTACGAGTTCGCCTCGTCGAGCCCGGGGACCGCGCAGCACCTCGGGGGCGAGTTGGTGAAACGCATGGCGGGAGTCGACATGTTGCACGTGCCGTACAAGGGCAGCGGCGCGCTGCTGCCCGACCTGCTCTCGGGCCGCGTCCCGATGATGTTCGAGAACGTGGCAATCATGACCCCGCACATCAAGAAAGGCTCGCTCAAGCCTCTGGCAATCTCGAGCGCGAAGCGCTCGGCTCTGCTGCCGGACGTGCCCACGGTGGCCGAAACCGGCCAGGGGCTGGAGGGCTTCGAGGTGCTGGGCTGGTTCGCCATCATGGCGCCGGCGAAGACACCGCCGGCGGTGTTGAGCTTCCTCAATGCCGAGCTGAACAGAATGCTCACCAAGCCGGCTATCGTCACGCGCTTCCATGAGCTTGGCGCCGAGCCGATGGGCGGCACGCCCGAGCAGGCCGCCGCCTACATCCAGGCGGAGCAGGAGAAGTGGGGGAAGGTGATCCGCGAGGCCGGGATCAAGGCGCAGTAGCCAAGCCGAACTCAGTCGTGCAGGTCCGCCACCGACTTCTTGTCCACGGCGGCGGCGGGCCGGGCTGGCGGTGAGTTCATCTGCGCAGCGGCAGCCTCGGCATCGAGGTAGCGACCGTAGTAGTCGCCCATGCCTGAGGTGCGGATCATGTGGCGTATTTCAGCAGGGTCGTAATCTCCCACTGCGAGGTGCACGGTGCAGCGGTTATCCCACATGACGAGATCTCCAACGCTCCAGTAGTGCCGGTAGGTCAGGCGCGGCTGGATGGAATGCTCGCACAGGAACTTCACGATCGGCCGGCTTTCCGCCTCGGACAGCCCCAGGAAATTGCGCACTCGCTCGTTGACATAGAGCGCCTTCCTGCCCGATTCGGGATGCAGGCGCACCGCCGGGTGAACGACCGGGGGGTTGAGGCGGCGGAACTCGTTCGCCACCTCCGGGCCGCGCTTATCCAGGCCTTCGATCAGGCTCGCGTCATGCACGCACTCGAGGCCGTCGAGAAATTCGCGCATCTTGGGCGACAGGCGCTCATACGCGAGATACATGTTGGCGAACATCGTGTCGCCGCCCACTGGCGGCTTCTCGATGCAATACACGCTCGTCCCCTTGGCGGGGCGCGTCGTATAGGAGAGGTCGGTATGCCAGTTCTGCCCGGAGTTGTAGGTGGGGGACGGCTTGCCGTTGGTGCGCTTGTTGGTAAGGACGAAAATCTCGTTGATCTCCGGATGCCGGTTGAAGGGCTGGGTGGCGTAGTCGTCCAGCTCGCCGAAGTTGCGCGTGAATGCCACGAGCGAATGCGGCGCGAGCCTCTGATCCGGGAACACCAGCACCAAGTTGTCGAGCCACGCTTTGCGGATCGCCTCGAGGTCCCCAGGCGAAACCGGCTTGGAGAGGTCCACGCCCGTTACCCGTGCGCCGCAAGCATGTCCCACCCGCTGGATTTTCAAGTTCGACATGGCTCGCGCCCCCGG
>JALYSB010000177.1 GCA_030855025.1 Pseudomonadota bacterium
CTTCACCAAGATGCCCGCGACGCCGCTGGCGCCTCCGGCTCCGGAGAAGATTGCGAACGCGAAGAAGGAGGCGGCCACCGGCGGCCCCGAGCTCGCCAAGACGGGTTTCTACGTCGCGATGGCGCGGCACGCGGCCTCCGGCCGCGTGCCGCCGCGCAGCGGCGAGCGCCACTCGGTCTTCGTGGTCGAGGACGACAACGACCTGCTGAAGCTCGTGGGCGAGGTACTCTCCAAGGCCGGGTTCCTCACGCGCTTCGCCCGCAACCGCAGCGAGATCAACGCCGAGTTCAACAAGCCGCCGCTGCCCGACATCGTGCTCCTCGACGTGTCCCTGCCGGACGCGGACGGCTTCCAGATCCTCGAGCGGATCCGGGGCAATCAGAAACTGTCGAAGCTGCCGGTGATCATGATGACCGGGAAATCGGAAGTCACCGACGTTGCGCGCGGGCTCTCGCTGGGGGCCGACGGCTACGTGACCAAGCCCTTCAAGATCAGCGGGCTCGTCGCCGCGATCAACACCGTCCTCGGGATCGAGTAGGTCCTAGCGCCGGGGCGGGAAGCGCCACCACGTGGCGGCTACGAGCGCGCCGAATGCCACGTACAGAATGGTGAACACCCACGGGGGCCAGTTCCAGAAAAGCCACGCGTGGACCCAGCGCTGGATGAACCCGCTCTCCGAGGACTCGCCGCGCAAGGCGTCCTCCCATGCCGTGAGGGGGCACACGATGCCGAGGATCGCTTCCAGCACGACGTAGGCGATGGCGGCGAGGTGCAATCCGCGGAACCAGCGGTTTCGCGCGAACGCCATGCCCCTCGCGAGGCCAATCCAAGTGGCTGCGAGCCCGCCCACCACGAACAGGACGAACGCCGCGTGGACGACGAGGATCGCGTCGGCGAGCCCCGCCGCGTTCACTCGGCCGGCTGCAGCGCGGATGCCTGGGCGACGACGGCGGCGACCCGGGCCAGCCCCGCGTCGGCCTTCAGCTTTGGGTAGGGGTAGAGCATGTTGAGCGCGGACGTGGCGCCGTTCGCCTGCACGATGCGGCAATGCTCGCGGCGCAGCAGCCGCGGGTGCGCGACCCCGCACGCGTGCGCGATCATCTCGATGTCCTTGTTCATCCCGGTGGCGTAGTTGGCCACGCGCTGCCACTTCTCTGCCACCACGAGGCCCCGCTGCAGCCGGGGATTGTGGGTGGTGATGCCCGTGGGGCAGGTGTTGGCGTGGCAGCGCAGCGCCTGGATGCAGCCGAGCGAGAACATGAAGCCGCGCGCGGTGTTGACGAAATCGGCGCCGACGCAAAGCGCCCACGCGGCGCGCGCCGAAGTGACGAGCTTGCCGCTTGCCACGAGACGCACGCGCTCCTTGAGGCCCGATTCGAACAGCACGTCGGCAGCGCGCGGGAGCGCCTCCTCGATCGACAGGCTCATGTGGTCGAAGAGCGCCTGGGGAGCCGCGCCGCTCCCGCCCTCGCCGCCGTCGATCACGAGGAAGTCGGGCGCGTACTCGAGGCCGCGGCGCAGCACGTCATTCGCCATGTCGTTCAGGAAGTGCCAGCCGCCGATCGCGGTCTTGATCCCCACGGGGCGGCCGGTGATCGACCGGATCATCGCAACCTGGTCGAGGAGCTCGGTGATATTGGCGGCGTCGCGGTGGCGGTTGGGGCTGATCGAATCCTCGCCCGCGGGGATTCCGCGGATGCGTGCGATCTCGTCTGTAACCTTGCCGCCGGGCAACACGCCGCCCTTGCCGGGCTTCGCGCCCTGCGAGAGCTTGATCTCGAAGGCCTTCACCGATTTAGCCAACTCCCTGGCGCGCTCGGGCGAGAAGTGGCCGTCGCGGTCGCGGATGCCGTACTTGGCGGTGCCGATCTGCATGATCACGTCGCATCCACCTTCGACGTGGTACGGAGAAAGCCCGCCCTCGCCGGTATCGAGCCAGCACCCCGCGGACTGCGCGCCGCGCGACAGCGCCTGGACGGCGGGCTTCGAGATCGCACCGAAGCTCATGCCGCTCACATTCACCAGCGAGCGTGCGACGAACGGCTGCGCGCACCAGCCCTCGCCGATCGTGAGCGGCGGCGTCGGATGCCTTTCCCATTCCTGCACGGGAAACGGCGCGTTCACGAACAGGATCGCCCCCGGAGCCTTCATGTCGTAGGTCGAGCCGAAGCCGATGATGCCGCTGCCGTCTTCCTGCTTGGCGACGCGATAGACCCACGCACGCGTGGCGCGGTTGAACGGCATCTCCTCGCGGTCGCCGGCGAAAAAGTACTGGCGGAAGTATTCGCCCTGCTTCTCGAAGAAATATCGCAGCCGGCCGATCACCGGGTAGTTGCGCAGCACCGCGTGCTTCTTCTGGGTCACGTCCTCGATGAACCAGAAGACGATCACCGCGAACACCACGATGGCGAGCAGCGTTCCCGCTCCCACCGAGAGGATCCTCAGCGCCTCGGACATGTCGCATCTCCCCCTGCGTCGCCCGTTGAAGACCGGGCGTGGCGTTTAGTATAGTCTGGCAAACCTCGCGTACGGAGGCTGCGATGGCGCTCACGACCGCACTCACCGAAATCCTGGGAATCACCCATCCGATCCTGCTGGCGCCGATGGATTACGTGTCCGATGCGCGCCTCACGGCCGCGGTGAGCGCCGCGGGGGCATTCGGAATTCTCGGCGGGGGGTATGGCGACGAGCCCTGGTTGAAGCAGGAGCTCGACCTGCTCGACGCGACGCGGCAGAGATACGGTGTCGGCTTCATCACCTGGAGCCTCGCGAAACAACCGCACCTGCTCGACATCGCCCTGGCGCATCGTCCGGCGGCGATCATGCTGTCCTTCGGCGATCCGGCGCCATTCGCGCCGCGCATCAAGGCCGCCCATGCGTTGCTCATCTGCCAGGTGCAGTCGGTTGCGACGGCGCGGCAGGCATTGGCGGCGGGCTGCGACATTCTGGTCGCGCAGGGAACCGAGGGCGGGGGGCACGGCGGGACGCGCGGCCTGTTCACGTTGGTGCCCGAGATTGCCGACGCCCTCGGAGTGTCGGTCCCGATCGCCGCCGCGGGCGGAGTCGCCGATGGTCGCGGGCTGGCCGCGGCGATGATGCTCGGAGCCTGCGGCGTGCTCATGGGCACACGCTTTTATGCAACGCGGGAATCCGCGGCCTCGGACAACGCAAAGCAGCGCGTGATCGGCGCCGGCGGCGACCAGACGCTTCGCAGCAGGATTTTCGACATTTCGCGGTGCGTCGCCTGGCCCGAGCCTTTCACCGGGCGGTGCCTGCGCAACTCGCACGCCGAGCGCTGGTCGGGCCGCGAGGACGAGCTCTTGCGCCAGCAAGCGCAGGAGTCGGCGAAGTATGCGCAGGCGCGCAAGGACGGCAACTTCGACATCGCGGCGGTCATCGCGGGCGAAGCGTGCGGTTTGATTGGCGACGTCGCCTCGGCGCAGGAGGTCGTGCAGACCTGCTCGCGTGACGCGCAGGCGCTGCTGGCGCGCCTCGAGCGAACGCGCCGGCCGAGCGCCGTAGCGACCTAGCGCTCGACCAACCGCCGGTACTGCGACATGTGCCGGATCGCGTCCCTCGGCTTGCCGAGCTTCTCGTAAAGTAGCGCCAGGTTGTAGTGGCCGTCCGCCAGGGCAGGATCGCCCCGGATCGCCAGGTCGTATGCCAGCGCCGCTTCGGCAATTCGACCGAGGTCCTCCAGCAGCAGGCCGAAGTTGTACAGCAGGAGCGGTTGCCCGCCGCATGCCCCCAGGGCATCCCGGTAGGCGCGCTCCGCTTCGGCGAGCCGGCCTGCCTCGTGCAGCAGGAGCGCGAGGTTGACGCGCGACTCGAGACGCGTCGGATCGGCGGCGATCGCTTTCGCATAGGCGACGAGAGCGCCACTCGCGTCGGAGCGCTCCAATGCGAGCGCCTCGACAAACCAGTCACGATCGGCGTGGGGTTGCGCTGCCTCCGGTTTCCGCTCGATCACGCGCAGCGAGCCCTGCGCAGGATCCCCGCCGAACTCGAGCAGGTATTGCCCGGATTCCGCCTGCCAGCGGCTGTCGCCTTCGCGGACCACCACGCGGTCGCCGACGGCGCCGATGCTCAGGCCCGACAGCGGCATCGACTCGGGCAGGTGGCGGCGCAGCTCCTTCATCGACTTTGCGATGCGACGGTTGGAGACGCGCGCGGCGACGAGCGCTTGCGCGGTTCGCAGCACGATCAGGTCCTGAAACGAGAAGCGCCACGCATTGCGCGCGCCGCGCGCGGGAGTGACAAAGCCCGCGGCGATCAGCGTGCGGAGGGTGTTGCGCGGCAGGTGGAGCAGGCGCTCGACGTCGCGAACGCCGTACGGGTGCATGTCCCCGTCGTCTTGCGCGCTAGCCCTTGTTCCGGGCCTTTCGCGCAATGGGTGCCGGTTCGGCCTGTTGCGCGCGCTTGGCAGGCTTGCGAGCCTCGGCCGGCGGCGGGGCAGCCTTGGCGCGAGCAGGCGCTTTCTTTTCGAGGCTCGCGCGCAGGGCTTCCATGAGGTCGATCACCTGGCCGCCACCGCCTTGCGGCTCTTCGGTCATGACGATCTCCTGCCCCTCGACCTTCTGTTGCACCGCCGCCTCGATGCGCTTGGCGACTTCGTCCACGTACTGGCTGGGGTCGAACGTCTCGGAAGCCTGTTGCTCGATCAGCAGCTGGGCGAGCTTCAACTCGGCCGGCTTGACTTCCGTGGCCGGGATCTCGATTTCCTTGATGGAGCGCACCTCGCCGGCATAGAGGAGCTGCTGCATGACCAGGCCTTCCTCGACGGCGCGGATCATCACGATGTATTGCTTGCCACGCGCGGCCCAGCGGCCCAGCGCGCAACGCCCCGACTCGCGCAGCGCCTTGGTGAGGAGTGCGTAGGGCTTGGCACCGCCCTTGTCGGGGGCGAGGTAGTAGGCCTTGTCGAAGTACACCGGGTCGACCGATTCGAGCGGCACGAACTCGGTGATCTCGGCCATCTGGTTGCCGGCTTCCTCGAGGGCTTTCAGCTCCTCGGGCGCGAACATCACGTACTGGTCCTTGGCGAATTCGTAGCCCTTGACCATGTCCTCGCGCGCGACGGGAATCTCCTCCTTGATGCAGAAGTACTGCTGCTTCAGGCGCGAGCCGCAGCCCTTGTGCAGGAGGTTGAAGGAGATCGCGCGGCTCGCCTCGGTGGCCGAAAAAAGCTTCACCGGAATCGATACCAGCCCGAACGACACCGTCAACGACGCAATCGATCTCGCAGCCATTCTTCCTCCAAACTAAACAACTACGTTGAGTTTCGCGGGGAAGCTATTGTAATGCAAGAAGTTTTCCCTGTCTCTAGCGGGGTTTCGGGCGCCCCGCCGTGGGTTTTACGCTGCGCCACGACTTCGATCGCTTCCCTGCCTCGTAGGGCCCGTCCACCTGCTTGCCGACCACGCCCTCGAAGCCGCTCGCGAGTGCGGCAGCCAGAAGAGCGACGCCATCCCGGGTCGCGTGCACCAGCTGCACCCGCGACGAAGGCAGGACGCACTGCGCGAGGTAGCGCCGCCGGTCGCGGTAGGCCGCGCCTTGCAGGCCGATGCCCGCGAAGTGCAGGAGGTCGAAGCAGCAAAAGGCGACCGGCACGCTCTCGTCGGCGGCTGCGATCTCGCGCTCGGTCTTGAGTTGCGCGCGCTCTCGCAGCGCCTGGAGGGAAGGCTTGCCGTTCGCATCGAACGCGACCAGCTCGCCGTCGAGGATCATCCCGTGGCCGCCCTGCTTGTTCAGCTCCGCTGCGAGGCGGGGGAACATGCCCGCGAGGTCGAGCCCTCGTTGCGAGCGCAGCTTTACCCCGTCCGCGCCGATGAAAGCGAGCACACGGTAGCCGTCGAGCTTCGGCTCCCACATCCAGTCGGCGTGGTTGAAGGCCCGATCGCCCGGCTGCGCGCGCATCG
Source organism: Pseudomonadota bacterium (assembly GCA_030855025.1). Lineage (GTDB taxonomy): Bacteria > Pseudomonadota > Gammaproteobacteria > Burkholderiales > Usitatibacteraceae > Usitatibacter. The sequence continues at coordinate 5,919 of JALYSB010000177.1, forward strand.
GCGCGAGCGTGGCGGGCATCGGCGCGAACTTGCCTGCGGGAATGAGGCGCGCGGCGGAAACTGGCGCGGAGAGAACCGGGCGGTCGTGCGCGGTGACTTCCGCCTTGGTGACGAACCGGTCCTTGTGCTTGATCACCAGCCACTGCTTCGGATCCTTCATCCGCACCAGCGCGAACGAGCCCTTCAGCTTCTCGCCGCGCAGCTGGAAGCTCAACTTGCCGTTCGCGAGGCCGTCACGCACCTCGCGCTCGGCGCGCGCGCGGTCGTCGAAATAGGTGACATTGCCTTCGTCGGGGGAGTACACGCCGCAATCCCAGATGATCACCGCGCCGGCGGCGGATTGCTTCGCGGAAGTCGCGCCCTCGAACGCGCCATGCTCGTAGGGATGGTCCTCGGTCTGCGCGGCGAAGCGCTTTTCGCTAGGATCGAGGGACGGACCCTTGGGAAGGGTCCACGATTTGAGGACGCCATCGCATTCGAGCCTCAGGTCGTAGTGGAGCTGGCGCGCGTGACGCTGCTGGACCACGAAGAGCAGTGGGCCATACTCGCGGAGACGGTCTTTCGCCATGCCGAATTCTAGTTCGACGGTGCTCGCGGGAGCGAGCGGTTATTCCTTCAAGGAATGGAAGGGTGTCTTCTATCCGGAGAAGTGCAAGCCGGAGGAGATGCTGACCTTCTACTCG
>JALYSB010000178.1 GCA_030855025.1 Pseudomonadota bacterium
GGGCCATCCATTGCGTCAGCTCAGGCCACGCTACGGCACGCTCCACCTTCTCGCCCCCGTCCATCCAGCGGGCCGCCTCGTTGTACGAAAGCGTGGCCATGAACGGATAGGGTTCGCTCGTGGCCTCGTCGATGCGGATCGAGACGAACACGCTCGGAGCTTCGCTCGTCGCGTTGAGGTAATACCCCTCGGCCTCGTCGCGGAAGAGCGTGACTTCGAGGCCCGGGAATATGCGCTGCAGGGTTTCCGGAGCCTCGATGAGCGTGCGCGCCTCCCCGCCCACGTCGGGAACCACGCCGAGCACCTGCCAATGGTGGCTCTCCCAGCGGCTTTCGACGGCCTCGCGCACGAGGATGACGGCGATCTTGTGGGTCGGGCGATCGAGCATCCGATCACTATACAATTCATTCATGGGCAAAACCGTGATCCCCATTGCGCAGCGCGCTGCTCTGGCCATCCCTGCCGCACGCGGGGGGGAGACCGGTGTGCCCGCGGACGTGCGCGGCCGGATGCTGCGCGATTTGCGCATCTCGGTCACCGACCGGTGCAATTTCCGCTGCGTCTACTGCATGCCGCGCGAGGTCTTCGACGCCGACTACCAATTCCTGCCGCAATCGGAGCTGCTCACCTTCGAGGAGATCGTGCGCCTCGCGCGCGTCTTCCGGGCGCTGGGCACCGAGAAGATCCGGCTCACCGGGGGCGAGCCCCTGCTGCGCCGCGGCCTCGACCGCCTGGTGGCGCTGCTGCGCGAGGCCGTCCCGGGGGTGGACCTCACGCTCACCACCAACGGCTCGGCCCTGAAATCCCAGGCGCGCGCGCTCCGGGCCGCCGGCCTCGACCGCATCACGGTGAGCCTCGATTCCCTCGACGAGGCCACCTTCCGGCAAATGAACGACGCGGATTTCCCCGTGGCGAAAGTGCTGGAGGGCATCGACGCTGCCGCCGAGGCCGGTCTCGCGCCAATCAAGATCAACATGGTGGTCAAGCGTGGCGTCAACGATCACCAGGTGGTCGACATGGCGCGGCGCTTCCGCGGCACCGGGCATGTGGTGCGCTTCATCGAGTTCATGGACGTGGGCTCCACCAACGGCTGGCGCATGGACGATGTGATTGCCTCCGCCGAAGTGGTGCGCCGCATCGACCGCGAGTTTCCGCTCGAGCCCGTGAATGCGAGCTACCCGGGCGAGGTCGCCGGGCGCTGGCGCTACCTCGACGGTTGCGGCGAGATCGGCGTGATCTCTTCGGTGACCGAAGCCTTCTGCTCGACCTGCACGCGAGCGCGCCTGTCGACCGACGGCCATCTCTACACATGCCTTTTCGCGCAGCGCGGCTACGACTTGAAATCCCTGGTGCGCGCCGGCGCCGACGACGCGGCGCTCGCCCTCGCCGTCCGCGGCATCTGGGAGCGTCGCGACGACCGCTACTCCGAGATCCGCACCGCCGCGACCGCCCGGGCGAGCAAGGTAGAGATGTCGTTCATCGGCGGCTAGCGATGGGATACCGGCCGGTCCTCACGCACGCCGCGCGTCCCGCGACCTATACCGTGGATGCGCGCGATGAGACGGGCGCGATCGTGCCGACGCCGATCGCCGGCGAGCATCCCCTCACCCTCTACGTCGACAAGAAGGAAATCGTCACCCTGATGACGCTGGGTGCCGCGCCCGAGGCGCTCGCCATCGGGTTCCTGCGCAACCAGCGACTGGTGGAATCGATCGAGGAGATCGAATCGGTCCAGGTCGACTGGGAGGTCAACGCCGCGGTGGTCACGACGTACTCCGGCCTGAAGGACCTCGAGCGCAAGACCGAGCATCGCACCGCCACCACGGGCTGCGGCCAAGGGACGGTATTCGGCGACCTGATGGCCGACATCGAGTCGGTGCGGCTCGACGACGACATGCGCGTTTCCGAGGAGACGCTCTTCGCGCTGATGAATGCCGTGCGCGTGCACGAGTCGATCTACAAGCAGGCGGGCGCCGTGCACGGTTGCGCGCTCGCCGCTGGCGCCGAGATCCTCACCTTCGTCGAGGACGTGGGGCGCCACAACGCGGTGGACGCGATCGCCGGCTGGATGTGGCTCGAGGACGTCGACGGGCGCGACAAGATCTTCTACACCACCGGGCGCCTCACCTCCGAGATGGTGATCAAGGCCGCGCAGATGCAGATCCCGGTGCTGGTGTCGCGCTCCGGGCTCACCAAGATGGGACACGAGGTGGCGAGCCAGGTGGGCATCACCATGATCGGGCGCGCGGTCGGGAAGCACTACCTGCTCTTCACCGGTGCGCACCGCATCGTCAAAGCCGCGGCCCATGCCTGATTCAGCCACCGCTCGCTGTCACTGCGGGGGCGTGGAGATGACCGCGACCTTCCCCTCGCGCTTCTGCTCCCACTGCTACTGCTTCAGCTGCCGCAGCACCCATGCCGCGGGCGTTGTGACCTGGATCGGCTTCAAGCGCGCGCAGGTACGGATCGTGAAAGGCATGGACCTGGTGCGCGATTACGTTTCGTCGCCCGGGACACGGCGCAAGTTCTGCACCCATTGCGGCACGCGCCTCGCCTTCGAGTCCGAGCACAACGACTGGGGCGGCGAGATGCACCTGCCGCTCGCGCTTTTCGTCACGCCCGTGGATCGCGCGCCGTCCGCCAACTCGTTCTCCGAGGAGCGTCCCGAATGGGCGCCATTCCACCCGCTCTGAAGGTCGCGATTACCGGCGTCGTGCTTGCCGGCGGACAGGGCAGCCGCATGGGCGGAGTCGACAAGGGCCTGCAGCCGTTCCGCGGCAAGCCGATGGTGGCGCACGCGGTGGAGCGCCTCGCGCCCCAGGTCGATGAGCTCCTCATCAACGCGAATCGCAACCCCGAGGCCTACGCTCAGTTCGGCCACCGCGTGATCGCCGACGAGATCGAAGGGTTCGCGGGCCCGCTCGCCGGTTTCGAGCGCGGGCTCGCCCACGCCCAGGGCGAGCTGGTGGTCACCGTGCCGTGCGATTCACCCTTCCTGCCGGTGGACCTGGTGGCGCGCCTTCGCGCCGCGCTTCAAGCGCGCGGCGCGGACCTCGCGGTCGCGAAAACGGGCGCGCAGGCGCATCCGGTGTTCTGCCTCATGCGCCGCGCGGTGCTGCCCTCCCTGCAGCGCTTCCTCGGCTCCGGCCAGCGCAAGATCGACCGCTGGTATGCGCAGCTCAAGGTCGAGGAAGTGGCCTTCGACGACGAGGCCGATGCATTCCTCAACATCAACACCCGCGAAGAGCTGGCGAGCCTCGAGCCGCGGCGGGATTGAATCGTGGAGCGCGTTCACGTGGGCAGCCGCCCTGCGCTGCCGCGTTTCGCGGTTGCCTGGTTCCCGGACTTCGACGGCATCGTGAAGATCGAGGCCTTTCGCCGCCGTCACGACCCCGCGGCCGACCTGATCCCCGCGCACCTCTCGCTGGTATTTCCCTTCCCCACGGCGCTCACGCGCCTGCAGATCGAGACCCACGTGCGGCGGGTGGCGTCTCGCTGGCCGCCGATCCCGGTGACTTTCGCGCGTGTGCGCACCGAGGCCAACGAGTTCGTGTTCCTCATGGCCGGGCGCGGCGCGCAGTCGATCAAGGCACTGCACGCCCGTTTCTACACGCGCTCGCTCGCGCACCACCTGCGCCGCGACCTCCCGTACGAGCCGCACATCACGCTTGCGCGCCACGCCGACTATGGGCGCCTGCAAGCGGCGCTCGCCGAGGCCGAGGAGGAGATCCGGGGGGATCATGCGGACGTGATCCGCGCCGTCACGCTGCTTCGGGTGGAGCAGGACGGTAGAATCGAGCCGCTGGAAACGTTCGCCCTGAATTCGTTGTGAAAGCCGCCATGTCCTCCCTCACCATCACGCAGGCTTCCTGCGCCGACGACTACGACCCGAACTCGATGCCGGTGGCGAAGGCCCGTGCGTTCATCCACCAGTTCCTCGAGCCGGTTCAAGGCACGCTGCGGGTGCCCATACGCGCCGCACTCGGGCGCGTGCTCGCAGAGGACGTTCTTTCCCCGGTCGACGTTCCCGCGCACCGCAACTCCGCCATGGACGGCTGGGCGATGCGCGGAGCCGACCTGAAAGCCGATGGCGAGTCGACGCTCACCGAGATCGGCACATCGTTCGCGGGCAGGCCCTACGGCGGACCGCTGGGCCCCGGCCAGTGCGTGCGCATCATGACCGGCGCAGTCGTGCCCCAAGGCTCCGACACCGTGGTGATGCAGGAGCGCGCGCGGGCGGCCGGCAAGTCGATCACGTTCGCCGCGGGCGCGAAGACCGGCCAGAACGTGCGCGAGGCGGGCGAGGACCTGAAGGCCGGTTCGATCGCGCTGCGCGCGGGGCGCATCGTGCGCCCCGCGGAGCTGGGGCTCATCGCCTCCCTCGGCGTGGGGGAAGTCGCTGTCCGCAGGCCCTTGCGCGTGGCGTTTTTCTCCACCGGCGACGAGCTCAAGAGCGTGGGAAGCGCGCTCGGCGAGGGCGAAATCTACGATTCGAATCGATACACGCTCCACGGGATGCTCACGCGCCTGGGGTGCGAGGCGCTCGACATGGGCGTCGTGCGCGACGATCCGAAGCTGCTCGAGCGCGCCTTCCGCGAGGCGGCCGCCAGCGCTGACGTGGTGATCACCAGCGGTGGGGTCTCGGTGGGCGAGGCCGACTTTGTGAAGGGCATGCTGGACGAGCTCGGCGAAGTGGTCTTCTGGAAGATCGCGATGAAGCCCGGCCGCCCGCTCGCGTACGGCAAGATCGCGGGCGCGCATTTCTTCGGGCTTCCCGGCAACCCGGTGTCGGTGATGGTGACGTTCTACCAGTTCGTGCGCGACGCGCTGCTCGTGCTCATGGGTGCGAGTCCCGTCGAACCGGTGCCCACGTTCACGGTTGTCTGCAGCACGCGCCTGAAGAAGGCGCCGGGACGAACCGAGTTCCAGCGGGGCGTGCTCTCCCGGGGGCCCGACGGCGCCCTGATCGTTAAGCCCACGGGCGAGCAGGGCTCGGGAATCCTCAAATCGATGAGCGACGCCAACTGCTTCATCATCCTGGGAGATGCGACGGGCAACGTCGAGCCCGGGACCCTGGTGGAAGTGCAACTGCTCGAGGGGATCGTTTGAGCTCGCCGGCCGCCGAGCGCACCACCACCGGCCTCGAGTACCTGCAGCGCATCCTCCGCGGGGAGATTCCCAGCGTGCCGATCGGCGACACGCTCGGCTTTCGCATCACCGAGGTCGAGAAGGGCCGAGTCGTCCTGCTGGGCAATCCCGACCGGCGCTCGTACAACCTCATCGGCACGGTGCACGGGGGCTGGGCCGCGGCGATCCTCGACAGCGCCCTCGCGCTCTCCGCGCTCTCGACGCTCGAAGCCGACCAGGGTTTCACCACCGTCGACATCCGCATCAATTATCTGCGTCCGCTCAGCATCGAAACCGGCGAAGTGCGCGCGGAAGGCCGCGTGCTCCAGGGCGGGCGCAGGCTCGCCTACTGCGAAGCCAAGCTCACCGACGCCGCCGGCAAGCTCATCTGCCACGGCACCGGCTCCTGCCTGATCCTTCCCAAGTCCTGATCCTTCCCAAGTAGCAGGTAGCGGGGAAAGAGCAGGCACTGGATTTGGAACGCAGCCACCCTTGACGTAATGACCAGCGGTCAGTTATTGTGCGGCTTAACTGACCCAAAGTCATTTACACATGCTGAAACTGCGTGCCATGGGCACCGAGGACAAGGCCGAGCGCCGCGAGGCGATCCTCGACGCGGCCGAGAAGCTCTTCATCAAACACCCCGAGCGCATGGCCAGCGTCTCGGAAGTGGCCCACGCCGCGGGGCTCGCCAAGGGCACCGTGTACCTCTACTTCCCCAGCAAGGAAGAGATGCTGCTGGCGCTGCACGAGCGGCATGTCGCCCACTTCTTCACCGCGCTCATGAAGAAGCTGGTCGAGCGCGGCCCCGTCGATTTCGACGACATCTTCCCGGTCACGCGCGACCATTTGATCAGGCTACCCGGTTACCTCGAGCTCACCAGCCGCTGCTTCGGGCTCATGGACCGCGAGATTCCCAAGGAGACCGCACTCGCCTTCAAGGCCCGCGTGGCACAAACGCTGCAGGGCGCGGGCGTGCATCTCGAGCGTCACTTCGGCAAGCCGAAGGGCACCGGCGTCACGCTCCTGCTGCATAGCTATGGCCTCATCGTGGGCCTGTGGCAGCTGCTGCATCCGAACGAGCGCTTCGGGCGCGCGATGAAGCGCCCGGAGCTGCGCAGCCTCGACCGCGACTACGAGCGCGAAATCGAAAACGCGCTGCGCGCGCTATGGCACGGCTGGCTCGCGCCCACGAAACCGAGGAAAACCCGATGAAGAACCCGATTGTCTCGATGATTGCCGCCCTCCTCCTCGCCGCCTGCGGCGAGCCCAAGGTCGAGCCGGAGCCGGTACGGCCAGTGCTCACCCAAGTCGTTCTCCCGGGGGCGGCTGCGACTCGCGATGTCTTTTCCGGCGAGATCCGCGCCCGCCACGAAAGCGACGCCGCCTTCCGCGTCGGCGGCAAGCTCGTCGCGCGCCCGGTCGACGCCGGCGCGCGCGTGACCCGCGGACAGGTGCTCGCGCGCCT
>JALYSB010000179.1 GCA_030855025.1 Pseudomonadota bacterium
GTTACGGCTCTCGTTGGCGTTGCGACATGAAGCGGAATTGTAGCGGGTTATTTCCCCGCGTAGCGGCACAGGACGTGGGCTTCCCAGAGGTCGACCTCGCCGAAAGCGACGCGCACGCGCTCCCCGGGCATCGAGGAAGGCAGGCCGATGGCGCGGGCCACCAGCGGCATGCCGTCGATGCGCACCAGCTCTTCGCGCACGATCGTCGCCTCCGCCGATTCGATGCCCTCCTGGAGGAGGAACCGGAGGCACCAGTAGCGCTCGAGGGCGCGCTGGTGCTCCGCGTATGCCTCGTAGGCCGCCTCGAAGTCACGCGCCGCGGCCAGTAGGCTGTCGCGCGAATAGGCGGGCTCGAGCCCCTGCAGGAGCGCCACCAGCTGGCGCTGGTTGGCGAGGTCGGTGTAGCGCCGCAGCGGCGAGCTTGCCCACGCGTAGTGGGTGACGCCCAGCCATTCGTGCGCGGCCGGGATCACCTCCATTCGGGTCTTGCCCCCCTTCTGGTTGCGGTAGAGCGCATCGAAGCCGCTCGCGGCGAGGAGCTTCCCCCAGGTCGAATTCACGTGGATCATCAGCTCGGCAACCAGGGTATCCACCGGCGTGCCGCGGCGGCGCGGCTCGATCGCCACCCGCCCCGCGTCGACGCGAAACGTATAGTCCAGCCGGTCGGTGCGCTCGTCGCCCGCGCCGCGCGCCGCCTTCAGGAACTTCGCGAGCTTCCAGAGCGCGAGGAGGTCCTCGCCGTGGACGCCCTCGATGCTGCCCCGGGCCACGGCGGCCGCGTCGAGGCGCTGGTCGAGATCGGCCAGGCGCAGGTTGTCGGCGATCGTCACCCACTCCATCCGCGATTCGGATCCCGCGATCTCCTGGCTCACGGGATCCACGTCCAGGTACAAGGACGCGGCCGCTACACGCCGCCCCGCGGCCAGCGTGGCGCGCTCCACCGCCGCCTCCGGGAGCATGGTGATCTTCCCGCCGGGAAAATAGACGGTGGACAGGCGGCTTCGCGCGACCGCCTCGAGCGGATGGGCGGCGTCGAAGTAGAGCGCGGGGGCGGCGATGTGCACGCCCACCCGCAGCCGCCCGGAATCCAGCCGCTCCACCGAAAAGGCATCGTCGATCTCGGTGGTCTCCGCGTCGTCGATGGAAAAAGCGGCCACGCGCGCCTCGGGGAGGCCGGCGGGCTCGAGCAGGCCCTCGACCGGCGCGAAGCCCGTGCCCTGCGGGAAGAATTCGAAGGTGAAGCGCCGGAGGAAGAAATCCTCGGGCCCCGCAAGCGCCCCGGCCGCGGCCAGGAGGCGCGGGTGCGAGAGGCCCGCGCTGGTTGCCGCCTGGTCGAGGGCGCGCCATTCGAGGCTCATCTTGTCGGGCTTGAAGAGCAGTGTGTCGAGCCTCGCCGCGAGGGCTTCGGGGATCGCCCCGGCGGCGAGCTCCGCCGCCCAGGCGTCGACCTGATCCTGCTGGCGGCGCTTCTTCTCGACTCCCGCGAGCGCCGCCTTCAGGTTCTCGGCCGGCGCGGCCTGGTAGCGGCCCTTGCCCCGCTTGTAGAAATGGATCGGGTGGGCATGCAGCGTGAGCGCCACCGCGGCCGCTTCCTGCGGGCTCGGCGCGCGCCCGAAATACTCCCGCGCGAGGGCGTCGAAGCCGAATTCGTCGGGCCCGCAGACTTCCCAGAGGAACTGGGGGTCGATCGCCTCCGCCAGTTTCTGCGCATCGGACATGAAAGCGGCGAGAGGCTGCCCGTCGAAGCGCAGCAGGACCGCCGTCGCCTTCACCTTCGAGCGCTTGCCGTGGGCCGCTTCGATCTGGAAGGACGCGCCCGCTTCCGCGAGGATCGTGCCCACGCGGAACGCGCCGTCTTCCTCGAACAGGACCTGCTTCAAGAGGCCGCCCAGTCGACGATGTCGGGAATCAGTTCGGGAAAGGACACCAGCGTGTGGTCGCCGCCGCGAACCACCTCGTGCAGTGCGCCTTCGTAGCGTGCCACGGCCTCGCGGTAATCGAGCACCTCGTCGCCGGTCTCCACGAAGAGCCAATAGCGCTCCGGACGCGTGATCGCGGGCGGGTCGGCGGCGCGCAGCTCGTCGACGTGGTCGGGGGTGAGGATGAAGCTCTCCCCGGTGTACAGGTTGGTCTGCGCTCCGAGGTAACGCGCGAAATGCCGGTGCGGATGGACCGCGGGGTTGAGGAGCGCCGCGCGGCATCCGAGGCGCTCGGCCATCACCGTCGCGTAGAACCCGCCGAGCGAGCTGCCGACGAGGGTGAGGTCGGCCGCGGCAACGTCACCGCAGGCGCTGCCGACCTGCTCGAGCGCGCGCGCCGGGCGATGGTGCAGCTCCGGCACGCGGTAGGCCACGCCGGTGACGCAGCGCGCGACGTAGTCGCCGAGCATGACGGCCTTCTTCGATTGCGGCGAGCTGATGAAGCCGTGGAGGTAGACGATGGTTTTCAGAGGTTCACGACTCCGCGCCCCAGCTCGATCACGTTGCCGCCCACGTGGATTGCCCCGTGGGTCACGTCGAGGTAGAGCGTCGAGGGCCGCTTCACCGCCTCGCCCTGCGACACGGTGCGCACGACGTTCGTGCCCGGGCGGATCACCGTGAACCACCCGCCCAGGTTCGCACACGCCGAGCCGGTGGCGGGATCCTCGAGGATCGCCGTGTCATTCGGGAAAAAGAAGCGCGACTCGACGGTGCCCGCGGCGTCCCCGGCGTCGTGGAACACGTACGCCATGCTCTGCCCGTCCTCGCTCTTCAGGCGCGCGAAGGCGTCGGCGCGCGGGCGCGTGCGTCGCACCGCCTCGCGGCTCGCGAGCGGCACCACGAGCTGCTCCTTGCCCGCGTTGACCCACAGCGGGTACTCGGCGACATCGCCCGCATCGAGGCCCAGGATTTCCTCGAGCTCGCGGCGATGCATCTCGAAAGCACGGGCACGCGGCGCGACCGCCTGCAGCGTCCAGCGGTCGCCGTTCGCGGTCACGGGAATGATGCCGGCCTTCATCTCCAGGGCCACCGCATCCCCGCCGCCATGGAGCGCGCGCACCACGTGCGCCGTGCCGAGCGTGGGATGGCCGGCGAATGGCATCTCGTAGGCGGGCGTAAAGATGCGCGCGCGGGCGGTCGCCTTCGCCGATGGCAGGATGAAGGTGGTCTCTGAAAGATTGAATTGCCGCGCGAGCGCCTGCATGGTCGCCTCGTCGAGCCCCTCGCCGTCCTCGAATACGCACAACGGGTTGCCGGTGAGGCGGCCCGCGCGCGTGAAGACGTTCACGATCCGATAGTTGCGGGAAGTCACGGGCGCTCGCGGCTCTTGATGCGCTCGGCCTGGGCAGGCGCGGCCTGCAGCCGCGCGAGGAGCTTGTCGTGCAGTCCGCCGAAGCTGCCATTGGACATCACCAGGACGTGGTCGCCCGGCGCGAGCGCGCGCACCAGTGTTTCCACCATCGTGCCCATGTCGATATGCGTATAGGCGCGCGTGCCCAGGGCGGCGAGCGCGTGCGACGGATCCCACCCCAGGTCTCCGGCGAAGCAGAACACCAGGTCCGCGTCCGACAGGCTGCTCGCGAGCCGGTCCTGCATGGTGCCGAGCTTCATCGTGTTGGAGCGCGGCTCGAACACCGCGACGATACGGGCGCCGCCCACGCGGCGGCGCAACCCGGCGATCGTCGTCTCGAACGCCGTGGGGTGGTGCGCGAAGTCGTCGTACACCGTGATGCCGTGGGCCACGCCGCGCACTTCCATGCGCCGCTTGACGCCCTCGAAGCGCCCGAGCGCCTCGATCGCCGCGGCCACCGGCACGCCCGCGTGGCGCGCGGCGGCGAGTGCGGCGAGTGCGTTCTGGCGGTTGTGCTCGCCCATGAGCGGCCAGCGCACGGTGCCCTGGCGCGCGCCGCCCACGCACACGTCGAACGAATCGTCGGGATGGATGGTGCCCACGCTCCACGACTGGCCGGTGCCGAAGCGCTCGACCGGTGTCCAGCAGCCGCGGGCGAGCACGCGCTCGAGCGCGGCCTGCTGCCCGTTGACCACGAGCAGCCCCTGGGCGGGCACGATGCGCACCAAATGGTGGAACTGGGTCTCGATCGCAGCCAGGTCGGCGAAGATGTCGGCGTGGTCGAACTCGAGGTTCGCGAGCACCGCGGTGCGCGGCCCGTACCAGACGAACTTCGAGCGCTTGTCGAAGAACGCGGTGTCGTACTCGTCGGCCTCGATCACGAAGAAGGGCGATTCGGTCGCGCGCGCGGTGATGCCGAAGTTGCGGGCGACCCCCCCGATGAGGAAGCCCGGGTCGAGGCCCGCGCTCTCGAGGATCCAGGCAAGCATCGCTGCGGTGGTGCTCTTGCCGTGGGTCCCCGCCACCGCCAGCACCCACTTGCCGCGCAGCACGTTCTCGGCAAGCCAGTGCGGGCCCGAGGCGTAAGGCAGGCCGCGGTCGAGGATCGCCTCGATCACGGGCTTGCCCCGCGTCATCGCGTTGCCCACCACGTAGAGGTCGGCCGGGTATTCGTCCAGCTGTGCCGCGTCGTAGCCTTCGTGCAGGCCGATGCCGAGCGTGTGCAGCTGCTCGCTCATCGGCGGATAGACCTGCGCATCGCAGCCGGTGACGGTGTGGCCTTGCTCGCGCGCGATCTTGGCGAGGCCCCCCATGAAGGTGCCGCAGATGCCGAGGATGTGTAGGCGCATTGGAATTGGGGCGGGAGAACCGTGAATTCTAGCAGCCGGGATGTGTCAGACCCCCGGTCCCATTGGCATCGAGCGGAGCGTGTAAACTGACCCTCCCCACGGGCGTCCTGCCCTTTCCCTGCCTACCGTCCATGGTCCCTCACCTCACGACCTCCCTCACCGGTCCCCTGCAGGAACTGGAACGGGTGGTGCTCGACCAGCGCCCCGAGATCGAGCGCTGGTTTCGCACGCAGTGGCTCGAGCACGAGGCGCCGTTCTACACCTCGGTGGACCTGCGCAACAGCGGCTTCAAGCTGGCGCCCGTGGACACGAACCTCTTTCCGGGCGGCTTCAACAACCTGAACCCGGAATTCCTGCCTTTGTGCGTGCACGCGGCCATGTCGGCCGTGCAGAAGATCTGTCCCGATTCCCGCCGCTTCCTCCTGGTGCCTGAGAACCACACGCGCAACCTGCATTACCTGCAGAACGTGGCGGTCCTGAAGCGCATTCTCGAGAGCGCGGGCATGACGGTGCGCATCGGCAGCCTCATCCCCGAGCTGAAGGAGCCGATGGCCGTGGCAAGCTCCGGGGGGGACAAGCTCACGCTCGAGCCGCTGCAGCGGCGCGGCAATCGCGTTGGAGTGGAGGGCTTCGATCCCTGTGCGGTGCTGCTGAACAACGACCTGTCGGCGGGCATTCCCGCCGTGCTCCGGGGGATCGAGCAGCCCGTGGTCCCGGCGCTGGTCGCGGGGTGGGCGACGCGCAGGAAATCGCACCATTTCCACGCCTACGACCGCGTGGCCGAGGACTTCGCCAAGCTCGTGGGCATCGATCCCTGGGTCATCAACCCCGCCTTCAGCCAGTGCGGCAAGGTCAACTTCAACGAGAAGGAAGGCGAGGACTGCCTGGCTGCGAACGTCGAGTTCGTTCTCGGCGAGATTCGCGAGAAGTACGCGCATTACGGCATCACCGAGCAGCCGTTCGTGATCGTTAAGGCCGACGCCGGCACCTACGGCATGGGAATCATGACGGTCAAGAGCGTCGACGAGGTGAGGAACCTCAACCGCAAGACGCGCAACAAGATGGCCACCATCAAGGACAGCCAGCCGGTGCACGAGGTGATCATCCAGGAGGGCGTGTATACGTTCGAGAACGTCGAGGGCGCCGTGGCCGAGCCGGTGATCTACATGGTCGACCAGTTCGTGGTCGGGGGCTTCTACCGCGTGCACACCGAGCGCGGCATCGACGAGAACCTCAACTCCCCGGGCGCCAAGTTCGCCCCGCTGGCCTTCGAGACCGACTGCCATACGCCCGATTGCACAGGCAAGCCGGGCGACCCGCCCAACCGCTTCTACACCTATGGCGTGATCGCCCGCCTGGCGATGCTCGCCGCGGCCGTCGAGATCGAGGAGCTGGTGGAGCGGGAAGCAGCCCTGGAGGTCCGGGCGGCGAACGCATGAGATTCGCGTTCGTGGTCGATCCCCTCGACCAGCTGAAGGCGTACAAGGACTCCTCGATTGCGATGATGCGTGCCGCCGCCGGGCGCGGGCACGAGGTCCACGCCCTCGAGGCGCGCGAGATCGTGGTGCTCGAAGGTGCGGTGCGCTCGCGCGTGCGCCGCCTCGAGGTGGGCAAAGACAACGCCGCGTGGCATCGGGTCACTGGCGAGTCGCAGGCGCGCCTGGCCGACTTCGACTACGTGATGATGCGCAAGGACCCGCCCTTCGACCAGGAGTACTACTACGCGACGCTGCTGCTCGAGCGCGCCGAGGCCGAGGGCACCCACGTCCTCAACAACCCGCGGGCATTGCGCGACTGGAACGAGAAGCTCGCGATACTGCGCTTCCCGCGGCTGGCGCCCCCCACGCTGGTGGCGAGCGACATGGCCGCGGTCCACGCCTTCATCGATGCGCACCGCGACGTGATCGT
>JALYSB010000180.1 GCA_030855025.1 Pseudomonadota bacterium
CCCTGGTATCGGCGCATCAGTGCGTCGCCCCCAAGCACATGGCGCCCGCCGAGGAAGGCCAGCTGGCTCCACCGGGCCGTCCGGCCCTCGATCGTCGAGGCGGGAGCGGGCATCGACTTGCCCGCGCCGAGCATCGAATCACCGCTGCGCAGGGTGCCTGCGCTTGCGCGCGCACCGACGTCGTGCGCCAGCGCGCCCGCCATCGCCAGCGTTCCGGGCACGTTCACCAATCCCGCACCCTGCTGCAGCAGGTTGAAGCCGGTGAGCGGCTCGGCGGTGTACTGGAGGATCGCCTTGATGAGGGCGGGCGTGAGCCCCGGGTTCAGCTGCAGCATGAGGGCCGCGGTGCCGGTCACGGCGGGCGCGGCGTAGGACGTGCCGCTAGCGGTGATGAGGCCGGCGTTGAGGCCGCCCCGCACCACCAGCTGCGAGAAATCGATCGCGAGCTGGCTCTTCGACAGCCCGAGGATGTCGGTGGAGACCGCGCCGAGCAAACGATTGCCCGGCGCGACCAGGTCGGGCTTCAGGATGTTGTCGACGTGCCGTGTGCCGTGTTCATCGGTGTAGCCGCCGCGTGTCGGCCCGCGCGAGCTGAACCGGTTGACGAGGTCGTCGGCGCGCGTGGCGGTGTCGCGCGGATTGGCGCTGCCCACGGTGATCGCCGAGGGTTCGTTGCCCGGCGAGCTGATCGTGCCGTAGCGCTCGAGCCCGTCGGGACCGAGGCCGAAATTTCCCGCCGCGACGACGACGGTGATGCCGGCGGCCACGGCGTTGCGCACCGCGCGGCAGAGGGGATCGGTGAGGTAGGAATCGGTCGAATCCGCCGCGAGGCTCACGTTCATCACGCGGATGTTGTATTCGCGGCCGTGGTAGATCACCCAGTCGATGCCCGCGAGGGTGGAGGCCACGTCGCCCGTGCCATCGGCGCCGAGCACGCGCACGTCGTAGAGCGACGCGCCGGTCGCGATCCCGGTGGAATCATTCGACGTCGATACCGCGCGGCCGGCGGCGATCGAGGCGACGAGGGTCCCATGCCCGTTCGGATCGGCGAACAGCGCTCCCGCCGCATTGAGGGTCGAGTCAAGCAGGCTCTGCGCCAGGCTGCCCGGGTAGATCGATTTGCTGTGGTCGTAGCCGCCGCGCCACTCGAGCGATCCGAGCAGCTTGGCGGGCTCGATGCGGCCGAGGTCGACGGCTTTCTTCACGCGGGATCCCGCGGCGCCCGCGAAGGCGCGATGCGTGGACATGATTCCCGAGTCGAGGAACGCGATGCCGATGCCCCGGCCATCCACTCTCGGGTCGGCCGCGGTGCCTGCGCCGCGCACGCCTGCAGCGCCGGTGGCCTTCTCGAGCAGGCTTTGGGTGCGCGCGGTCATGCGGTTCGGGGAGATGCTTTCCACGTCGCTGCGGCGCGCGATGTCCAGCACGCGCGCAGCCGGCAGCACGGCCGAAACGCCGGTCACGGAGATGTAACGGTAATAGACGCTGCCCCCGGCGGCGACGATCGCGCGGCGCAGGTTCACGAGGTCCGGATCGACCGTCCCGTGCGCGAGGACCAAGACCTTCACCATGCGGCCGGCGGACGATTCGCGCGCCCATGTCACGCCCGAGACGCTCGGCGCGGCCAGGGCCTGCTGCAGGTCGGTGGACACCTTGCCACGGGCGTCGGCGTGCGAACGCGTCGACTCGAGCTGCGCGAACGCGCCCGAGGCGAAGGCCATGAGGAATGCGGCCACGGCACCGGCGGCGATGCGCCGCAGGATCGTAAAGGGAGGATTGTGATGGGCTTGCATTGTTCGGCTCCCGTGCGCAGTGATGCACCGCACACTTCGGCCCGAGCATAGTCCGGGCACCCGGCCAAAGTTGTGCGATATCGCACAACCGCGGATTACAGCTGTAAGTCGATTACAGCCGTAAGAATCGCCGACGGCGGCTTTATCATTCGGGCATGCCGCAGCAGCGCCGCCTCCTTTCCCGCCCCGAGCTCTTCGACCTTCTCGCCCAAGGGCTCGCCTCCCGGCTGACGGTCCTCACTCCGAACACCCGCCTCGCCCAGGCGCTCGCCGGCGACTTCGATCGCGCGCAGCAGGCCGCGAGCCGGGCGCACTGGGAGACTGCTGACATCCTGCCGTTCGACGCCTTCGTCGCCCGCCTCTGGGAAGATGCGCTCTACTCGCCGCGCGGCGCATCCCTGCCGCTGCTGCTCTCGCCCATCCAGGAGCTGGCCGCCTGGGAAGACGCGGTGCGGGCCTCGGGCATCGCCGATCCGGTGTTCTCCGCGCCGGCCGCGGCGGTCCAGTGCCGGGAGGCGTGGAAGCTCTCGCACGCATGGCACGTCGGGCTGCGGCGCGCGGAGCCCGCCAACGAGGACCAGGCGGCGTGGCTGGATTGGGCAAGCCGCTATGAGCGCGTGGTGAAGGGGCATACCGATGGCGCGCGCCTGCCCGACGTGGTCGGACGCAGCCTCGACCTCGGGACGCCGAAACCCGTGACGATCGCGCTCGCGGGCTTCGACATCGTCACGCCGCAGATGTCCGATTTCCTCAACGCCCTGAGCGCGGCGGGATGCGAGGTCTGCGAGGTGGCGCCGCTCGCAATCGAGTCCACGGTCGTCCGGATCGAGCTCACTCAATCCAAGGATGAGATCGAGGCCGCCGCCGCGTGGGCGCGCGCGCGGCTGTCTCCCTCTCCCCTGGGAGAGGGCCGGGGTGAGGGTCAGCCCCGCATCGGCATCGTCGTCCCCGATCTTGCGCGCTCGCGCGCGCGCGTCGCACGCGCGTTCGCCGCGGCGCTGAAGCCGGCTCACGCGCTCACGCCGGGCCCGCTGCCCTTCGATATCTCCCTCGGCGAGCCCCTGTCCGGCTTTCCCCTCGTGGGGGACGCGTTGCGCCTTCTCGAGCTCGCCGGTCCCGCGGTCCCGTTCGAGCATGCCAGCCGGCTGGTGCGCTCGCCCTTCATCGGCGGCGCGGAGAGCGAGATCGACGTGCGTGCGCGGCTCGACGCGTGGCTGCGCGAGCGCTCGGGGCCGCGAATCACGCTCGACCAGCTGCTGCGTCTCGCTGCCGCCGCGCAGGGATGCCGCGCGGACCGCTTGCTGGACCTTCTCGCCGCGCTCGCCGCGGCCCGCAAGGCGAGCCTTTTCGGCGCGAAAGGGGCCGCGGAGTGGGCGAAGGCTTTCTCGGAGGCGCTGCGCGCCGCGGGCTTCCCCGGCGAGCGGACGCTCGACTCCATCGAGTACCAGGCCCTGCAGCGCTGGCACACCCTGCTCGCGGAGTTCGGGAGCCTCGAGCGCGTCACCGGGAAGATGGGCTATGCCGAGGCGTGCCGGCGCCTTGCGCGAATTGCCGACGCCGCGATCTTCCAGCCGGAGTCACCCGAGGCGCCGATCCGGATCCTGGGCGTGCTCGAGTCGGCGGGCCTCGAGTTCGACCACCTGTGGGTGATGGGACTCACCGCTGACGCGTGGCCGCTTCCCGCGCGGCCCAATCCGTTCCTTCCGATGCGCGCGCAGCGTGCCGCGGGCATCCCCCAGGCCGATCCGCGCGCCTCACTCGAGCTCGACCGGCGCATCACGTCGGGCTGGCGGCGTTCGGCCCCTGAAGTGGTGTTCAGCCATGCGCGCGCCGAGGGCGAGGCCGAGCTCGCTCCGAGCCCGCTGATCGCGGACGTGGCAGTGTCGTCGCTCGAAGCCCTGGGCGTGGCGGCTCCCGCCACGCTGCGCGCGGCCATCCGGCGCGGCGGCCGCGTCGAGACCCTCGACGATGCGAGCGCACCCCCGATCGCGCAGGCCGAGCAGCGCGGCGGAACGGGGCTCTTCCGCGACCAGGCGGCGTGCCCCTTCCGGGGTTATGCGAGGAGGCGCGTGGCAGCCAAGCCCCTCGAGGTGCCGCGCCTCGGGCTCGACCCACGCGACCGCGGCAACCTGCTGCACGCGATGCTCGCCGAGGTCTGGCGCGAGCTCGCCGATAGCGCGGCGCTCCACTCGAGCACGTCGGTCGCGCTGCGCGAGCTGCTCGATCGCGCCGCCAAGCTCGCGATCGCCGACGTGAAACGCAAGCGCGGCGATGCATTGAGCGGGCGCTTCGAGCGCCTCGAGTGCGACCGGCTCGTGCGCCTCGCGGCAGACTGGCTGGTGATGGAGCGCGCACGTCCCGATTTCCAGGTCCTCGCGACCGAGGACGAACGCCCGCTCACCTTCGGTGGGGTGACCGTCAAGGCCCGCCTCGACCGCATGGATGCGCTTGCGCGGGGGCGCGCCATCATCGACTACAAGACCGGCGAGTGCGCGACCTCCTCGTGGCTGGGCGAGCGTCCCGAGGAGCCGCAGCTGCCGATGTACGCGCTCGCGGGCATGGATGTGTCCGTGGTCGCCTTCGGGCAGGTGAAGGTGGGAAAGATGGGGTTCAAGGGCATTGCGCGCGAGAAGGACCTGGTGCCCGGCGCGAACCTCGTCACCGACGATCGCAGCCGGGCCGCTTCGAAGTACCGTGACTGGGCCGAGCTGGTCGAGGGCTGGCGGCTGGAGCTCGAGCGGATCGGCCGCGGTTTCGCCACCGGCGATGCGCGCGTCGACCCGAAGCGCGGGCCGCTCACCTGCGTGAACTGCGACCAGCACATGTTCTGCCGCATCGCCGAGAAGGCGGCGTTCGGAGTCAGGAAGGGCGACGCGGCCGATGAATGACGCGCTGAACGTGCCCGACCTGGCGGCGCGCGCGCGCGCGCTCGACCCGCGCGGCTCCTTCATCGTGCAGGCCCCCGCCGGCTCGGGCAAGACCGAGCTCCTGATCCAGCGCGTGCTGGCGCTGCTCGCGACGGTGCAGCAGCCCGAGGAGGTCGCGGCGATCACCTTCACCATCAAGGCAGCGGCGGAAATGCGCCTGCGCGTATTCGAGGCGCTGCGCGACGCGCGCCATGGGCCTCGTCCCGGCACCCCCCATCACGGGCAGACGTGGGACCTCGCGGCCGCGGCGCTCGCGCGCAACGACGCCCTCGGCTGGAAGATGGAGGAGAGCGCCGAGCGCCTGCGCGTGCAGACCATCGATGCCCTGTGCGCCTCGCTCACGCGGCAGATGCCGGTGCTGTCGCGCTTCGGCGCGCAGCCGGAGAGCGTCGAGGACGCCTCCGCGATGTACGTCGAGGCGGCCCGCGCCCTCCTCGCGCAGCTGGAAGGCGACGACACGGAAGCGGCTGCCGACGTGGCCCGGCTGCTGGGGCACGTCGACAACGACATCGCGAAGGCCGAGCGCCTGCTGGCCGACATGCTCGCAAGCCGCGACCATTGGATGCACCAGCTGCTGCACGGCCCGGTCGATCGCGACCGGCTCGAGGAAGGGCTGCGCGAAGTGCGCGGCGAGGCTGTCGCGCGCGTGCAGCGCGCGTGGCCGGGGGGCTTGGCCGCGCCCGAGCTGGAGGACGTGGGGGCCTGGATCGCGCACGCCGGCGGGATGCTCACCGAGGCCAAAAAGTGGCGCGCGGCGGCGCCGCAGGCGCTGAAGGACGTGCCCGGAATGCTCGAGCGGGTGCGCGACCTGAAGAACCTGCCGCCGGCGGTATTCGACGAGCGCCAGTGGGAGGCGCTCGAAACCATCGTGCGGCTCGCCCCGCGCGCGCTCGCCGAGCTTCAGGTCGTTTTCGCGCGCCGCGGGCAGGCCGACTTCGTCGAGATCGCGCAGGGGGCGCTGCGCGCGCTCGGCCCCGAGGACGAGCCAACCGACCTGCTCCTCGCGCTGGACTACCGCATCCGCCACATTCTGGTGGACGAATTCCAGGACACGTCGCACTCGCAGTTCGAGCTGTTGAAGCGCCTCACCTCGGGCTGGGAGCCCGGCGACGGGCGCACGCTCTTCCTCGTCGGCGACCCGATGCAGTCGATCTACCGCTTCCGCCAGGCGGAAGTGGCCCTGTTCGTGCGCGCATGGAACGACGGCATCGGCAGTGTGCGCCTCGTCCCGGTCACGCTTTCGGCTAATTTTCGTTCGCAGGGCGGCCTCGTCGAATGGGTGAATGCGAGCTTCGCGCAAATCATGCCGCCGGCCGACGACGTGACGCGCGGGGAGGTGCGCTACTCGCCGTCACACGCGGTCCATGCGAATGCCGGCCCCGCGGTCCAAGTCCATCCCTTCCTCGATGGCGAGGATGCCGCGCTGGGCGCGCACGTGACGCGCATCGTGGGGGCTGCGGGCGAGGCCAGCGTCGCGATCCTGGTGCGCAACCGCAGCCACCTGCGCGAGGTGCTTCCGCGGCTGCGCGCGGCGGGTCTCGCCTTCCGCGCCATTGAGATCGAGCCGCTCGGGGACCGCCCCGTGGTGCAGGATCTGCTCGCCCTTGCGCGCGCTCTTTCCCACCTCGTCGATCGCATTGCCTGGCTCGCGGTGCTGCGCGCGCCGTGGTGCGCGCTCGGGCTCGCGGACCTCACGACGCTTTGCGGCTCGCAGGACGGCACCACGGTCTGGGCCGCGATGAACGACGCGGCCCGGCTGGCGTCCCTGTCCGCCGACGGCCGCACGCGGGTGGAGCGCGTGCGCGTGGTGTTGCAGCGCGC
>JALYSB010000181.1:0-3949 GCA_030855025.1 Pseudomonadota bacterium
CGCGGCCGGCCGCTCAACTCGGTCGTTAGGCAGCTTTGATGGGCAGCGGGGAGTAAAATTGCGCCATGAAGGTAAGTGAGCTTATCGCGTTGCTGGAGAAGGATGGCTGGGTCCAAGTTCGGATGAAGGGGAGCCATCGGCAATACCATCATCCGACGAAGCTCGGAAGTGTCACAGTCGCTGGAAAGCCGAGCATCGACATTCCTCTGGGCACATTGAATAGCGCGTTGAAGCAGGCCGGACTTAAGAAGTGAGGCGAACAATGCAATACATGGTCGTTGTCGAGAAGGGGGCCAATTCCTTCGGCGCCTACGTTCCCGATCTACCGGGCTGCATTGCTGCGGCTGAATCGCGCGACGAGGTGCTCAGTCTTATCCGGGAAGCGATCGAACTTCACATCGAGGGCCTGCGCGAGGATGGGCAACCCATTCCTCCGTCCACGTCGTTCAGCGCCATTGTTGACGTCAAAGCTGCCTAACTACGCGTTGGAGCGGACGAAATTGCGGCCGTCAGCTCTGCTTCCGGCCGCAGCCGCTCAACGCAAGCGTTAGGCAGCAACAACGCCGTCGCGTAAAATTGACGGCATGCCCGAAATTTGCCGCTTTCTCGGAATCGTCATCGCGATGTACTACCGGGAGCATGGTCCGGCGTGTTGACGCCGGCCGAAAATTGACCATCAAACGAGGGTAGGAGGTGCGGACGAAATCTTGGACTACTTGGAGGGTGGTTCATGTATTCGTATGAGGATCGGCTTCGAGCCGTGCGGCTTTTCATCAAGCTGGACAAACGTGTTGGGTTGACCATTCGTCAACTCGGATACCCCACGAAGAACGCGCTCAAGCACTGGCATCGAGAGTACGAGCAGCGCCTTGATTTGCCGCCTCGCTACATGCGCCGCCCGAAGTACTCGCAGGCAGAGAAGGAACTGGCCGTCAAACACTACCTGGAGCACGGCCGCTGCGTTGCGGCGACGATCGAGGCGCTCGGCTATCCGTCGCGGACTTTGCTTCATGCGTGGGTGCAAGAACTGCATCCGGAGGCTCGCACGCGCGTTGTTGGCCGATCGCTGGAGCTCACGGCTGCAATGAAGGAATCCGCGGCCATCGAGTTGTGCATGCGACAAGGAAGCGCGCAGTCGGTCGCCCAACGGCTGGGGGTGTCTCGGCCATCGCTGTATAACTGGAAGAATCAGCTACTCGGCCACGACGCATCCAAATCCATGAAGCGCAAGCAAGATTCCCCGCCAAGTTCTGAACGAGCCGAGCTGCAGCAGCAGGTCCAGGCGCTTCGACAGGACATCCGGCGCCTACAGCTCGAGCAAGACCTGCTGAAGAAGGCGAATGAACTCCTAAAAAAAGACCTGGGCATCGACCGGCGGCTCCTGACGAATCGGGAGAAGACGCAGCTGGTTGATGCCCTGAGGGCGACCTACACGCTTCCGGAGCTGCTCCGAGAAGTTGGCTTGCCCCGAAGCTCCTACTTCTATCATCGGTCCCGGCTCGACGTCGCAGACAAGTACGCCGAGGTGCGTCGCGCCATGACCGACATCTTTGAGCGTAACTACCGTTGCTACGGCTACCGCCGGATGCAAGCCTCGTTGACCAAGCAATGCATGAACATCTCGGAGAAGGTCGTGCAGCGCCTGATGAAACAGGAGTGCCTGGTCGCCGTCACGCGGAAACGCCGTCGATACGGCTCGTACATGGGCGAAATCAGTCCCGCACCGGACAACCTCCTTAACCGCGACTTCAGCGCGAGTGCGCCGAATGAGAAGTGGCTCACCGACATCACGGAATTCCAGATCCCTGCCGGCAAGGTGTACATGTCGCCCATGATCGATTGCTTCGATGGCATGGTCGTCAGCTGGTCGATCGGGACTCGCCCAGACGCCGAGCTCGTCAACACGATGCTGGACGCTGCCATCGCGACGGTCACGGCCGGCGGTGATCGCCCCGTTGTGCATTCCGATCGCGGCGGCCATTACCGGTGGCCTGGATGGCTGTCGCGGATCGCTGATGCGAGACTGGTTCGCTCGATGTCGCGCAAAGGGTGCTCACCAGACAACGCAGCTTGCGAAGGCTTCTTCGGTCGCCTGAAGACCGAGATGTTCTATTCGCGCAACTGGCTGTCCACGACCATCGAGGAGTTCGTCGCGGCGCTGGACTCCTACATTCGCTGGTACAACCAAGCGCGGATCAAGATTTCGTTGGGCTCGCGCAGCCCCATCGAGCACCGTAGGAATCTCGGGATCGTTGCTTAACCCGTCCAAGAATTCCGCCGCATCCCCGGGTGGTCAAGATTCGGCCGGCGTCAACACGCCTGATCCGATGACGCCGACCGCGGTGGCGCGTGCAACCCGCGCCATCGTCGCCTCCTTTTGCCTGAAGGAGGTCGCCGGTCGCAAGCGAGTGGTGGATCTATTGTGATACACTATTGGCGTGTCGAAACCCAAGCTCCCGGTCAAGTTCTTTCGCACGACCGAAGGCCGCGAGCCGGTTCGGGAATGGTTGAAGGCGCTTCCTGTGGAAGAGCGGAAGGCCATCGGCGACGATGTCCGCACCGTCCAGTTCGGCTGGCCCATCGGCATGCCTCTGGTACGCAAGATCGAGGCCGGCCTGTGGGAAGTGCGCGTTGACCTTTCCGGTGGAATTGCGCGGGTCCTCTTCACCGTTTTCGAGGGCGACGCGGTCTTGCTGCACGGATTCATCAAGAAGAGTCAAAGGACCCCGCTACCGGACCTGAAGACGGCGAAGCGACGCAGGAAACTCTTGAAGTAGAGAAAGGAATGACCATGGCACGCAAGAAAACGCATCGGCATGTGGGCAGCGATTTCGAGGAGTTCCTCCGCGAAGACAAGCGGCTGGAGGCGGCTACCGCACTCGCTCTCAAGCGCGTGCTCGCCTGGGAATTCCAGCAAGCCATGGAGAAGGCCAACGTGAGCCAAGCTGAAATGGCCCGACGGATGCACACGAGCCGAGCGGTCATTCGCCGTCTGCTCGACCAGGATGATCCTTCCGTCACGCTCGCGACAATCAGCAAGGCCGCAAATGCGCTGGGCAAGAACCTGCGCCTGAAACTCGCAGCCTGAGGGGTGCCGCTACTGCTCGCGGTCGAAGGTCCAGGCACCGCTCTCTGAGGGAGAGGTCTATGCGACTACTGCCGGGCCAGTACTTCGACGTCGAGACAGGGAAGCACTACAACTACAGGCGCGATTACGATGCTGCGATCGGCAGGTACATTGAAAGCGACCCTATTGGATTAGACTTGGGGCGGATTCAAGGCTTGACGAACTGTAGCCACTAGGATACAGTCAAGCGTGATTCGCGCTTTCAAGACCGACCAATTCTCATCTTGGTTGGATAGCCTCAAAGACCTGAATGCGAGAGCTCGAATCCAGGTGCGAATCGAGCGATTGATTTTGGGGAATGCGGGAGATGTTCTGCCCGTCGGCGAAGGCGTCTCGGAGCTGCGAGTTCACCATGGACCAGGCTACCGGATCTACTTCAAGCAACGCGGCCGCGATCTCGTGATCCTCCTGGCCGGCGGGACCAAGTCGACCCAAGCTGCCGATATCAAGACTGCGCTGCGGCTCGCGCGAAACCTTCTGGACTAGATCATGCCCAAGACCAAGATGAGCCGTTACGACATTGCCGACCACCTGCGCACGTCGAAGGAAATGGCAGCCTACCTGGAGGCGTGTCTCGAGGAAGCCGATGGCGATGCGGCATTCGTCGCCAAGGCACTCGGCGACATCGCGCGCGCGAAGGGCATGTCGCAGGTGGCGAGGGATGCGGGTTTGTCCCGCGAGAGCCTCTACAAGGCACTATCCGGTGATCGGAACCCGGATTTCGAAACGATTCTGCGTGTGATGAGTGCTCTCGGCATCAAGCTCCACGCGAAAGCTGCCTGAAATTCCGAGGGAGCCACAGCAAGGCAGCCTCGTGGTTGA
>JALYSB010000181.1:3959-6517 GCA_030855025.1 Pseudomonadota bacterium
TCGCCCAGTCCCGCGGCCAGCCGCGTGCGATTCGAAGTGATCCTTTACCCCAGAGCGCGTTCTGTGTAGTCTCTTGTGTAAGGAGGCACACATGGCTACCAATCTGTCGCTGGACCCGAAACTCATCGAGCGGGCACTTGAACTCAGTGGGGAAAAGACCAAGAAGGCGGCGGTAACCCGAGCGCTTGAGGAGTACATCGCGCGGCGCCGCCAGAAGGCGTTGGTGGATCTGATGGGCAAGCTCGAATGGGAGCCGTCCTTCGACTACAAGAAGGAGCGCTCGCGCAAGTGACGCTCCTGGTCGACACCAGCGTCTGGTCGCTTGCACTGCGACGGGACGCAGTGGCGGATTCGCATGAGGTCGACGCCCTGAGAGGCGCGCTCCGATCCGGCGGCCCGGTGGTCACAACGGGGCTGGTCCTTCAAGAGTTGCTGCAGGGCTTCTCCGGCCCCAAGGATCAACGCAAGATCGTCGATCGATTTTCCGCACTCCCCCTGATTGCTCCCGATCGTCAGGATCACATCGCAGCCGCCGCCCTCCGCAACCTTTGCCGTCGAGTAGGAATTCAAGTCGGGACGATAGACGCCGTCCTGGCGCAACTGTGCATTCGGCACAGCCTGACGATGCTCACGACCGACAAGGATTTCGCCTCGATCGCCAAGCACACGGCGCTGCAATTCTGGAAGCCGCCACGATAGTGGCGCTATCAAGTTTGTCATGGAGCATCGCGGCCTTTCCGTGAAGGATCTCGCGCCCTGCATCGGAGCGCGTTGCTATCATGGCCGCTCCTCAAAGGGGGCGGCATGAGACTGGGAATGATCGGACTGGGGCGCATGGGGTCCAACATGGCGCAGCGCCTGATGAACGGCGGGTACCAGGTGGCGGTCTTCGACGCGAGTGCGGAGCCGCGCAAGGCGCTTGCATCGATGGGCGCGCAGGCCGCCGATTCGCTCCCTTCGCTGGTAGCGTCGCTGCCGACGCCGCGCGTTCTGTGGCTGATGATTCCCGCGGGAGCCGCCACCGATATCACGCTGGCGGAGCTTTCTCCCCTCCTGGCGCAGGGCGACACTGTCATCGATGGCGGCAACTCCAACTACAAGGACACGCAGCGTCGCGCAACGGCATTCGCGGAGCGCGGCATTCACTATGTCGACTGCGGCACCAGCGGTGGAGTGTGGGGTCTCGAGGGCGGCTACAGCCTGATGATCGGCGGGGACGTGGCGGCGGTCGAGCGCCTGCGCCCGCTCTTCGAGACGCTGGCACCTGCGAGGGACCAGGGTTGGGGGCGCGTGGGTCCGTCCGGTGCGGGTCATTTCACCAAGATGATCCACAACGGCATCGAGTACGGCCTCATGCAGGCGTACGCCGAGGGCTTCTCGATCCTCCAGCACAAGCGCGATCTCGATTTCGATCTCCACCAGGTGGCCGAGATCTGGCGGCATGGGAGCGTCGTGCGCTCCTGGCTGCTCGACCTCACGGCCGCGGCGCTCAAGGACAATCCGTCGATGTCCGGCATCGCACCCCACGTGAGCGATTCCGGGGAAGGGCGCTGGACGGTGCAAGAGGCGATCGACCTCGATGTGCCGGCGCCCGTCATCACGCTATCGCTGCTCCAGCGCCTGCGCTCGCGTGACGAGGAGTCGTACGCCGACCGGGTGCTGGCCGCGATGCGCAACCAGTTCGGCGGCCACGCCATCAAGAAAGAGTAGCGGCGACCTCTTCCACGAGGACGTCCACCGGAGACTCGATCGACAGGACGATCGCGTTCTCGTCCGCGCCGGGCTCTTCCAGCGCGTCGTACTGGCTCCGGAGCAGGGACGCCGGCATGTAGTGTCCCGTGCGTCCCTCCATGCGTGCGGCCACGGTCTCGAACGACCCGCGGAGATATGCGAAACGAACGTCGTTGTGGCCGTGCGCGAGCCGCTCTCGATAGCGACGCTTCAACGCCGAGCAGGCCACGATGCAGGGCCGGCTTCGCGCGCGCGCGCCATCGATGTACGCGGCGATGGCGTCCAGCCACGGCCAGCGATCGTCATCTCCCAGGGGAATGCCCGCGCGCATCTTCTCGACGTTCGCGACCGAATGAAAGGTGTCGGCCTCGGCGAAATCCCACTGAAGGCGATCCGCGAGCCGCAAGGCGACGGACGTCTTCCCGCACCCGGAGACGCCCATGACGACGATCGCGAAGATCGGGCGCCGGCCTGCGCCGGGGCCACCCGGATTCAAGCCGCCTCGGCGGGAAGGAATCCCTCAACGGAGAGATAGCGCTCGCCGGTGTCGTAGTTGAAGCCCAGCACGCGCGCGCCTTTCGCAAGCTCGGGCAGTTTCTGCGCGATGGCCGCGAGCGTCGCCCCCGACGAGATGCCGACCAGGATGCCTTCCTCCCGCGCGCAGCGCCGCGCCATTTCCCTCGCGGCCTCGGCCTCGACCTGGATGGTGCCGTCGAGCGCCCCGACCTCCAGGATCGCGGGGATGAACCCCGCGCCGATGCCCTGGATCGGGTGCGGCGTGTGCTTCCCGCCGGAGATGACCGGTGACGCGGTGGGCTCGACCGCGA
>JALYSB010000001.1 GCA_030855025.1 Pseudomonadota bacterium
CACCGGCGCCTCGACCTTCTTGCCGCTGGAGGACTTGGTGCTCTTGCCCGCCTTGTAGAACTCCAGTTCCTCGCCGAGCTCCTTGGCGCGCTTGTCCACCGCCGGCATGCGCTCCTGCGCGATCTTGATGCGGGCCTGGATCGGCTGGATCGACCGGTCTCGCACCATATCGAACTCCGATTCCGAGCTATACGTGGCCAGCAGCGCCAGGTCCTTGCGCTTCTGCTCGTTCGCCACCTTGTCGGCTTCCTTCTTGCGCTCTTCGATTTCCACGCGCGCCTTCGCCTGCTCGGGGGTGAGCGAGGGCTCGATCGTGCGGATGATCGCGCCGGAGCGGGTCACCTCGTACATCACCACTTTCGCGCACTGTTCCGGGGGCGTGTCGCCCACGTGAGTGACACCCTTTTCGTCCTTGCATTTGAACGCCGCCCCGGCGGACGCGGCGAACAGGATGGAAGTGGTCAGGCACAGCGTCATGATGGTCGTTTTCATTGTTCGTTTCCCTTTAAACCCCGCAGGCGCTGGCGGGTCATGTCGCGCCGTATCGGCGCCGATAGTCTTCGATTCTCTCCACGTGGGCCCGTAGGTCTGGCCGCCCTCCGAGGGTGGCGAGAATGTCAGCGAGCGTCGCAATGGCAGTAACGGGCAAGGCATGGTCCCGGCTGACCTCCTGGGTCGCCGAGAGCTCGCCCTGGCCCCTTTCCTGCCGGTCCAGAGCAATTAGTATTCCAGCCGGGGTGGCTCCCGCGGCGCGTATCAGCTCGATCGCCTCACGCTTGGCGGCACCCTCGGTGATCACGTCGTCAATGATCAGGACCCGCCCCCGGAGCGGGCTGCCGACGATGTTGCCGCCTTCGCCATGGTCCTTGGCTTCCTTGCGATTGAAGCAGAACGGCACATTGTGACCGAGCCCGGCAAGCGCGACGGCGGTGGTGGCCGCCAGGGTAATGCCCTTGTAGGCCGGCCCGAAGATCACGTCGAAGGCGATCCCCGAGGCCAGCGCCGCCCGGGCGTAGTACCGGCCGAGCTCGCCGAGCGTCTCGCCGTCGCTGAAGAGGCCGGCGTTGAAGAAGTAGGGCGAGAGCCGCCCCGCCTTGGTCCTGAATTCGCCGAACTTCAGCACCCCCGCGCGCATCGAAAACTCGACGAAGTCGCGCCGGAACGCCTCCCGGTCGGGCGCGCTGGCGGGTGCGGCGGCAGCGTTCATCGGGCGTCCAGAGGTTACGATACGCAGCTATTTTCGCATCCTTCCGTGATCCCCGTCCCGTGCTTCGAATCTCCGACCTCACCCTTCGCCGCGGCGCCCGCGTCCTCCTCGAATCCGCGTCGATGAACGTCCATCCCGGCCAGAAGGTCGGCCTGGTCGGCCCGAACGGCAGCGGCAAGTCGAGCCTGTTCGCCCTCGTGCTGGGCGAAATCCACGCCGACGCGGGCGACATGTCGATGCCGCCGCGGTGGGTGCTCTCGCACGTGGCGCAGGAGACGCCGGCGGTCGAGCGTCCCGCGCTCGAGTTCGTCATGGACGGCGACGCGGAGCTGCGCGAGGTGGAGGCGGGCATGGCGGCGGCCGACGAGGAACACCTGGCCCTCCTGCATGCGCGCTACGACGAGATCGGGGGCTACCAGGCGCGCGCCCGCGCGCAAACGCTTCTCGCCGGGCTGGGTTTCGACGAGCCTGCGCAGGCGCGCGACGTCGCGCAATTCTCGGGCGGCTGGCGCATGCGCCTGAACCTCGCGCGCGCCCTCATGTGCCGCGCCGACCTGTTGCTGCTGGACGAGCCCACCAACCATCTTGATTTGGACGCGGTCCTTTGGCTCGAGGATTGGCTGCGCGCCTTCACCGGCGCAGTGATCCTCATCACCCACGATCGCGAGTTCCTCGACGCCGTCGCGAGCGAGATCGTGCACGTCGAGAACCGCCGCCTCAACGCCTACGCCGGCAATTACACGGCTTTCGAGACGCAACGCGCGGCGCGCCTGGCGCTCCAGCAGTCGGCCTACGAAAAGCAGCGGCGCACGATCGAGCACCTGGAAGCGTTCATCGTGCGCTTCCGCGCCAAGGCGACGAAGGCGAGCCAGGCGCAAAGCCGCATCAAGGCGCTCGAGAAGCTCGAACGCATCGCCGCCGCGCACGTGGATTCGCCGTTTTCGTTCACTTTCAGGGCGCCCGCCGAGAAGCCGCGCCAGCTTTTTCGCCTCGAGGAAGCGACCGTGGGCTACGGCGATTCGCCCGTGCTCGCGGGAATCGAATGGAGCGTGCTGCCCGGCGACGCGATCGGGCTGCTGGGTCCGAACGGCGCGGGCAAGTCCACCCTCCTCAAGTCGATCGTGGGCGACTTGCCGCTCCTGGGCGGCGAGCTGCACCGCGCGCAGGGCCTGCGCATCGGGTACTTCGCGCAGCACCAGGTCGACCAACTGCGCCTGGACGAGACGCCGCTCTGGCACCTCGGGAAGATCTCGTCGGGCGAGCGCGAGCAGGTGTTTCGCGATTTCCTCGGCGGCTTCGACTTTCGCGGCGCCCAGGTCACGCAGAAAGTGGCGAGCTTCTCGGGCGGCGAGAAGGCGCGCCTCGCCCTCGCCCTGATCGTCTGGCAACGGCCCAACCTGCTGCTCCTGGACGAGCCCACCAACCACCTCGACATCGAGATGCGCGAGTCGCTCGCGCAGGCGCTCACCGATTACGAGGGCGGCCTCATCGTGGTCGCGCACGATCGGCACCTGCTCTCGGCGGCCACCGACCAATGGATGCTGGTGGCCGACGGCAAGGTGCGGCCGTTCGAAGGCGACCTCGACGACTACAAGCAATGGGCCAAGGAGTACCACTCCCGCGGACGTTCCGGCGGCTCGCAGGAACCGGCGGCGATCAGCCGCAAGGACGAGCGCCGCAACGAGGCGCGCCTGCGCCAGCACTCCGCCAACGCCCGCAAGCCCTACGAGAAGAAGCTGGCGGCGATCGAGCGCGAGCTGGAGCCCCTGAGCGCCGAGTCCCGCGAAACCGAAGCCTGGCTCGCCGCGCCCGAAGCTTACGACGACGCCAACCGCGAACGCCTCCAGGCGGCCCTGAAGCGGCGCGCGGAGCTGGCCGAACGCATCTCGCAGCTCGAGCACGATTGGCTGTGGAACCAGGCGGAGATGGACAAGGCGGTCAAGGCAAATAGCGCATGAGGACCTCTCCCGGTTCCAGCTCTACCGGCGAATCGGGCGGGGCGGGCGAGAATCCGAGGCGCTCGAGCAGGCGAAGCGAGCGCTGGTTCTCTTGCTTGAGCACCGCCGAGAGCCTCGTGACCCCGTAGTGCCCGAAGAGCTCGGGGATCATCGCCGCCACCGCTTCGCCCGCGTACCCCTGTCCCCAGAAGGTGCTCGCGAGCTCATAGGCGATGGCGGCGCGGCCGTCCGCATGCAGCGTGGCCTGCACGTAGCCGATGAGGTGGGACGGGCGAAGGCGAACCACCCAGTTGAGCCATCGCTCCTCCCCGCTCGCGGATTGCCTCGTCTCGAGCCTCGCGTAGCGCTTGCGCAGCCATTCGAGCGACGGCGGGGGCTCGTTCTCGTATTGGTAGATCGCCGGGTCGCTCAGGACGGCGAACATCTCCTCGGCATGCGCCGCGACTTGCGGCTCGAGCGTGAGCCGGACGGTGTCGATGCGGCGCATCCTGAGGGCGTGCGCGCCGATTCAGGCCGGCTTGGGGGGCGCGAGCGCGCCCGGATCGTAGTAGAAGCGCTCCTCGACGATCCTGTCGCCCGTCCACCGCTGCCGGGCCAGCTCGTCCATGTGAACGAAGTATCCGTCGGGGCGGGTGAATTCGAATACCCAGTTGATCACGACGTGGTCGCCGTCGATGAAGAACTTCGTCCCCGGGAGGGTGCGCATGTCCTTCACCCCCTCGAGCACCTTGCGCTCGGCCGCGGCCAGGGCGTCACGGCCTCGCCTTGGGGGTTGCAGGTCTCCTGCATCGAGGCGTCCTCGGCGTAGAACCGCTCGATCGCCTCGACGTAGCGCCCCGCCTCGACCGTGGCGATGAATCGCTTCACCACCTCCCGGTCAGGCACGGCGCGGCCCCATTACTTGCGGGGAGCTTGCGGGCGCGGC
Source organism: Pseudomonadota bacterium (assembly GCA_030855025.1). GTDB lineage: Bacteria > Pseudomonadota > Gammaproteobacteria > Burkholderiales > Usitatibacteraceae > Usitatibacter. The sequence goes on from JALYSB010000001.1 coordinate 4,091, forward strand.
CGGTGGAGATACTCGCCGATGAGCGCCTCGTTCTGGGTCACGTAGGTGCGCATCTCGCCCAGGAGGCGCTCGCCGCAATTCTTGTGGTTGCTCTTCACGTGGAAACGAAGCGCCGGATCGGAGGCGATCTGGGCCTTGGTGGACGCGTACACGGCATCGAGCCCCTCGTCCGCGTAATGGGCGCCGACGGAGCGCACCACCTCGGCCAGGCGCGTGGACAGCTCCATCAGGGCGCGTGCCTTGTCGTCGGGGAAGGAGGGGAATTCGGGGCTCGAGAGGCAGATCTCGAGCATCGCGCCCGCCTGGGCGAGGAGGTACACGTTCGCCATCATCCGGGACGGGGGTGTGCGCGATTGGGCGTGAAGGCTCGCGGCAAGGGCCAGGAACACAAGGAGGGCGGCGGCTCGGCGAATTGTCATGGCATTTACCTCGCCGCATTATGATGCATGTTTTGACAGGGGGTTCCAATGCAGAACGTCGTGCGCATCTTCGCCGCAGCCGCAGTGGCAGCTTTCTCAGGGGCGGCATTCCCGCAGGGCACACCGGTGGCGGTCGGCATCAGCGGCTGGACCGGCTTCGCGCCCCTCACGCTCGCGAAGGAAGCCGGGATCTTCAGGAAGAACGGGCTCGACGTCTCGATCAAGAAAATCCCCCAGAAGGATCGCCACCTGGCGATCGCCTCCGGCGACATCCAGTGCGCCGCGACCACGGTCGAGACGTGGATCGTGTGGAATGCGAACGGCGTTGCGACCCGCCAGATTTTCCAGATGGACAAGAGCTTCGGCGCCGATGGCATGGCGGTACGCAACGACGTGCGCTCGATCGCAGACCTCAAGGGAAAGAAGGTCGCGGCTTCCGCGCCTGGCACGGCTCCGTACTTCACGCTGGCGTGGTTCCTGAAGAAGAACGGGCTCTCGGTCAAGGACGTGAGCGTGCTCAACCTCGAGCCCCAGGCCGCGGCCAACGCTTTCGTGACCGGGCAGGACATCGCCGCGGCGATGACTTACGAGCCGTACCTGTCCACGGTTCGCTCCAATCCGGCGGCGGGACGCATCATCGCGACCACGCTCGATTACCCGATGATCATGGACACCTTCGGCTGCACGCCGAAATTCCTCGCCGACAATCCGAAGGCGGCCCAGGCGCTCACCGACAGCTACTTCGAGGCGGTCGCGATGATCGGCCGCGACCCGAAGAAGAGCTTCGAGATCATGGGCGCGGATGTGAAGCAGACGCCCGAGGCCTTCGAGGCCTCGCAGAAATACCTGCGCTGGCAGGACAAGGCGGCGAACCAGAAATTCTTCGCGGGCGAGCACCAGGCGTTCTCGAAGGAAGCGGCCGAGCTGCTGCTCGAGGTCGGCATCATCAAGTCGATCCCCGACATCGCCACGATCGTCGATACCCGCTTCATAAAATGATCGTCAATCCCGCTGCATGAAAATGCTCGTCGTTCCCGCGTAGGCGGGAACCCGGCCCAAGTTGACGCCCCTCAAGCCCATCTCCCCCGGCGCACGGCTGGTACTGGGCGTCGCCTTCTTCTTCCTCTTCTTCGCCCTCTGGTCCTTCGCCACCCTCGGCGGCTTCGTTTCCCGCACCTTCCTCGCCGACCCGATCACCATGCTGCGCGAGGGATACGAGCTGTTCGCCAAGCACGGATTCGCCAAGGACGTGGGCCTCACCGTATGGCGCGTGCTGGGCGGCTTTTTGATCGCCGCGGCGATCGCGGTACCCCTCGGAATCGCGATGGGAGCGTGGAAGCCAGTGGAGGCATTCTTCGAGCCCTTCATCTCGTTCTCGCGCTACCTTCCGGCGTCGGCGTTCATTCCGCTCCTGATCCTCTGGGCGGGGATCGGGGAAGCCCAGAAGCTCGCGCTGATCTTCATCGGCGCCTTCTTCCCGATGGTGCTCATGATCGCGGTGAAAGTCGGCGCCACCCGGCGCGACCTGGTGGAGGCCGCGTATACGCTGGGCTGCACCGATTGGGGCATCGTCCGGCGCGTGCTCATTCCGGCGAGCGCGCCCGAGATCGCCGAGATCCTGCGCACGGTGATGGGCTGGGCGTGGACCTACGTGATCGTCGCCGAGTTGATCGGCTCCGAACGCGGCATCGGGCACATGATCACCGACAGCCAGGCGCTGCTCAATACCGGGCAGATCATCTTCGGAATCATCGTGATCGGCGTGATCGGCCTCGTCTCCGATTACGCATTCAAGGCCGCCAACCACCGCATGTTCCGCTGGTCGGTGTGAGCGCGCTGCGCCTGTCCATCGAGCGGGTGAGCCGCACCTTTCCGGGAGCCCGCGGGGGCCCGCCCACACGCGCGCTCGAGGAGATCACGCTCGCCGTCGAGGACAACGATTTCATCGCAATTCTCGGCCCGTCCGGATGCGGCAAATCAACGCTGCTGCGCATCGTCGCGGGGCTGGATGCGGGGTCTTCCGGACGCGTGTTGCTCGATGGGGAAGCGGTGCAAAGGCCCGGCCCCGACCGGGGCATGGTGTTTCAGTCGTACACCCTGTTTCCTTGGCTCACGGTACGCGAGAACATCGGCTTCGGGCTGCGTGAGCGCGGCGTGCCCGCTCCACAGCGTGACCCGGTTGTCGCCGATTATGTCGAGCGGATGGGGCTCGACGGATTCGAAAACCACTTCCCGCGCGAGCTCTCCGGGGGAATGCAACAGCGCACGGCGCTGGCACGGGCGCTCGCCAACGATCCCAAGATCCTGCTGCTCGACGAGCCATTCGGCGCGCTCGACCACCAGACGCGCTCCCTCATGCAGGAGCTATTGCTGCAGACGTGGGAAGCGGATCGGAAGACCGTGCTCTTCGTGACGCACGACATCGACGAGGCGATCTTCATGGCCAATCGGGTCGCCGTGTTCAGCGCACGACCCGGCCGGATCAAGTCCGAAGTCGCGATCGACCTCGAACATCCCCGCCACTACACCGTCAAGACGACGGCGCGCTTTGCGCAGTACAAGGCGCAGCTCACCGAGGACATACGGTCCGAGGCGGTCCGCGCCCTGGTGGAACGCTAGCGTCGGCCGTAGGTGCGGGTGTTGCGGCACCGGTTGAAGTCGAGATCATCCTGGCGCTCGCCTTCGCGCACGCCTTCGAAGTGGCGGGCGCGCGGATTCCAGCATTCGTACTGCCCGTCGCGGAAATTGCGGCGGGAGTCGTTCCAGCGATCGTCGCGGAAGCGATCGTCACGCAGGCGGTAATCCTGCAGGTTGTCGCGGTAGTAACGCGGCGTCTCGAATTCCGTCGGGGACCTGTAATTGGGCACGTAGACGTAGCCGCGCTCGGAAGAGTCGTCGCGGCGCTCGTAATAGTCCTGCGCAAGGACTGCAGGGGCAACCACGGTTGCAAGGGCGCCCAGCGCGATGGCGATCGATTTCATATGTCCTCCAGAGGGAATCGTCTATTGACCCCAATTAGATGGCGGCCATCGCGCGGCGTTCGCTTCACCTATGCGCCCAGAGGCGTAGGACGAGGGCTACACCGGGCGCGTTTGGCTCCGCAGGATGCGCGCGGCTTCCTCGAGCTGGGCATCGCCGATCTCGCGCACCACGCCTTCCAGGTCCACCGCCCGCTCTTCGCGCTGGAACCGCCCGGTGAGGGGAGTCTCCGGGGTGAGCTCCCCCGCCTGGTAGATCGCCCAGATTTCCTCGCCGTAGCGGGTCGAGAGGATCTCGGGGGCGAAGCGGCCGAAGAAATTCCGCAGGTTCGCGACATCGCGCTCGAGCATCGCGGGGGCGTGGTTGTTGCCCGCCGCGTCGACGGCTTGCGGCAGGTCGATGATGACCGGGCCGCCCGCACCCGCGAGGATGTTGAATTCGCTCAAGTCGCCGTGGATCACGCCCGCGCACAGCATGCGAACCACCTCTGCGATGAGGCGTCGGTGGAAATCACGCGCTTCCTCCGCGGTAAATTCGATGTCGTTCAGCCGCGGCGCCGCATTGCCTTCGGCGTCCGTGACGAGCTCCATCAGGAGCACGCCTTCGTGGAAGTTGTACGGGGTGGGCACGCGCACACCGGCCGCCGCCAGCCGATAGAGGGCGTTCACCTCCGCGCTCTGCCAGGCGCGCTCCTGCGATTCGCGGCCATAGCGGGTGCCCTTGGCCATCGCGCGCGCCTGGCGCGAATTCTTGGTCTTGCGGTTCTCGGTGTAGTCGACGGCCTGGCGGAAACTGCGCTTGTCGGCTTCCTTGTAGACCTTCGCGCAGCGCGTATCCGTGCCTACCCGCACCACGAATACCTGCGCTTCCTTGCCGCTCATGAGCTGGCGCACAACGGTGTCGATCACACCTTCTTCGACGAGCGGGCGCAGGCGTTGGGGGATTTTCATGCCGCTATTGTGGGGGATTCACCCCCGCGCGTCTCGCGGCCGACGCGCGCGCCATTCAGACGATGCGCGTGCGCGCCAGCCGCCTCGCGTTCGCGACGGCTTTACGGTGCACCGGCGCCATGCCCTTGACCATCACGCCGAGCGCGGCGTTTTGCCACTGGGCCGCGATGGCGCTGGCGCAGGGTGCGCGCGGCGACCAGAACGAGCGCAGGAACGAAGCCGCGAGCGCCTGGTTGGCGACGAATGCCTGCATCGCCATGGCATTCCACGATTGGGCAAACACGGCGGTTTTTTCCGCGCCCATGCGCTGGAATTCCTTGCGATCGCGCTCCGAGGGCGACGCGCCCGCAAGGGCCATCCGCGCGAATCGGTGCGCGAGGACTTGGGGCACTACAAATGCGAGCTCCGCCGACTTCGCGGCAAGGGAGCGGGTCCTGCGTTTGGGATAGGCCATGGGAGTTAGGCAGCCGAAACGCCGCGGCGTTCAGCGGCTCATCGGGTACTCGTAGCGGATGAAACCGTGGTGGGCGGCGACCTTGTCGTAGAGCGCACGCGCTACGGCGTTGTCGGCCTGGGTCATCCAGTAATAGCGCGTGGCACCCTGCTCCCGGGCCGATGCGGCGACCGCTTCGATCAGCGCCCGGGCCGCTCCGCGGCCGCGCGCTGCAGGCGCGGTGAATAGGTCCTGCAGGTAGCAGACCTTCTGGGCCCAAACGGTCGTATGGAAGAGAAAATGGGCGATTCCCACGAGCTCGCCCCCGCTCTTCGCGCCGAGCGCGAGAACGCCATCCTGCGACAGCAGCCTCTTCCAGGCCGCACTGTATTCGGCGTCGGAGGTCGGCGTCTTATAGAACTCCTTGTAGCCGCGGGCCAGTGTTTCCCAGGGGCCGCGATCTTCGGGGGAGAGGGCGCAGACTTGCAATCTTCAGGTCCCCGCGTTTCCCGGCGGATGCTCGACGAACCACTTCGCGATGTCGGGCATGTGCTCCTCGAAGGCGCCGGGAATGGAGAAATTGAGTGCTCCGGCGCGCGTAGCTCCCCGGTTCTCGAAGTCGTGGGTGACGTGCGCAGGGACCAGGACGAACGAGCCACGCGTCGCGTGAATCCATTCCTTGTCGAGAAGGAAGCTCATCGTGCCCTCCAGGACGAAGAAGACGTCGTCCTCCGCGTGGGCGTGCGCTCCAGGTCCCTGGGTGTGCGGCTCCAGCCACCCCTCGGAAATCGAGTAGCGCGATTCGGTCTCGGCGCCGTCGGCTTTGAAAATTGCGGCGATGCGCCCCATGGGGTATGCACGGCCTTCGCCGGGCGCGAGGACCACGGGCTTTCGGGAGATGAGAGGGGCTTTCGAAATCATCCGCAGGAGCTCATGGTGCTCCTGCGGATGCGCGCTGCCGCTTGCGAAGATCGCGCTCGTTCTGGATTTGGAAAAGGATATCGGCCGGCTTGATTCCTCTGACTGCGTCAATTTCCCCCAGGCGTTGCGTATTGAGCTGGTAGGTGGAGCCAGAGGTAGTGCGAATCAGAATCCTGGAATCCACCAACATTCGCCGGAGCGTGACGTGGTCAATCCCGAAAGGCTCGGAGATCGTCTCGAGCCAGGTCCTGAGCCGCTCATTGACTTCGCGCTCGGACAGGCTCCTGTGGGCTTCGATCTGCGAAGCTGCCAACGCCACCAAGAGTCCCTGGTCGGCGGGACGTTTGGGCAACGCCGCAAGACGACCGTTGGCCAGCAGCCGCTGCAGCGCCCGGTATGCCGCATCACGATCGTTAGTGGGCGGCGCCCGTTCCGCGCCGGCGATCACGCAATCCATTGCGAGCGCGGCGGGGCCGCGATGATCTCTGGGCCGCTCCAACTTATGGTTAGGTTGCATTGGCCTTACCTGCGTTTGCTGAGGCGCTCGGCAATTCGCGTCTGCCAGCCGGGCCCCGTTGCTTTCCACCGCTCAATGACATCAACTGGGAGCCGTATCGAGATGAGCTTGCGCGGATTCGCGGAACGAGGCCGCCCCCCCTTGTTCACAGCCGCACGCGACAGAGCGTGTGCCGTGAGCTCAGGGAGGTCCTTGTACTCGTGAGCGCGAATGGAATGAGCGTCAACTCTGGCGAGGTCGGATTTCAAAGTACGGCGCGAGACGGGCTTTTTCACGATCGTTTGCCTTTCGCATGCTGAATATGTGGCGATCTATGAATCCTGATCCGTGTGTTGCGGTTCAAATGTGAAGTCACTCGTCAACATGTGCCATCGTTTCAGGAATCACAAGCCATCCACTTAGTTCCGGGATTACGGGATGAATGCAGCAGAGTGCATTGCCGGTAAGGAGCCACACTGAGGCGAATGAGGCGCTAACGTCATTGCATGCGGCTCGCACGATTTCAAATTGTTGGTTCCTTGCTGAAAAGTTGATGTAGCAGAGCAGATTGAGCTGACAAGCATCAGCATAGTGCTTCAGTACCTTCCTTTGAATGGCAGCACGAACCCAAGATGACCCTTCGGTTGTGCCCTTGGGATTCTCGTCAATAGGAACGACTAGGGGCTGGCCGTTTCGCACCAGCTCGCCGCGGCGGCGCCCTGGCTCAATCACCTCAGTGATCTGGAACGGGAAGCACTCGGTCGCACACTGGAGCACGAAGTCGGTGTCGGTCTGTTCATCGACCTCTGAGACTTGCACCGTGCAAGGCGCGATGAACTTCTCAAAGCCGAGTGAATAGTGGGCCGCGCACCACAGCTCTTGCGTCTTCTTATGCCGTGGTCTCCGAAAGAACTCCTCGTCAGTAAGCGGACCTACGATGGCTCGAAACTGCCCAATCAGTTGTTGCGGCGTGTACCGTGACATAGACATGTTGACGGCTAACGTTTGACATGAGCGGCGGCCACAAGTGGGCGAAGCCCGCTTGTAGACGTCCGCTCGATGGAAGGGTTAGGCGTCACCGTTCAGTCCAGGAATTCCCAAGTATCCGCGCCGTCGAGGCGCCGCACCTGCACCGACTCAAGAAGCTTTGGCTCAAAGTTTCTCAAGTTCACGCCATGACGAGCCCCTGGTTCTGGCTGCAATGGTTCCCAGTGGGTGACGCATCCGCAGGTGGCGCAGCGAACCGTTCTCAATGTCTTGTCACCTTGGATGTACTCCTGTGTGTGCTCTGGATGTCCGGTGACTCGCGCCGTGCCGAACTCATAGTAGGCCCAGATTTCCCCAAGGCGCCTGCAGATGGAGCAGTTGCAGTTTGTGGCCTTCTCTGGCGCGGAAGGCAACTCGATCGTGATGGCACCGCAGTGACAGGTTCCCACAAGCATGGAGTGAACTCGCTGGTTTGTTGATTGGCACCGAGCCGCGCTCTGCGATTGTGACGCCTAACGACCGAGTTCAGCGGGCGGGCACAACGCCCATTCCGCCCCGGCGAGCACGCCATCCATGGCGAGCACGGGGCGGCCACGATCAATCACGTTCCGCTGCAACGCGCGGTTAGGCATCTCGTTGCTACAGGTCATTTGGCGTGATGCCCGTGTGCTTCGCAATTCGGGCCAGCATCTTTGGGCCTATCTCTTCTCCGTCGTGAAATGCGAAGACGAAATCTGCGTTTCCGGCACGGCTAAGCGTGCGATGTGACCCGGATTGGCGCTTGAGTTGCCACCCAACGCTGAGCAACGCCGCGTAAACGCGACGCGCCTTCGTCGATGGCCAGGAGGTCACGCAGCAATGCTGAAAGTGATCGCCTGGGGTCCGGTCTCGTTGTTCTCGAGACGCTCAGCCAAGACTCGAAGGGCAAGGATCTGCGCTTTGGCCATGGCGTCATTCGCCGAGTCGCCGTACGCAAGAACGCCAGGCAGCTGCGGTACTTCCGCCAGCCACCGGCCGTCATCCTCGCGCTCGCACTCGATCTCAAAGTTCATGCAACGCCTATTTTACGCCGCTGCTTACGAGATGCCTAACGACCGAGTTGCGCGGCCGGGCACGATGCGTTTGCCGCAAGAGCGCGCATCATTTCTTGAGCGCGCTCTTGCGGCCCATGACCTTTCCCGGTCCGCTCGAACGCGTTGTTAGACGTACGGATTCCTTTGCCACCTGGACCAACCCCCGAAGTGCCTCGTTCACGGCTTCGGAGGTCGGGAACACGGCGGCGACGTCTGGACTAAGAAGGACGAGATTGGTCCCTTTCGAGTAGGCCGCGAAGTACTTGCCCCGCACGCCCTTGCCCAGGCCTTCACGCTTGTATTGTTTTCGCATGGTCGAGTATCGGGCCTCAGCCCTCTTCGTAGATTCGGCGCTCGGCGCGGGTCGCTCGGCGAGCGCTGATGATTCGCACAACACCTCGGCGTTCCGTGTGACTTACGACGAGGAGGCGGCCTTGCTCGGAAAGTCCAAACGTGAGGAGGCGGCTCTCACCTTCGGAATGATCGGGATCGTCGAAAGTGATGGCCAGCGAGTCACCGAAGACGGAGGACGCCTCCTCGAACGTGACTTTGTGGCCACGCAGATTCGAGGCGGCCTTCTTCGGATCCCACGCGAACTGCATACGCTCATTCTACGCGGGACGTCTCTTCCGTACGTCTAACGACCGAGTTGAGCGGCCGGCCACGATGACCGTACCGCGGCCAGACGCGGCCCACGATGTTTCACAGTCCGCTCGAACGCGTTGTTAGCCGGCAAATCTCTGCTGGACACACCACTACCTTGCACCCCGCATGAGCTTCAAGCATTGGTCGCAGCACTTCATCATCCGCTGCGCAAAGCGCAATCGACTCAATACTACGTGGCCCAAATGCCTCGAGAAGCTTGGCCGAGAATAGAGTTTGCCCCATCAAGTACATCCCCAGTCGCTTGTTCTTTGTTTGAACTGCAACGACGTCCAATCCGGTTATGTCGATGCTCCTACCGCCACGCGGAAGGCGCCGCCTTTCGGGACCAAGCACGATCAAGCCGTCAAGACGCCTACGGCCAACACTAGGTCCCCCTGGTACCGCAAGAAACTCCTCGACAAGAATTCCCCCCCGCTGCTCCCAATACCACTGCGTCATCAAAGTTTCGCGAATGCTCACAATTTGCCGGCTAACGATCGCGTTGAGCGGCCGGCCATGACCGCCGTTGCGCCCTGGCGAGCGCGCAATTCATTGCGAGCGCAGGGCGCCCACGATATTTCGCGGCCCGCTCCAACGCATGGTTAGAGGGCAAGGCACTCACGTAAGCCACTTTAGCCCGAACCAGAGAAGAAACGGTGCTGCGACGTTGATAAGGGACAAGGTCATCACTCCACGATGATTCTGGGACTCGAGGTCCCGAGGAAATTTCGCGCGCAACACGCCAAGAACCGCCCATCCGACCAGCACAGCAACCGCGATTGGTGCGCTTATTGCGATGATGTGCATGAACGGTCCAATTTCCCCTTGAGCGGTGTTACCCAAACCGCGCCACCGCTCCCATGAAAGGTTCAAGACTTCCGCGGCAATGAATGCGTTCACCGCGGTCGGCAGCCACATCACTGCGCCGGGAAGTGACCACACTACGAAGGCGCTCCAACGCTCACCTTGCCCTCTAACTTAGATTGGTGCGACAGGTGTTATTCCTCTGAGGAATAATACGGGCCGCGTGATGAATAACAACCGCATTGTTGTTTCGGCACGCAGTTCGGTCAATTCAAGTCCTTGATTGCCCAGGGACCCGCGAATCACTCGGAATGGCGCAGAGGACAAAACCCGCTCGGCGTCCGACAAAAGCCGCAGAGGCTCACTGGAGGGTCAGCACCGCCGTGGGAAAGGTTGCCAGGAGTTCACCAGCGCCGATTCCCCCGCGTTCTAGCCGGTGCTCGCGCCCGGAGAGTACGTCGCGCAGCACGGTGCCGTCCTTGAAGAACGGCAGGTCCACGCGAGTGTCGCGCCACAAGGCCTCTCCGCAGGGGAGCTGACCCGGAATGACGCCAAGTCCGGCGATGAGCCGCGGGGCGACGGTTACGGCCGATTCGCCGCCGTGGCGACGGGCGAAGGCGATCAGGCGGCGCGCATGCAATCCGGTGGTTCGCACCGCGGTGTAGCCGCCTTTGAGGAACAGTTGCTCGTGTGCCTTGCGCAGCTGCAGCAGGCGCCACAGGACATAAAGCTTCGCTCGCCCATCGGCGTGGTTCTCGAGCATCGAGGCCAGCGCGCCTTCGAGCGGCGCGCGCAGGGCCTCGATCCCGGCGAGCATCGCGCGACGGCGCTCGTAGTCCACGGGGCGGCGGTTGTCGGGATCGACTAGCGAAAAATCCCAGACCTCGTTTCCCTGGTAGGTATCGGGCACGCCGGGCGAGGTGAGCTTCACCGTGATCATCGACAGGCTGTTGAGGAGCCCCACCCAGGCGACGGGCAGCACGGCGGCGCGGAAGTCATCGAGGAACGCATTGCCTGGACGATCCTGCAGCAATGCGTGCACGAACGAGGTGGTGGCCGCCTCGTAGGCCTCGTTCACGTTCGCCCAGCTGGTGCGTTGCTTGGCCTCGCGCGTGGCCTTCTGCATATAGGCGACGATCCGGCCGGTGTAGGCCTCCAGTGAGGCAGCGTCTTCCACGGGATAGCTTCCCAGAAGCGTCTGGTACAGCAGGTACTCATCGTTGCGCGAGGGCGCTTGATGGCCATCCACCTCGGTCTTGAGCGCGGAGTTCATCCGGTGCCATTTGCGCAGCTGCAGGCGCCACTCGGGGACCCGCTCCGAGATCACGTCGATGCGCGCGCGCACGTCCTCGGAGCGCTTGTTGTCGTGGGTGGACGTCGCCAGCATGGTGTGCGGCCAGTGGCGCGCCCGGTGCGAGCTCGCGCGGTGGAAACGCGCCGTCGGAAATCCGAACTCATCCGGGTCGCCCCCCACGTCGTTCAGCGACACCAGACGGTTGTAGACGTAAAACGAGGTGTCCTCGACGCCCTTGGCCATCACCGGCGAGGTGAGCTGCTGGAACTTGCGCGCGAACTGGCGCAGCTGCGCGGCGAGGGCGGGCGAGCGCGTCGGCAGCTCGCAAGCCAGGACGTCGCGAAGGAAATCGAAGACGCTCACGTCGGCTGCGCGGCTCTCGGAGCGCGCGCGCTGGATCGCCCAATCGATGTAGCGGCGGTCTTCGGCGCCGACGTGGTCGTCGATATAGGTGCGGTAGACGGGGAAGGAGGCGATCACATCCGCCAGTCCTTCCCGCAGCGTGGTGAAGGTGAAGTCGCGGGTGGTGCGGTCGGCCCGGGCGATGCGCGCGAGCCTGCTCGTCAGAACGGTGAGCTCGCTTGCGAGCGCCGAGCGCAGGATGAGACGCTTGGAGCGCAGCGCGATCTCGGCGAAGCCGGACTCGTTGGCGATGAACGCGTTGTAGGTGCGCGTGAGCCGCGCCTGGGCGGTCGAGTCCACGAAGAGTCCGTTCACCACGTTGGCGAAGCGATAGCCCGTGGTCCCATGCACCGCCCAGTCCTCGGGCAGGTTCTCGAACGACGCCACGATCTTCTCGACCACCACGTACGTCGGCTTGCCGCAGGCCTCCTGCAGCCGCTGGAAATATGCGCGCGGGTCGTAGAGGCCGTCGGGATGGTCGATCCGCAGCGCCTCCACCGATCCCTCCTTCACCAGCTTCATGACCATGCGGTGCGTCACGTCGAACACCGCGCGATTCTCCTGGCGCAGCGCCGCGAGGTCGTTGATGTCGAAGAAACGCCGGTAGTTGATCTCGTCCTGGGCCACGCGCCAATACGCCAACCGGTACGGCTGGCGCTCGAGCAGGTCGTGCAGCTCGTCGAAGCTCGCGGGGTCGTCGGCGCGGCCGTTGAGCGTGGCGACCGCCTTGTGGATCGCATCGGCCACCCCGTGGTTCACGCGCGCGAGGAGCGCGAGGCGGCCCTTGGAGACTTCCTTGTTGAGGTTGCGCTCGTCCATGCGCGCGCGCTCGGTCTCGTCGCGCCGGGGCAGCCGCGCGAAACCTTCCATCAGCGAGCGCAGCGCCTGCGCCTGGTGGGCGAGCTCGGGTCCCGAGGCTTCGAGGGCGCGCACCGCGGGGGCGAGGGTGCGCGGGTATTGCTGGGGATCGATCGGCAGGCGATGCTCGAAATACCTGACGGCGAAGGTCCCGGTCACGGTGTCGAAAGCAAGCTGGAGCTTGCCCCCTGCGAGCTCCACACCGTAGTGGTCGCCGAGGATCGGCAGCAGCACCCGGTTGGCGAGGTGCTCGGAGGGCGGCCGCCAGTCGATGTCGAAGAAATCGGCGAGCGTCGAGGCCGGCCCGTTCTCGAGCAGGTCCTGCCACCACTCGTTGTCGGCGCCGAGCACGCCCATGTGGTTGGGCACGATGTCCATCACCAGCGCCAGGTCATGGCGCTTGAGCTCGGCTACGAACGCGTCGAACTCCTCCCGCGTGCCGATCTCCGGATTCAGCTCGTCGTGGTCGATGATGTCGTAGCCGTGCTTGCTCCCCGGCCGCGCGCGCAGGAAGGGCGAGCAGTAGACGTGGCTCACGCCGAGCGCGGCCAGGTAGGCAACGAGACCGGTCGCGTCGCGGAAGGTGAATTCGCCGTGCAGCTGCAGCCGGTAGGTCGCCCGCGGGATGCGCGCCTGCCGGATCCGCGCCGGCACCTCGCGGCGGTTACGCCGCCCGCCGCGCGCCTCGGCGAGCAGCCGCGCCAGGCGCCGCAGGCGCTCGTCGCGTCCCCACGCCTCGATCGGCACCGGGAGCTTGCGCCGCCAGTTGGGATGCTCCTCGATCGTGCCGGGAAGGTTCGCCTGCTCGCGCACTCCGAGCACATCCTCCATCTGCACCACCATCACGCTGGCGGCGGTGCGCGCGAGGAATGTCTGCACGGCGTCGCGCAGCCCGTCGGTCGCGGGGCCATGGTCGGACGTGTCCGGGGCGACCAGTTCTTCGCGAGCCAACGCCTCGATCAGGGCACGCCGCGAGCCCGCCCGCTCCATGCGTTGTTGTGCGAGCCCCGCGTCGTCGAAGTGCTTCAGCGCGGCCCGTGTGCGCAGGTCCTCGTCCTGCCACCAACCGGTGAAGGTCGGCAGGTCGTGCGTGGACCACGCGACCAGCGCGCGCTGCGGGTACTCGGCCGGCGCCTTGAAGCGGGGCCCGTCGCGCTCGAAGAGGAGCAACCGGTACGAGAGCAGCTCGGCCTCGGCCAGGCGCTTGCGCAGGTCGTCGGACACGGTGCCCAGGTCCTCGCCGATCACCAGGCACCGGTTGCGATGGCTCTCGAGTGCCACGATGCCGAGCAGGTCGTCCAGCGGATAACGCACGTACGCGCCCTGGCCGGCCTTCATCCCCGCGGGCACCCACCAAAGGCGCGCGAGTCCCATCACATGGTCGATGCGCAGCGCCCCCGCACGCACCATGTTCGCCCGCAGCGTCGCGATGAGCGGCCCGTAGGCGGCCTCGCGCAGCCGTCGCGGGGCGAGTGGCGGCAACCCCCAGTCCTGGCCGGTGCGGTTGAACTCGTCGGGCGGGGCGCCGACATGCGCGCCGAGCACGTAGAGGCGCTGGTTCGCCCACGCTTCCGATCCGTCGGGGGCGATCGAGATCGCGAGGTCCACGTAGAGGCCGACCGCCATGCCGAGCTCGCGGGTGCGCGCCTGGGCTGCGCCGAGCTGGAGATCGGCGATCCACTGCAGGTATTCGTGCAGTCCCACCTTCTCGGGATGCGCCTCGGCGAAGGCGCGCACGCCCGCGGCGTCGGGATCGCGGAAATCTTCCGGCCAATCGCGCCACGCCTTGCCGTGGAATTCCGCCAGGGCCTCGTGCAGGGCGTGGCGCCGTAGCTGCCCGCCGCGAGACTCGCGGAACTGCGCGAAGGCGCGGGCCCGCGGCGTGACCGAGGCGAGATGGCGCGCGCGAAAATTCTCGTAGAGGGCGTCGAACATCCCGCGGACGCACTGCGCCACGCCCGCGTAATCGACTTGCGCGCTATTGCGCAATGCCTCCGATTGCTTGCGCCAGCGCGCCGCGAGGCCGCGCTCGGCGTGCGCGAGCTCGGCGAAATCGGGCACCGCCTCCACGTCGATGTACAGCGGATTGAGGAAGAGCCTGCTGGAAGGGCTGTAGGGGCTCGCATTGCCGGGATTGCGCAGCGACAGCGCGTGCAGCGGGTTGGTCCCCACGATTCCCGCGCCGCGCGCACCCCACACTTCGGCGCACGCGCGCAGGTCGCCGAAGTTGCCGATGCCGGCGTTGCGCGAGCTGCGCACGCCGTAGAGCTGCACCGCGGCGCCCCACACGCGGGCGCCGTCGGCGAGCGCGGGCGGCAGGTAGCAGCGCTCCGGCACCACCGCGACCAGGCCCGATCCCAGCAGGGTATCGCCTTCGATCAGCGTTACGCGGTGATAGCCCTCGGACAGGTCCGGGGGCAGCGGCAGCTCGAGCGCTCGGACCGCCAGCGATCCTTTCTGGTAGTCCTCGAGGACGGCAAGGCGCACCGCCCCGAAGGGCTGCTCGCGGATTTCTCCACTCTCCGAGGTGATGCGCCACGCCAGGTTGCGGGCGAGGGACGCGTGCTGCAGGTGGATTCGCATGCCGCGCGCGAGCTCACGCGCGCGCAACACCGTGATCGGCGGCACCACGCGGCTCCACGACTCGCGCTCGTCGTCGGCGAGCGTGTCCTCGACCGCTTGCGGATCGTGGGCGTCGACTCCGAGCGCGGCGAGCAGCGCTCGCAGCGTGTCTTCGGAAGTCGTGCGCCACTGGCCCCAGATATCGTGATATCCGGGCTCGATGCCGTAGAGCGCGGCGAGGCGCGAGAGCCGCTCGTCCATCAGGCGCGCTCCAGCGTCCAGGCGCCGCTCCAGGCGGCGAGCGTTTGCCCGATCGGCGCGGCACCCTCGGTGTGCAGCGCCTCGCCCGGCGCCGCCTCGAAGGCCGCCGGCTCCGCGCTGAAGTTCGCGCGCAAGTGCAGCCGCGAGCCCTCCCCGAGGGTCCAATCGACTTTCACGCCCGTGGTGCCGATCGCCGCGAAGGCGCCGCGCGTGCCGTTCGCGAGGCGCGGGGTGATCTCACGCGCGCGCAGCTTGAGCAGGTCGCGATAGTGCGCGAGCCACTGCGCGTGCTCGCCGCGGACGATCTCGTCCCACGGGAGCTTCGAGTCGACAAAGGTCTTCTCCGCGTTCGGATCGGGGATCGACTGGGCGCTGTCGCCCGCGAAACGGTCGAAGGAGGCGAACTCGCGCCGCCGGCCGTCGCGCACCGCGTTCGCAAGCTCCCCCTTGAAATCGCAGAAATAGAGGAAGGGGCTGCGCGCGCCGAACTCCTCCCCCATGAAAATCAGCGGCACCGAGGGTGCGAGCAGCAGCACCGCGGAGGCGAGGCGCAGGGCTTGCGGCGACGCGAGGAGCGTCAGGCGCTCGCCGAGCGCGCGGTTGCCGACCTGGTCGTGGTTCTGCAGGAACGGCACGAACGTGTCGAGGGTCAGGTGCGCCGACGGCTCGCCGCGCGCCTCGCCGGCGCGATGGGTCGAGGGCTCGCCCTGGTACGCGAAGCCTTCGGCGAGGGTGCGCCCGAGGTGCCACGCGGGACGGTCGGCGTAGTCGCGGTAGTAGCCGTCGCGCTCGCCGGTCACGAGCACGTGGAAGGCGTGGTGCGCGTCGTCGTTCCACTGGGCCTTCGCGCAGTGGTGGGAGTCGCGCTCGAGCAGGCCCGCCTGGTTGCGGTCGTTTTCCAGGACCAGGTGCACCCGCCGAGTGCGCCCCGGGCCCGCGGCGACCGCGGCGGCGATCTCGGTCACGATGTGCCGCGGCGAATCGTCGGCGATCGCGTGGATCGCATCCATGCGCAGCCCGTCGAAGCGCATCTCCTCGATCCAGTAGAGCGCGTTGTGGACGAAGAAATCGCGCACCGTGCGCGATTGGTCGCCATCGAAGTTGATCGCCGCGCCCCACGGCGTCTGGTGCGCCGCGTTGAAGAACTGCGGCGCATAGAGCGAGAGGTAATTGCCCTCGGGCCCGAAGTGGTTGTAGACCACGTCGAGGAGGACCATGAGGCCGCGCTGGTGCGCCGCGTCGACCAGCCGCTTCAGGTCTTCCGGCGAGCCGTACGCCGAGTCGGGCGCGAACGGCAATACGCCGTCGTAGCCCCAGTTGCGGCGCCCGGCGAAATCGGCGAGCGGCATCAGCTCGATGGCGGTCACGCCGAGCTGCACCAGGTAGGCGAGCTTCTCGATTGCTGCGAGGTAGGTGCCCGCCTGCGTGAAGGTGCCCACATGCAGCTCGTAGACGACCGCCTCGTGCCACGGGCGGCCGCTCCAGGAGTCGTCGTGCCACTCGTAGGCGCGCGGATCGACCACCGCGCTCGGCCGGTTCACGTCGCGGGGATTGCTTCTCGAAGCGGGGTCCGGCACGGCGTCACCATCGTCCCTGAACCGGAATGCATAGGCGTCGCCCGGCCGCACGGCTGCGACCCGCACCTCGTGCCAACCGCCCTCGCCCCGATCCATCGCGATCGATCGCGGCTTTTCCGACCCCAGCTCCAGGCGAACGGTCTCGCATGCCGGCGCCCAGAACCGGAAGCGCGTGGCCGCCTCGGCGTACTGCGCGCCGAAGGGCATTTCGTGCCGATGCCTCATGGGCCTTTCGCGTCCTGCTGGCGAAGGACCACCAACGAGCGGCCTTGTACCGAATACTGTCCTTGGGGGAGGGACGCGTCGGGCGGTGGCTCGCCGGTGTCGAACGCGGTGTCGATCTCGGTACGCCACGAGAAGCCGTCGGGCAACTTGAAATCCACGGGATCGTGGTGCGCATTGAAGAGCACGAGGTAGCTCGAGTCCTGGAGCTGGCGCCCGCGCTCGTCCGTTTCCGGCAGCCATTCCCCGTTGAGCCACATGCCGAGCGAGCGCGCGAATTCCTTCTCCCACTCCTCGGTGGTCATCTCGGATCCGTCGGGCTTGAGCCACGCCACGTCCTTGCGGCCCTGGTCGCCTACCGGCACACCCTTGAAGAAGTCGCGCCGTCGGAAGATCGGATGCTCCTTGCGCAGGCGGATCATCTTCTTGGTGAAGTCGAGCAGCCGCCACCGCGGGTCGTCCCAGTACCAGTCGTGCCAGTTGATCTCGTTGTCCTGGCAATAGGCGTTGTTGTTGCCCTTCTGGGTGCGACCCACCTCGTCGCCGGCGGTGATCATCGGGACGCCCTGCGACAGCAGCAACGTCGCCAGGAAATTGCGCTTCTGCCGCTCGCGCAGCCGGCTGATCTCCGGGTCGTCGGTGGGGCCCTCGGCGCCGTAATTCCACGAGAGGTTCTTGTCGGTGCCGTCGCGGCTGTCCTCCCCGTTGGTCGCGTTGTGCTTGTCGTTGTACGAGACCAGGTCGTGGAGGGTGAAGCCGTCGTGGGCGGTGATGAAGTTCACGCTCGCGCCCGGGCCGCGGTCGTTCTGGCCGAAGAGGTCGTGGGAGCCGGTCAGGCGCCGCGCGAAGTCGCCGATCAGCCCGCCGTCGCCCTTCCAGTAGGCGCGCATGGTGTCGCGGTACTGGTCGTTCCACTCGGCCCAGCCCGGCGGGAACCGGCCGACCTGGTAGCCGCCGTCGCCCAGGTCCCAGGGCTCGGCGATCAGCAGCCGCGGCGAAAGCACCGGGTCCTGGCGCAGCACCGCGAAGAAGGGCGCCACGACGTCGAAGCCGGGGCGGTGGCGCCCGAGCGTCGAGGCGAGGTCGAAGCGGAAGCCGTCGACGTGCATCTCGGTGACCCAGTAGCGCAGCGAGTCGACCACCAGCTGCAGCACGCGTGGGTTGCGCAGGTCGAGGGAATTGCCGCAGCCGGTGAAGTCGGCGGTGTGGCGCTTGTCGTCCGCGAGCCAGTAGTAGGAGTAGTTGTCGATGCCACGGAAGGACAGCGTGGGCCCGCGCGCGTTGCCTTCGCCGGTGTGGTTGTAGACCACGTCGAGGACGACCTCGAGGTTGTTCTCGTGCAGCGCCTTCACCATTTTCTTGAACTCGCGCACCGGGTCCAGGACTCCGAAGCGCGGGTCGGGGGCGAAGAAGCCGAGGGTGTTGTAGCCCCAGTAGTTCTTCAGGTCGCGCGCGGCGAGCGCCCGGTCGTCGACGATCGCATGGACCGGAAGCAACTCGAGGGTGGTCACGCCCAGCGACTTCAGGTGGTCGATCACCTGTTGCGTGCACAGGCCGCCGAACTTCCCCTGCTGTTGCGGCGAAACGTCGGGGTGCAGCCGGGTGTAGCCGCCCACGTGCATCTCGTAGATGACACGCTCGTTGGGGCTGCGGATCGGGTGGAAGTCGCCTTCCCAGTCGAAGGTGTCGTCGACCACCTGGCATCGGGGCATGCCGGGCGCGCTGTCGCGCCGGTCGAGCGACAGATCCTCCTTCCGATGGCCGATGGTGTAGCCAAAATGCGCGTCGCTCCACTTGATGTCGCCCACGATCGCCTTGGCGTAGGGATCGACCAGCAGCTTTTGCGGGTTGAAGCGGTGGCCCTTGTCGGGCTCGTAGGGCCCGTGCACGCGGTAGCCGTAAAGGGCGCCCGCCTTCAGCCCCGGGAGGTAGCCGTGCCAGACGAAGTCGGTGCGCTCGCGCAGCGCGATGCGCTGCACCTCGTGCTTGCCATGCGCGTCGAAGAGGCACAGCTCGACTTTCTGGGCGTGGCGCGAGTAGATCGCGAAATTGACGCCCTCGTCGTCGAGCGTGGCGCCGAGGGGGTACGGCGCGCCAGGCCAGATCTCGACGGCGTGGTGCGGGGCAGCCTTTGTCATGTTGTTGTCAGCTCCAGGAGGCCGCGCAACGGGATCTCGATCCAGTCGGGGCGGTTGGCGATTTCATAGCGAAGCTCGTACAGGGCCTTTTCGATGAGGAACAGTTCCAGCAGCTCGCGGAACGCGCCCGGGTCGACGGGCATCGAGGGGAGCCCGGCGGCTGCGCGCCCGTAGCCTTCGAGGAAATGGTGGCGCGCGTCGCGCTCCCACTCGGCGAGCGCCTCGAGCCCGTTGCCGGTGCCCAGCTCGCGGCGCAGCCGCGCCGCGTGCGCGGCATAGCTGAACGAGCGCAGCATGCCGGCCACGTCGCGCAGCGCGCTCGATTTCGCGCGCCGCTGCTCGAGCGAGCGCCCGGGCTCGCCCTCGAAGTCGACGATGACGAAGTCATCCTGCGCGACCAGAACCTGGCCCAGGTGCAGGTCACCGTGGAAACGCGTCTTGACCATTCCGTCGAGCGGCGCCATCACGCTGCGTACGCGCTCGATCAGGCGCTCACGCTTGGCCAGCAGCGGGGCCAACGCCAATCGCAGCGACTCGCTCATGGTGGGAAGCGCGCCCTCCACCGCGGCGAACGTCTTGCCGATCTCGGCCTCGACGCCCGCTTTCCAGCCCTCCAGGTCGCCGGGGGTGACGGGCTCGGGATCGAACGCCGCGTCGCCGGTCACCCGGCAGAGCGCGCGATGCATCTCGGCCACGCGGCGTCCGAGGAGCGCCATGCGTCCGATGTGGAAATCCTTGGCGATCGTCTCGGCCGAGGGCTCGCCGGCCGTCTGCGGCGTGGGAGTCGAGACCATGCGCCCCAGGTGCTGGCAGGTGAGGGTCCAGAGGTCGCCCTGGTTCTCGACGAACTCCTGCACCACCGCGAGCGTCGCCGGCTCCGGAGCGCCCTTCTCGAGGAACTCAGCTGCGCCCGCCAGCGGCGCGATGTTCGGGAAATGCGCGCCCGCCGTCAGGAAACGGCCCATCGTGAGCTCAGGGTTTTCGCCCTCGCGCAGCCGGCGGTAGCCCTTGAGGAACATGCGGCTGCCGAAGAAGACCGCCGTATTGCTTTGCTCGAGCGCAGGCGTGCGCACATCCCCGTCGAGCGCTCCCATGAGCGGGGGGAGGACGCCAGTGGAGGAGAAGCGCAGGCGGCCGATGCCGAGGTCCACCTCCAGGTTCTCCGACATCGCGCGCGCGATGTCGCGCGCGAAATCGGGATGGGCGAAGGCGGCGTAGACGATCCCCACGCGATCGCGATGGCGAACCTTGGCGAGGGCGAACGCGCCGAAGCGCTCGAACGGGTCGTTGGTGCGCGATTCCCAATCGAGGGCGAGGGGCACGAAGTAGCGTTGCGTCTCGCCGGAGGCGAGCGTCACGTCGACGAACGCGATCTGCCACGTGGCCGAGGCTGCCTTCCACGGCGCGAGGAGCGCGATCCGCGCCTCGCGGATCGTCTCGTTCTTCGCGGCGAACCAGCGCCTGCCGCGCAGGTAGGGCAGGAGAACCTCGTCGCGCAGGCGCTCGGCCGACACGTGCACGAAGAGCCGCGTGAGGTCTGGCGGGTTGCCGGCGCGCGCGAGCGCCTCCTGCCAGCCACTTGCCAGCACCAGCACCGGCAGCGGCGGCGTGAGGCGCTCCTCGTGCCAGCCGGGAGGCTTGGCATCGGCTGCGAGGCGGAATGCCATGTAGCCGTGGCCGTTCAGCGTCACCAGGTAGGGCAGCTTGCCGATCGGCGGGAAGGATTCCTGCCCGAAGAGCTCCACGGGTACGCGCTTCTCGAAGCGCGCGAGGTCGAGCTCCACGGCCTGCGGCACGCGCGAAAGGTTCGCCACGCACAGGATCGCCTCGTCCTCGAACTCGCGCAGGAACGCGAGCACCTTGCGATTGCCGGGCGTCAGGAACGTGATGCCGCCGCGGCCGAAGGCGCGGTAGCGGCGGCGGGTGGCGATCAGGCGGCGCGTGAACTGCAGCGGCGACGAGGCGCTCCTCAGCTGCGCTTCGACGTTGACCGCCTCGTAGCCGTAGACCGCATCCATCACCGGCGGCAGGTACAGGCGCTGCGGATCCGCGCGCGAGAATCCGGCATTGCGGTCCGGGCTCCATTGCATCGGGGTCCTGACGCCGTTGCGATCGCCCAGGTAGATGTTGTCGCCCATGCCGATCTCGTCGCCGTAGTAGAGGATCGGCGCACCCGGCATCGTCATCAGCAGGAACGTGATCAGCTCGATCTTGGGGCGGCTGTTCTCCATGAGGGGTGCCAGGCGCCGGCGGATGCCGACGTTGACCCGCATGCGCGCGTCGGCGGCGAAGATCCGGTACATGTAGTCGCGCTCACGGTCGGTGACCATCTCGAGGGTGAGCTCGTCGTGGTTGCGCAGGAAAATCGCCCACTGGCAGTTGGCCGGGATCGGCGGTGTCTGCGACAGGATCTCCACCAGCGGATAGCGGTCTTCCATGGCAATCGACATGTAGAGGCGCGGCATCATCGGGAAGTGGTACGCCATGTGGCACTCGTCGCCGTCGCCGAAGTACTGGCGCACGTCTTCGGGCCACATGTTCGCCTCCGCCAGCAGCAGCTTGCCGGTGTAGTGGCGGTCGAGGTCGGCGCGGATCTGCTTGACGATGGCGTGCGTCTCGGGAACGTTCTCGTTGCTCGTGCCCTCGCGCTCGATCAGGTAGGGGATCGCATCGAGCCGGAACCCGTCCACGCCCATGTCGAGCCAGAAGTGCATGGTGCGAAGCACCGCGCGCAGCACGTGCGGGTTGTCGAAGTTGAGGTCGGGCTGGTGGCTGAAGAAGCGGTGCCAGTAATGCTGCTGCGCGACCGGGTCCCACGCCCAGTTGGACGACTCGGTGTCGGTGAAGATGATGCGGGTGCCGGCGTACTTGTTGGGGTCGTCGCTCCAGACGTAGTAGTCGCGCTTGGGGCTGTCGCGGGGCGCGCGCCGCGCCGCCTGGAACCAGGGATGCTGGTCCGACGTGTGGTTCACGATGAGCTCGGTGATGACCCTGAGGCCCCGCTCGTGGGCTTCGCGCACGAAGCGCTTGAAGTCCGCGCGCGTGCCGTAGGGCGGATGCACGTCCTCGTAGTTGGCGACGTCGTAGCCGTCGTCGAGCATCGGGCTCGGATAGAACGGCATCATCCAGATGGTGTTCACGCCCAGGTCGCGGATGTAGTCGAGCTTCTCCGTAAGACCCCTGAAGTCGCCGATCCCGTCGCCGTCGGAATCGAAGTACGCCTTGACGTGCACCTGGTAGATGATCGCGTCCCGGAACCAGAACGGATCGTCCGGCATTGCCGTCTGCAGCGCGGGATGGGCCCCGGTGGGGTGGTGGCGCGTATCCATGTCAGCTGACCACGAAGAGGTGCGCCGGGGCGCCCGCCGGGTCGAGACGCACGAAGTTGCGCCCCGAGCGCCACGAATAGGTCGCCCCGCCCAGCAGGTCATGCATCGTGAGCGCTGCCCCGGGGTCCAGGCCGAGCGCTTCGCAA
This sequence comes from Pseudomonadota bacterium, assembly GCA_030855025.1. GTDB lineage: Bacteria > Pseudomonadota > Gammaproteobacteria > Burkholderiales > Usitatibacteraceae > Usitatibacter. Next base: position 26,587 of record JALYSB010000001.1, read on the forward strand.
TCGACGTCCACCCAGCCGCTTTGCGCGTTGTCCGCGTCGAGGTTCACCACTACGAGCACCCGGTCATCACCCGCGTGCTTCGAGTAGCACAGCAGGTGGTCGCCGTCGGTCGGATGGAAAGCGAGGCTCCAGTCGGATTGCAGCGCGGGGTGCGCATGGCGCGCGTCGTTGAGGTCGGTGACGAGCGGCGCGAGGCTGGTCGCGCTCGCGCGGTCCCAATGGCGCAGCTGGTACTTCTCGCTGTCCAGGTATTCCTCGGAGCCCGGCTCGCGTGGCCGATTCTCGCCCAGCTCGTACGCCGGACCGTACACGCCGAAATTGGCGGCGAGCGTGGCGGCGAGCACCAGGCGCAGGCGAAACGCGGCGAGGCTCGCATTCTGCAGGTGGTACGGGAGGATGTCGGGCGTATTGGGCCAGCAGTTGGGGCGGAAGTACTCGCGCGACTCTTCCTGAGAGAGCTCGGTGAAGTATCCAGTGAGCTCGGCCTTGGTGATGCGCCAGGTGAAGTAGGTGTACGACTGGGTGAAGCCGAGCTTCGCGAGCCGGTGCATCACGTGGGGGCGGGTGAACGCTTCCGACAGGAAGAGCGCCTCCGGGTACGCGACCTTCACTTCCCGGATCACCCATTCCCAGAATGCGAAGGGCTTCGTATGGGGGTTGTCGACGCGGAAGATCGCGACTCCCTCCTTGGCCCAGAAGAGGAACACGTCACGCAGCGCCTCCCACAGCGCCTTCGCGTCGGCCGAGTCGAAGTCGAGCGGATAGATGTCCTGGTATTTCTTCGGCGGGTTCTCGGCGTACTGGATCGTGCCGTCGGGACGCTTGCGAAACCAGTCGGGATGCTCCTTCACCCACGGGTGGTCGGGCGCGCACTGGAACGCGATGTCGAGCGCGATCTCCATGTTGCGCGCGCGCGCGGCCATCACCAGGTGGCGGAAGTCGGCCGCGGTGCCGAGCGCCGTCAGGATCGCGGTGTGGCCGCCTTCCCTCGCGCCGATCGCCCAGGGGCTGCCGACATCGTCGGGGGTCGTGGTCGTCGCATTGTTGCGGCCCTTGCGCTTCTCGCGCCCGATGGGATGGATCGGCGGCAGGTAGAGGACGTCGAAGCCCATCGCGGCGATCTCGTCCAGGCGCTCGTCCACGTCGGCGAAGGTCCCGTGAACGCCGGGCTCGCTGCCCGCGGAGCGAGGAAAGAGCTCGTACCAAGTGCTGAAGCGCGCGCGCTCCCGGTCCACGGTCACGGCGAAGGGCCCCGTCTCGGCGAGGGCGTCGCGCGGCTCGTGGGCGCGCGCCAGCGCGAAGAGCTCGGCGTCCAGAGCCGCGATGCGCAGGCGCTCGGCGTCGTCTTGCTCGCGCAGGATCCGGGCCCACGCCTCGAGGTGGGCGCGGTCCTCGGCGTCACAGTTCACCGCGCTGCGCCCGATCAGCTCCGCACCCATGCGCGCGGCCAAGCGCATGTCGTCGGGGTCGACGCGGCGCGCGAAGTCGTCGCGCCATTCGGTCAGGTGATCGACCCAGCACGCGACCGAGTACTCCCAGGCGCCGATGCGACCCATCGCGATGACCGCGCTCCACCGGTCGTTGCCGAGGGGCTCCATCGCCGCCTCGCTCCACGCGGTCTCGCCCGGGCCGCGGAAGCGCACGGCGCAGGCGACTCGCTCGTGACCGTGCGAGAAACAAGCGGCGGACACCTCCACGCCTTCGCCCACCACGCGCTTGATGGCGAAGCGCCCGCCGTCGACCTGGGGCTTCACGTCCTCGATGATGGCCAACGGCGCGACCCTCCCCCCGCCCCCTCCCAAGGCAGGGGGAGACGTGTTCTTCTTTGGGAGAAGCGGGTCGTTTTTTCTCCGGCTCACGCGGCGTGCTCCGGAACCAGCATCACCATGGCGAGCGGCGGTAGCGTGAGGCTCAGCGACTGGGGGCGGCCGTGCCACGCTTGCTTCTCGGCCACAACGCGCCCGAGGTTGCCGACGCCACTGCCGCCATACGCCTGGGAATCGCTGTTGAGCGCCTCGCGCCACGCGCCCGCGAGCGGCACGCCGACGCGATAGTTCTCGCGGACAACCGGAGTGAAGTTGCAGGCCACCAGCGCCGGCGGCCCCTCGCTGGGCCACCGCAGGAATGTGAGCACGCTGTTGTCGGTGTCGTTGCCGTCGATCCACTCGAATCCATCGGGCGTGAAATCGCGGGCATGAAGCGCGGGGGCGGAGCGATACGCGCCGTTCAGGTCCGCGAGCCAGCGCTGCAACCCGGCGTGGTCGCCCTCGCGCGTGAGCTCCCAGTCGAGTTGCCCCTCATGGCGCCATTCGCGCCACTGGCCGAACTCCCCGCCCATGAAGAGCAGCTTCTTGCCCGGGTGCGTCCACATCCACCCATAGAGCAGGCGCAGGTTGGCGAACTGCTGCCAGCGGTCGCCGGGCATCCTGGAGATCAGCGACTTCTTGCCGTACACCACCTCGTCATGGGAAAGCGGCAGCACGAAGTTCTCCGAGAAGGCGTACCAGATCGAGAACGTGAGCTCGTTGTGGTGGAAACGCCGGTGGATCGGATCGTGGGCCAGGTAGTCGAGCGTATCGTGCATCCAGCCCATGTTCCACTTCATCGAGAATCCGAGGCCTCCGGCGAACACCGGCCGTGACACCGACGGCCACGAGGTCGACTCCTCGGCGATCGCGCGCGTGTCGGGGTAGTCGCGCCCGATGGCGATGTTGAGCTCTTTCAGGAACTCGATTGCCTCGAGGTCCTCGTTGCCCCCGTGCACGTTCGGGATCCACTCGCCGGCCTTGCGGCCGTAGTCCAGGTAAAGCATCGAGGCCACCGCGTCCACCCGGATGCCGTCGACATGGTAGTTCTCCAGCCAGAAGAGCGCGCTCGAGATGAGGAAGGCACGCACCTCGTGGCGCCCGTAATTGAAGATGTTGCTTTTCCACTCGGGGTGGAAGCCGCGGCGCGGGTCGGCATGCTCGTAGAGGTGGGAACCATCGAAGCGCGCGAGCGCGTGGCGGTCGTCGGGAAAGTGCGACGGCACCCAGTCGAGGATCACGCCGATCCCGTGCTGGTGCAGCGTGTCCACCAGGAACATGAAATCCTGCGGCGTGCCGTAGCGCGAGGTGGGCGCGAAGTAGCCGGTCGTCTGGTAGCCCCACGAGCCGTAGAACGGGTGCTCGGTGATGGGCATGAGCTCCACGTGGGTAAATCCCATGCGGCGCACGTACTCGGCGAGCGGGACCGCGATGTCGCGATAGGTGGGAAGCGTGTCGTCGCCGTTTCGCCGCCACGAGCCCAGGTGAACCTCGTAGGTGGCGTTGGGGGCGTCGAGGGCGTTCTTCTCGCGGCGCGTGGCCATCCACACGCCGTCGCCCCATTCGTATTCGAGCGTCCACGCGCGCGAGGCGGTTGCCGGCGCCGCTTCGGCACAGAAGGCAAAGGGATCGGCGCGCTCCTCGACCGGACCCTGGGCAGTGGTGATCGCGTACTTGTACGTCTGGCCGCGCTTGACTCCCGCGACGCGCGCCTCCCAGATTCCCGAGTGATCCCAGCGCGGCTTCAGGAGGTCGTTGCCGCGCTTCCAGCCATTCCAGTCGCCGACTACGGAAATCGCGCGCGCATTCGGCGCCCACACGGCGAAGGTCGCCCCCTTGTCGCCGGGCAGCAGGTGGCAGCCCAGGTTGCGGTAGAGAGCCGCATGGGTGCCTTCCTTGAAGAGATAGATGTCCTGCTCGGTCAACATCGATGGGGACCAGGTCGCGTGCACGGCGATTTCGGCTTGGAGCCCAGGAAGTGACCTGACCCCATGAAGCTCAGTGGAGGTGGTGCAGGTACTGGGCCAGCATCCCGGGGGTGATGAGGGTGACGCCGCGCTCGCTCACGTGGAAGCGCTCACGATCGGCAACCGGGTCGTAGCCGACGACGAGCCCGGGGGGAATCTTGCAGCCCTGGTCGAGCACGACGCGTTTGAGCTTCGCGCCCCGGCCGACGGAAACCTCCGGCAGGATGACCGCGTCGCGGATGTCGCAATAGCTGTGGATGCGCACGTTCGAGAAGAGGATGGAGTTGCGCACGGTCGAGCCGCTCACGATGCAGCCGCCCGACACCAGGGAGTCGATCGCGACGCCGCGGCGATCGTTCAAGTCGAAGACGAACTTGGCGGGTGGCAGTTGCTCCTGGTGCGTCCAGATCGGCCACGACTGGTCGTAGAGGTTGAGCGCGGGCGAGACGCGCGTGAGCTCGAGGTTCGCCTCCCAGAAGGCGTCGATGGTGCCGACGTCGCGCCAGTAGGGGCGCCCCTCGTTCACCTGGACGCAGCTGTCCTGGAGGCGGTGGGCGAAGATGCGCGCGTCGCGGGCCACCAGCTTCGGGATCAGGTCGTGCCCGAAGTCGTGCGTCGATTCCTCGCAGGCGGCGTCGCCCATCAGCTCGTCCATCAGGAACGCGGTATTGAAGACGTAGATTCCCATGCTGCCGAGCGCCATGTCCTCGCGGCCCGGCACGGGCTTGGGTTCATCGGGCTTCTCTTCGAAGCCCACCACGCGGAACTCGCGATCGACCGTCATCACGCCCAATTGGCCCGCGGCTTCGGCGAGCGGCACCTCGACGCAGCCCACCGTCATGTCGGCGCCGCGCTCGACGTGCTCGTAGAGCATGCAGGCGTAGTCCATCTTGTAGACGTGGTCGCCGGCGAGCACCAGGATCAGCTTCGGATCGTTGCGGCGGATCACTTCGAAGTTCTGGAATACGGCGTCGGCGGTGCCCTTGTACCAGTCGGTGTTCTCGGTCTGCTGCGCCGGGAGCAGTTCCACGAACTCGTTGAAACGCCCGTCGAGGAAGCTCCAGCCGCGCTGCACGTGGTGGATGAGTCCATGGGATTGATACTGCGTGGCGATCCCGATGCGGCGGATCCCGGAATTCAGGCAGTTGGAAAGCGCGAAGTCGATGATGCGGAACTTGCCACCGAAGGGAACGGCGGGCTTGGCGCGGGCATCCGTGAGCGGGCCCAGGCGCGTGCCGCGGCCGCCAGCGAGCACGACCGCGAGCGTCTGGCGCGCGAGTTGCGCCATCGTCGAGCGGTCCGGCCGCGGACCCGCCAGGCCCTGGCCGGGCGGCAGTCCCTGCAGCGTGCCGATTGGGCCTCCCATCGCACGTCTCCGGGTTGTTTGAATTCTGACCCGGCGGGCCCTCAAAGATTCAAGGTCTGTCGCTGGGTGGATACAGGTAAACCATGATGGCGGATGCGCCTCAGGCGCGCCGTAGGACCTGTCCTACTTCCTCGCTCTTTTCGCGTGCTCCGGAGACTGCCGGGGCATCTGCCTTCACTCGCTCGATGTCGATCAGTGCCGCCGGACGTTCCGACCGACGAAACCAGACCAGCGCCTCGTGCTCGTGGGGGGCGCGCGCGGGCAGGACGGGCTTGCCCCACGAGACGGCCGCCGCGAAGGCATCGATCATCGCGCCGGCGCCGTGGCCGCACGCCACCACGCCGTGAACGGACCCCAGGATGTCGGGAGCGAGGGCGGCCGGTTCGCAGCTCACGTAGATGGTGTTCTCCGCCGCGGCAGTGGCCGATTCATCGGCATGGGCGCTTGCGGCCAACAGGTCGGTGGCCTCATCGACCAGGATCCAATGCGGCCTGCCGGTGGCTTCGCGCAGCTTTCGCAGGGGCACCAGGAGCCGCTCGACGAAGGCGCGACGCTCGTTGCCGGCCACGGCCGCGAGGCAAACGACGGTCTGCACGGTGGGTTTCTCGAGCGCGGTGAGCACTTCCTCGACCGCGGGCGGATTGTCGAGGGTGCCGAACACGACCGCGGCCTTGAACTGCAGGTAGTCGCCGCGTGTATCGAGCACGCAGACCTGGTAGCCGCGGCGGCAAAGGCGCTCGAGGAGGGCGATGGAGAATTCGTGCGTGTTGCCCGGCTCGCCACTCACCAGGATCGAGGCGCGGCGGCGCGGCAGGACCACGTCGGCCCCGCTTTCGTCCTTGCCGAGGCACAGCGTGCGGCGCGGCTTGCGCGGCGGCATCCGCGCGAGGTCGTGCTCGATGAGGCCCTCGACGATCTCCAGCACGCCGTCGCCATGGTGGTTCTCGGTCACGCGGTCGGCGGCCTCCTTGAGAGTGGGAATCGCGTTCGCGACGGCGGCGGAATATTCGGCCATATCGAGGAGCGCGTGGTCGTTCTCGCCGTCGCCGGCCGCAACCACGTTGCGCGGCGACAGGCCGAGCTCGGCGAGCGCGTGCCTGAGCCCGCTCGCCTTGTTGCATCCCGGGGGCAGAACCATCACCGCCCCCTTGTTGAAGATCACCTGGTGCTCGAGGCCGAGGTTCGCGATGGTCTCGAGGACGAAGGTTTCGTGAGGGCGGATGGTCGCGACGATCGTGTGCCCCACCGACAGCGGCATGCCGTTCGCCCGCAGGCAGGCGAGGAATTCCTCGGGGGGCGGATCGCCGAGCTCCTTGCGCTCGCCGGTTTCGGGCCGGTAGAGAAGCGCGCCATTCTCGGCGACCACCCGGTCGAAGATGCCGATCTCGGGGAAGATGCCGAGCAGCTCATCGAGCTCGCGGCCCGTCACCAGCAGGAGCTTGCGGCCGGTAGCCTTGAGGCGGCGCAACCCGTCGAGCACGTGCGGCGGCACCGCGCCGTCGTGCGCGATGGTGCCGTCATAGTCGAGCGCGATGGCGGTGTAGCGCATGGAACAATTCAGCCTTCCTCGGGGTCGGTACGAAACCCATCACTTTCGGACTCCCCGTGGCCAAGAAAAAGAAAGGCGGCAAGAAAGGCAGGAAGCACGCATACATCGGCATCGATGTGGGAGGGACCAAGAGCCTCTTCGCGCTCTTCGACGCCGAGTTTGAAGTCGTGGCCGAGGAGAAGTTTCGCAGCCATCCCGAAAAAGGCGGCGCCAAGGCGTTCTCGAGGTTGCTGGAGTCGGCCATCCATTCCTTGATGCGCGCCGCAGCCAAGCGCGGGCTCGAGGTGAAAGTGGTGGGGGTGGGATGCGCCGGCGACATCGACATGCGGCGCGGCAGCGTGCGCTCGTCGCCGAACCTGCCCTTCCTGAACGGCTATCGTTTCGGCCCGCGCCTCGCACGCCTTACCGGCGCAAAGGTGTTCGTGGGGCACGACGTGCAGACCGGCCTGTATGGCGAGTTCATGCTGGGCGCGGCGCGCAAGGCACGCCATGGGATCGGCATCTGGGTAGGCACCGGGGTCGGAGGGGCGATCGTGATCGACCGGCGCCTGTACCAGGGTGCCACGGGAATGGCCGGGGACCTGGGGCACTACGTCCTGCACGCGGTGGTTACCTCGGGCGATCCCAGCCGCAAGGAGGTCCTCGACAATGTCGCCTCGCGCACCGCGATCGCGGGGCACGCCGCGGCGCTTGCCGCGCGGCACCGCGCCCCGAGCCTCAGGAAGGAGGCGGGCACCGACGTGAAGGACATCAAGGCGAGCGACCTGGCCGAGTCGATCCGCAAGGGCGACAAGGCGGTGGAGAAGCTGGTGCGCAGCCGCGCGAGCGTGATCGGCACGGCGCTCTCCAACCTCGTGGACTTTCTCAATCCCGACGTCATCGTGCTCGGCGGCGGGCTGACCGAGGCGATGCCGGTGCTCATGCGCAGCGAGATTCGCCGCGCGATCGACGCGCATGCCGTGCCGAAGGCGGCGCGCGCCGTGAAGGTGGTCGTGGCGCAGTTGCACAGCCACGCCGGCACCACGGGGGCCGCCAAGCTCGCGCTCGACATGTTCTCCGACCGGCCGCCGATCGACCTCTGAGCGGGTCTCGTCAACCAGCGGCGCGCGGCTTCGTTGTTTGCCATAGCACGACGCCCACGTGCCCTACGCAATGACAACCGACAACCGCACTGGGAGAATTCCATGCAACTCGATGCCGCATTGCCGATCGTCCGCGCACTGGCCGACGGCGTGAATCCGATCACCGGCGAAGCCTATCCGGAGCAAAGCCCCTACGCGGAGCCGCGCACGCTGCGCGCGCTCTACTCCGCCGTGGACCTCATGCAAAAGGAGGTCGAGCGCGAAAAGCGCCGCGAGCGGCTGCCCGCCAACTTCGGCAAGCCCTGGACCGCGGAGGAGGACCACGCCGCGGTCACGGAGTTCGACGCGGGCATGCCGATGGTGGAGATGGCGCGGCGCCACCTGCGCACGCAGAGCTCGATCCGCTTGCGCCTGGAGAAGCTCGGGAAGATCGAGCCGACCCCCGCCCAATAGCGGCGGTCGCCCCGGCGCTCCCCGCGAACGCGGGGAGTCGGCTCGGCCGGGGCCGAATTGCCACCCCCGCGAAAGCGGGGGTACCATGGCCCCGCCAAGCAGGTCGACAACAACAATCACGGGGAGACGACATGAAAGGCAATCACCAGAAGCACGTGCGCGGCGTTCTCGCAGTGGCCGTACTCGCGGCCTTGTATCACGTGCCTTCCTATGCGCAGGGGACCGGTTCTGTCGCAGAACGGACCTCCATTACCGTCACCGGCAGTCGCGCGTCGAATCGCAGCGCCGCTGAAACTGCGGTGCCGGTCGACATCATCGACCTCGAGATGATCGAGGCGACCGGCGCCACTGAAACCGGCCGCCTGCTGCAGAAGCTCGCGCCGTCGTTCAATTTCCCGCAGAGCTTCGTCTCCGACGGCACCGACCTCATCTGGCCCGCGTCGCTGCGCGGCATGGGGCCGGACCAGGTGCTGGTGCTGGTCAACGGCAAGCGCCGCCACCAGCAGGCGCTCGTCAACGTGCAGCAGAGCATCGGCCGCGGCTCGGCCGGCACCGACATCAACACCATCCCGGTATCGGCGATCGAGCGCATCGAGGTGCTGCGCGACGGCGCCTCGGCCCAGTACGGATCCGATGCCATCGCCGGCGTGATCAACATCATTCTCAAACGCCAGAGCCAGGGCGGCAGTGTGGTCGCGGAATACGGCAAGACCTACGAGGACGACGGCAAGACCTGGAAGGTCGCCGCCAACGCGGGCTTCAAGCTCGGGCGCGACGGCTTCGTGAACCTGACGGGGGAATACGTCGATCGCGGCGAGACCAACCGCGCCGGCCCCGATTCGGCGCGCGTTTCGCCCCCGCGCGTGACCCAGCGCATCGGCGACGCGGCGACCGAAAGCAAGCTTTTCTGGGTGAATGGCCAGGTGCCCCTCGGCGGCGCCGAGATCTATTTCTTCGGCGGCGCGTCGGCCCGCGAGGGTAACTCCTCGGGCTTCTTCCGGTCTTCCGGCGACGGCCGCACGATTCCGCAGCTGTACCCCAACGGCTTCCTGCCGACGCTCCTCACCACCACCGACGACTGGTCGGCGGCGATCGGCGTGCGCGGCGCCTTCGGCAGGGGCGGCTGGACGTGGGATGCGAGCATCAACCGCGGCTACAACGAGTTCGTGTTCGCCTCCACCAATTCGGCCAACGTGAGCTGGTACTACGAGCCGCGGCCGGGCGGCGGGATCTTCGCGGAGACGCCCACCTCGGCCAACGACGGGACGCTACGCTTCAAGCAGCTCACCGCGAACTTCGACGTGAAGGGCGTGGCCAGCTGGGGCATCGGCCGGGAGCCGCTGGCGCTCGCCGCGGGCGTCGAATGGCGCCAGGACGGCTTCGAGATCGTCCCGGGCGACCCGGTGTCGTACACCTACGGGCGCACGAACAACGGTGCGATCTTCATCGCGAACCAGAGCGGCGGGGCAGCCGCGCCCGGCATCCAGGGCTTCCCGGGCTTTTCGCCCGCCACCGCGGTCGATGCCGATCGCGACAGCATCGGCGTCTACGTCGACGCCGAGGCGGCGCTCACCCGGGCGCTGCTGCTCAATGCCGCGATGCGGTTCGAGGACTACTCGGACTTCGGCAACAACTTCACCGGCAAGGTCGCGATGCGCTTCCAGGCGAGCGATGCGCTCGCCTTGCGCGGATCGATCTCCACCGGCTTCCGCGCGCCCAGCGTGCAGCAGCAGTTCTTCAGCCAGGTGTCGACGACGTTGGGCGGCGGAGGTGTGCTCACGGACACCGTGACCGCGCGCCAGGGCAGCGAGCTGGCGCGGGCGTTCGGCATCCAGCCGCTGAAGGAGGAGACATCGCGCAGCGGCGCCGTGGGCTTCGTCTTCCAGGCGCGCGACGGCTTGAGCCTCACGGCGGACGTCTATCGCATCAACGTGAAGGACCGCATCGTTTTTTCGAGCGAGATCCTGCCCGACGGCGCCGCGGGTTGCACGGACTCGGCGGTTTGCCCGGTGCGCGTGATCCTCGGTGCGCTCAACGTCGGCGCCGCGACGTTCTTCACCAACGCGGTGGACACGAAGACGACCGGCCTCGATCTCGTCGGCCAGTACACGATGCGGCTCTCCGGCGGCGCGAAGCTGCAGCTCGACGGCTCGTACAGCTTCAACGAGACCAAGATCACCCAGGTGCGCTCGCAGTCTTCGCTGATCCCCATCGGAGTGCTTTTCGATCAGACCCAGAAGACGTTGATCGAGGAAGGCCTGCCGCACCACCGTGCCAGCCTCGGCGGCATCTACAGCGCCGGCAAATGGCGCTTGGCCGTGAACAACACCTATTACGGCGAGGTGAGCGGCGAGGGCTTCTCCGGAGTGAAGCAGACCTGGGGCGGCAAGTGGCTGACCGACGTGTCGCTCAACTACCGCATCAACAAGAACCTCGACGTGACCGTCGGGGGCAACAACGTCTTCGACGTCTATCCCGACAAGTGGACCGACGAGAACAGCGCGGGCCTCAACTCGCTCGGCTTTACCTACGGCTGGGAGACGCTGCCCTTCGGCCTGAACGGCGGCAGCTACTACGTGCGGGCGCGGTTCACGTTCTGATGATCGGGTCCCCGACGCCTCGGGGACCGAAGTTGCTATCGTTCCTCTGACGCTTTCTTCAGCTTCAACGCAGCCGAGTTCATGCAGTAGCGCAGACCCGTGGGCTTGGGGCCGTCGTCGAAGACGTGCCCCAGGTGCGCGTCGCAGCGCGAGCACAGCACCTCGGTGCGCGTGGAGAAGAAGCTGCGGTCCTCTTTCTCGGTGACCGCCGCCTGGTCGATCGGCTGCCAGTAGCTCGGCCAGCCCGTGCCGGAGTCGAATTTCGTCTCGGAGGCGAAGAGCGGTTGCCCGCAGCAAATGCACTCGTAGGTGCCGGCGTCCTTGGTCGCGTGGTATTTCCCCGTGAACGCGCGTTCGGTGCCGTGCTTGCGCGTGACGTTGTATTCCTCCGGGCTGAGCTGTGTCTTCCACTGCGCATCCGTCTTGACCACTTTGTCCATGTCTCGTCCTCGTCGGGTCCAAACTCATTTTAGTCGGTTAAGCTTGCCGCACCTTGCAAACGCGCGAATCCGATTCCAAGGCCGGCCTGAGCTGGCGCCATCTCGCGGACGTGCGCGTCGCATTGATCCTGGCGCTGGGGTTCTCAGCCGGCATGCCGCTCCTCCTGGTGTTCGGCACCTTGTCGGCCTGGCTGCGCGAATCCGGCGTGCCGGTCACGACGATCGGGCTCTTCAGCTGGCTGGCGCTCGCGTACAGCTTGAAGTTCCTCTGGTCGCCGTTCGTCGACGCCTTCGATGTGCCGATCCTGTCGCGGCTCGTGGGCCGGCGGCGCGCGTGGATGATGGCAAGCCAGGTCCTGGTGGCGGCGGCGCTGGTGGGCGTCGGCTTTTCGGATCCCGCCTCGAATCTCGCCGTCACGGCGGTGTTCACCTTCCTCGTCGCCTTCGGATCTGCCACGCAGGATGTGGTCGTGGACGGCTGGCGCATCGACGCGGCACCCTTGTCACAGCAGGGCGTCATGGCTGCCGCGTACCAGCTGGGCTATCGCCTCGCCCTGATCTGCGCCGGCGCGGGCGCGCTCTACATCGCGGAGTTCGTGAGTTGGCGCATGGCGTATGTGTCCATGGCTGCGCTGATGAGTGTCGGCCTGATCGCGAGCATCCTCGCGCCGGTGGTCGACCGGGCCCCCGAATCGGCCGGCGCCGCGGCCCCCAGCACCACGCCCGCGCGGTTCAACTTCAAGCAGGCCGTGTGGGCCCCACTCGAGGATCTTTATCGCCGCAAGGGCGGGATGCTGGTCGCGATTCTGCTTCTGGTCGCGCTGTACCGCCTGCCCGATTTCGTGGCGGGCGTGATGGCCAATCCGCTGTACATCGACCTCGGCTTCAGCAAAGTGGAGATCGCGAACGTCTCCAAGCTCTACGGCGTCTGGGTGGGGATAGTCGGCGCATTCGTCGGGGGCTTCCTGGTGTCGCGAATCGGCCTTTTCCCCACGCTCCTGATCGGGGGGGTCATCGGCGCGGCCTCGAACCTGATGTTCTCGTGGCTCGCCGTCGAGGGCGCGCGGCTGGAGCTTCTTGTCCTGGTCATCAGCATCGACAATTTTTCCGGCAGCTTTGCAGGCACCGCGCTCATCGCCTACATGTCCGGCCTCACGAGCCCCGGCTTCGCGGCCACGCAGTACGCGCTTCTGAGCTCGCTCTACGCGTTGCCGGGAAAGTTGGTCGGCGGCATCTCCGGATTCATCGTGGCAGCATTCGGCTATGCGACGTTCTTTGCGCTCACAGCGGCGGTCGGCATTCCGGTCGTCCTGTTGTGCCTTTGGATCGGACGCAAGAATTCAGGGGCGCAGCCGGAACTCGACTAGCTCGACGGTCGATGTTCCGAGGTAAGGGTTGTGTCGAACCGACTTCACGATGGCGCGTGCCGTTGGCGCATACCAGTAAGTGTCGGTGGTCTCGCCGCCGTATTGACTGTTGATCGGGGATGTCCCGTGCAGGCTTCCCTTCGCCACGAGCTTGAACGCGTCGAATTCACCCGCAGGGACCTTTACCCTCTCGTGGCCCACCACGGCTACATCGACGATCGTGCTGCCTTTCGACCCCTTCAGCTTGAACAACCAGTCGGTGGTGTAACGCCAGCGCTTGCCGACTTCGAGCGGAAAGTCGAGCGCTTTTGGGTTCGACTGTTTGTTCCGCGGTGACTCGAGGACATTCAATTCCGGAGTCAAGCTAAGCGGCTCCCCATTTTCCGCGCCCTCGATCGCCGCCGGGCTGACCGAGGTGATCACCCACGCGCGGCTCGGTGTGGTGGACGCAACGGCGTAATACTCGACAAATTTCCATTGATCGCCGACGCTGACGTCGGGCCGATCCGCCTTCTGTGCGAACGCCGAACCTGCGAGCTGCGCGAGCACCAGGCCAACCAGCGCGGATGGGAAAGGGGGCGGACGGCTCGGCATGGTCTGCTCCAGCAGGGCTATGGCGCGCGCGCTTCGACGAAGATGGCTTTCGCAGGCGCTCGGTACGGATCGGCGCCGCCCGAGCGGGCGAGGGCGGCGGCCACCGTCTCGATCACCTGGTCGAGGTCGAATCCCTTGTTCTGGATGAGCGTCGCCCGCGGCGTCCCACGCACCTGCCCGGTCGCGATGGTGCGCGCGCTGACCCCGGTCACCTCGAGAGCCACCTGATCGATGCGCACGTCCGTGAACCCGGCGCCGGTTGCCAGCTTTCGCAGCAAGGCGGGGTCGGCCAGCTCGTACGGGGTGCGGAACACCAGCTCCGGATCACCCGGAGCGAGGCCCTCGAGTGCCTTGCCGCCGTGCAGGCCGGAGGGATTGTCCTCGATGCGGTCCCACACGCTGAAGAGGAGCGAGCCGCCCGGCTTCAGCACTCGTCGTGCCTGCGCGAATGCGAGAGCCTTGTCCGGCACGAACATGAACCCGAGCGCGCAGACCACGGCCGCGAAGGATTCGTCGGCGAAGGGCAGCTGGCTCGCGTCCGCCTCGCCCCATTGAATGCCGTCCTCACCCACCGCGGCACGCGCATACGCGAGCATCGCGGGGCTCAGGTCCGTGGCCACCAGCCGCACCGAGGGATCGAGCCGGGCGCGCAGGCGCCGCGTGACCAAACCGGTACCGCAGGCGATCTCGAGCACATCGCCGCCGGGGTTGGCGGGCACGCGCCGTGCGAGCTCGGCCGCGGGCGGGCCGAAATAGGCGGTGCCCAGGCAGCGGTCGTAGTACTCGGGGATCGATCCGCCGAACGAAGCCCGGGTGTTGGTCGGTGCGCTCATCGCGTCACAGCTACTGCAAGAGCGTCGGCGTGAAGGCCGTGAGAAACGTCTTCATCGAAGGGCACCTTGATGTGAGTTGTTGGAGATGCGGCGCTTCTGAAGCTTCGCACGAAGAAAGAAATCTACGCCGAGGACTGCGGCGCAGACAGCCTGGAACGCCAGCAGGCCGATCCATGACGGCGTTCGAAAGTCATGAAACATTCGCTCACCTTCGACGGCCCCGGTCACTTTGAGGTACGCGACGACCAAGGAAATCACGAAGTAGCAGCTGACGATGAAAATGACGGTTCCCACAACGAAGCTCGCGAGCCAGATGGCGATCTTCATGGGCCACCGAACGACTGGGGATGCATCACTCTTCATATTTAATGAAAGGGACTTCAGGAGGGGAAGTCATGGGCAAGGTTACTACTGTCGGCCTCGATCTCCCAAAGAGCGTGTTCCGCGTGCACATCTTCATTCCGAGAGCTCCGCGGTACCTTGCACCCCGGCAAGCCCTATGGCTTCGTCCGGAACCGGAATACACCCAGCGATCCCCGCAGGTTGGGCATCACGGTGACCTGCTTGCCCCCGTGAATCACGCGTTCGTCGAGGATCTCGGCGCCAACCTTGGTGCATAGGTCCTCGAAGTCCTTGACGGTGCACAAGTGGATGTTGGGCGTGTCGTACCAGTTGTGAGGGAGCGACTTTGACACCGGCATGTGGCCCCCCAGGATGTCGAGGCGGTGGCGCCAGTAGCCGAAGTTGGGAAAGGTGACGATCCCTTCGCGGCCTACGCGCAGCATCGCCTTGAGGACTCCCTCGACGTTGTGCATCGCCTGCAGCGTCTGCGACAGGATCACGAAGTCGAAGGCGTTGTCTTCGAAGGTCGAAAGGCCCGACTCGAGGTCGTCCTGGATCACGCTCACGCCGTGTTTCACGCTCGCGAGCACGTTGGCCGCATCGATCTCGACGCCGTAGCCGCGCACGCCGTGGGTCGCAGCCAGTCCCGCGAGCAGCTCGCCATCGCCGCAGCCCAGGTCGAGCACGCGCGAGCGCTCCGGGATCCACGATCCGATCAGCTGGAAGTCGTAGCGTTGCATGCTCATGCGCCGTCCCGCTGGCCGCGAAAGCCGCGCATCTCTTCGAGCTCGGCGCCGCCGAGTGCCAGCGGCGTGCGGCGCGCGCCTGCACCGATCTCGGCGGCCACGTTGTCGAAGTACGCCGCGACCAGCTCGTGATAGTGGCGGTTGTCGAGCAGGAAGGCGTCGTGCCCGTGGGGCGCGTCGATCTCGGCGTAGGTCACCGGCTTGTCGGCCACCACCAGCGCCTTCACCATGTCGCGCGATCGCTCCGGCGGGAAGCGCCAGTCGCTCTTGAAGGACGCCACGAAGAAACCGGCCTTGGCCTTGGAGAGCGCGCGCGCGAGATTCCCGCCGGTCTCCTTCGCCGGGTCGTAGTAGTCGAGCGCCTTGGTCATCAGCAGGTAGGTATTCGCGTCGAATACCTGCGCGAACTTGTCGCCCTGGTAGCGCAGGTACGACTCGATCTCGAACTCCACGTCGTAATTGAAGCCGTATTCGTCGCGCTTCAGCACCCGCCCGAACTTCTCCATCAGCAGGTCTTCGGACAGGTAGGTGATGTGCCCGAGCATGCGCGCGAGCTTCAGGCCGCGCGCGGGGATCGCGTTATGCGCGTAGAAGTTTCCGCCGTGGAAGTCGGGATCGGACACGATCGCCTGGCGCGCCACGTCGTTGAAGGCGATGTTCTGCGTGGACAGGCGCGAGGCCGCGGCGATCACAAAGGCGTGGCGAATGCGATCGGGGTAGGAGAGCGTCCACTGCATCGCCTGCATGCCGCCGAGCGAGCCGCCGATCGCACCCGCCAGCCGCTCGATGCCGAGCCGGTCCATGAGGCGCGCCTGCGAGGCGACCCAGTCCTCCACCGTCACCAGCGGGAAGCTCGCGCCGTACGGTTGTCCCGTGGCCCGGTCGATCGATGCCGGCCCGGTCGATCCGTGGCAGCCGCCGATGTTGTTCACGCCGATCACAAAGAAGCGCTCGGTGTCGATGGGCTTTCCCGGCCCGATCATGTTGTCCCACCAGCCGATCTTGTTCGGATCGTCGGCGTAGTAGCCGGCGACGTGATGGCTGCCCGACAGGGCATGGCATACCAGGACCGCGTTGGAGCGGTCGGCATTGAGGGCGCCGTAGGTTTCGTAGACGAGCTCGTACGAGGCGAGGGTTTTTCCCGCCTTCAGGATCAGGGGCTCGAGGAAGCCGGCGCGCTGCGCCACCGCGGCTCCCACCGAGCGAGGTTCGATTTCGCTCATGAATGAAAAAACCCGAACGGCGGAATGCGCGTGTCGGGTTTTGGGAGCCGCCACTCGCTTTAGCCGCATTTATCAAGCGCCCGCAAGCTGAGTCAAATCGGCGCCAAGGGGGGAATTCTAAGCCTATTGCCCCTTCGGTAACAAGCCGAAACAGAAAGGCGATGCCGGAGTGACAATATGGGCGCTCACCCCGGGAGATTGCCATGCGCATCCTCGCCACCATCCTCGTCCTGCTCGCCCTGCCGCTCGGGGCCCTCGCCCAGCCGCGTCAGTACGCCATCCTCTCGCTCGTGGGCGATGAGCTCGTGGTCGTCCAGCGCGAGATGTCCACCGGCAGCCGCATCGACAGGAATGTCCGGGTGCGCGTGCCCTTGGGGGGCGCGTCCCTCGATCGCGCGATGCTGCTTGCGGTTGACGAGGCGGTGCGGCGCGCCGATCCCTCCGCGAGGCCGATCCTGCTCGCCTCGCGCGACCCGAAGTTCTACGCCGCGGCGGCACGGTCGCTCGACGGCGGCGGCACCGCGGCTGTCTTCGAGGCCGTGCGCCCGATCGTGGCCAACGCCAAGGCGACCCACCTCATTCTCATCACCAAGCACCGTCACCGCGCGATGCTGCGGCTGCGCGAGGGGCATGTCGGCAGCGGCTTCCTCGAGGGGCTGGGGTTCTACATCGACCACGGCGAGGCCACTCGCGGCGGCGCGACGCTGAACGACTCGGAGCGCGGGTTCATCTCGCCCTATACCTATTTCAAGGTCGCGGTGATCGACCTGGCCAGCGGCCGCATCGCTGCCGAGCAATACGTCGTGGGCTCGAATGCCCACACCGTGGCGAGCGGCAGCATCGGCAACGCTTGGGACTCGCTGTCGGCTCAGGAGAAGGATGCGCAGATCACCCGCCTCATTCGCGAGGAGGCCGCGCGGATTGTGCCGCAGGTGCTCGCACAGCGCTAACAAAAAAAGGTGTCAGAGACGATTTTAAAATCGTCTCTGACACCTTTTTTCAGGCGTTCAGCTTCTCGATCAGCGCCACCATCTTGTCGGGCTCGTCGGTGCGCAGGATCCGCGCCACGATCGGCGCGATGTCGGGAAGGCTGGTGGTGAGCACGCGCTGCTTGACGGTGAGCAGGTGCGCGGGGTGCATCGAGAAATTGCGCAGCCCGAAGCCCAGCAGCATGCGCGTGAGCTCGACGTCGCCCGCCATCTCGCCGCACACCGCCACCGGCTTCTCGTGCTGCTGCGCGGTGCGGATCACCCCGGCGATCAGGTTCAGCACCGCGGGGTGCAGCGGATCGTAGAGGTGCGCCACGCGATCGTCGGCGCGGTCGATGGCGAGCGTGTACTGGATCAAGTCATTCGTGCCGATCGAGAGGAAATCGAGCTTGCGGATGAACATCGGCAGCGCTAACGCCGCCGCAGGCACCTCGATCATCCCGCCCAGCGGCACGTACTCGTCGAACTTCACGCCCTCCGAACGGAGTTGCTCCTTGGCGAGCGCCACGCAGGCCACCGCCTGGCTGAGCTCGTGGAACGTGGTGAGCATCGGGATCAGGATCAGCGCCTTGCCGTAGCGCGAGGCGCGCAGGATCGCGCGCAACTGGGTGTTGAAGACCTGCGGCTCCGCGAGGCTGTAGCGGATCGCGCGCAGCCCCAGGGCAGGGTTCACCGCGACGTAATCCTGCCCATCGAGGGGCTTGTCGGCGCCGGCGTCGAGCGTCCGGATGGTCACCGGCAGGCCCTTCATGCCCTCGAGCACGCTGCGGTAGGCCTCGAACTGCTCGTCCTCGTCGGGCAGGTCCTGGCGGTTCATGAACAGGAACTCGCTCCTGAAGAGCCCGATACCGGTCGCGCCGCTCGCCTTCACCGCCTCGACATCCGAGGGCAATTCGATATTCGCCAGCAACTGGACGGTGACCCCGTCGAGCGTGGAGGCCGGAGCGCTCCTCAGGCGCTTCAGCTTGTCGCGTTCGAGCCGCGCCTGGTTCTGCTTGAGCTTGTACTCGGCCAGGACGTGCTTGTCGGGGTTGACGATCACCACGCCCTGGGTGCCGTCGACGATGATCAACTCGTCCTCGTGGATCATGCCGCGCGAATGGTGCAGCGCCACGATCGCGGGGATGTTCATCGAGCGCGCCACGATGGCGGTGTGCGACGTGGCACCGCCCATGTCGGTCACGAACGCCGCGAAGGGATGCTCGCGGAAGAGGATCACGTCGGCCGGCGAGAGGTCGCGCGCCACCAGGATCGAGGCGTCCTCCTTCACCTGCTTCATGGTGATGCGGCGCTGGGTCCCGGCGAGCGCGCCCAGCACGCGCTCGGCAACCTGGCGCACGTCGTCCTCGCGCGCGCGCAGGTAGGGATCCTCGATGTCGCTGAATTGCGCCATCAGCTCGTCCAGCTGCATGCGCAGCGCCCACTCGGCATTGCAGTGCTGCTCGCGGATGATGTCGCGCGGCGCCTCGGTGAAGGCGCCGTCGTCGAGGAGCATCAGGTGCACCTTCACGAAGGGCGCGAGCTCGGCGGCGGCGCTGTGCCGCACGCTCTCCGCGAGTTCCTTCAGCTCCTCGCGCACCTCGCGAACCGCGCGGTCGTAGCGGCGCTGTTCGCGCTGCACGTGGGCGCCGGTGATCTCGTAATGGTTGGCCTCCGCCGACATCCCGGCGAAGAGGTGCGCCTGCCCGATGGCGATCCCGCCGGAGACCCCGATGCCGTGCATCGTGAAGGAGACGGTCATGTCACTCATTCGGGCTCGCCGAAGCGCTCCGCGAAGAGTCTCTCGATCGCCTCCATCGCGCCTTCCTCATCGGCACCCTCGGTTTCGAGCTCCACCGTGGACCCCATCCCGGCGGCGAGCATCATCACGCCCATGATGCTCTTGGCGTTCACGCGGCGGCCGTTGCGCGCGATCCAGACCGCAGCTGCGAAGCGCGATGCCGTCTGGGTGAGCTTGGCGGAAGCGCGCGCGTGGAGCCCGAGCTTGTTCACGATCTTCACGTCGCGCTTGAGCATCTAGCGGTTGTGCTCCATCCGCACCACGCCCTCGATGGCCCCGGAAAGCGCCTTCTCGAGAACGTCCAGGAGGTGGCTTTCCTCGCGGTAGGTGAGGGCGCGGATGAGCATCGGCAGGTTCACGCCCGCGATGCCCTCGACGCGGCCCGGTTCGAGCAGCCGCCCCGCGATATTGGAGGGTGTCGCCCCGTAGATGTCGGTCAGCACCAGCACGCCCTGGCCCTGGTCGAGGAAGCGGATCAGGTCTTTCGCCATGGGAAGGATCGCGTCGGGGTCATCGTGCACCGTAATGCCGACCTGGCGCAGGTAAAGCGGCCGCTTGCCGAGGACGTGGCTCGCCGAATGGATCAGCGACTCGCCGAAGGCGCCGTGGGAGACAATGAGGATTCCGATCATGGAGCCATCTTAACGGCAGTTGAAAACAGGTGTCAGAGACGCTTTCCGTCCGGTCGGCGATAATCACCCTTCGGAAACTCGCCTCTGACACCGGCCAGCATGGACCGCAAGACTCCCCGCCCCACCGAGATCCACCTCCACCAGCAGTCGCGCATGCTCGACATCGCGTTCGACGACGGCCGCGCGTTCTCGATGCCGGTCGAGTACCTGCGGGTGTTTTCCCCCTCGGCCGAGGTGCGCGGCCACGGGCCCGGACAGGAGGTCCTCCAGACCGGCAAGCGCGAGGTCAACATCAATGCGATCGAGCCCGTCGGCGTCTACGCGGTGAAGTTCGTGTTCAGCGACGGCCACGACACCGGCATCTACTCCTGGGACTATCTCTACGATTTGGGTGCCAAGCTCGACTCGAACTGGAAGAGCTACCTCGCCCGCATCGCGCACGCGGGCAAGAGCCGCGACGCATGACCGACAAGACCCACTTCGGCTACCAGCAGGTCGCCGAGGACGAGAAGTCGAGGCGGGTCGGCGATGTGTTCAGCTCAGTCGCCTCGAACTACGACCTGATGAACGACCTCATGTCGCTCGGGCTGCACCGCGTGTGGAAGCGCTTCGCCATCTCGATGAGCGGCGTGCGCCCGGGCGCCCGGGTGCTCGACGTCGCCTCGGGAAGCGGTGATCTGGCGGCTGCCTTCGCGAAGCGCGTCGGTCCCTCAGGCCAGGTGTGGATGACCGACATCAATCCGGCGATGCTCGAGGTCGGCCGCGACAAGCTGATCGATTCGGGCGTGTTCGCCCCGCTTGCGCTCTGCGATGCGGAGAAATTGCCGTTCCCCGCCAATTCGTTCGACTGCGTCTCGGTCGCCTTCGGGCTGCGCAACATGACGCACAAGGACCGCGCGCTGACCGAGATGGCACGCGTTGTGCGCCCCGGGGGGCGCGTGATCGTGCTCGAGTTCTCCAAGCCGTGGAAGCCGCTCGCGCGCGCCTACGACGCGTATTCCTTCGGGGTCCTGCCGCGCATCGGCAAGCATGTGGCCGGCGACGAGGGGGCCTACCGGTATCTCGCCGAGTCGATTCGCATGCATCCCGACCAGGAAACGCTCAAGGCGATGATGCAGGGCGCGGGACTCGAGCGCGTCGAGTACTTCAACCTCGCCGCCGGCGTGGTGGCGCTGCACCGCGGCTACAAGCTGTGAGCGCACCCTTTCCTCATCCGGCGGCGCGCGCCCTGAACCACGTGCTGCGCTCGGCGCCCCTGGCGATGGAGCGCCTGCGCAAGCACGCGGGACGCACCGCCGAGTTTCACGTAGGGCCGGTCACGCTCGCGTTCACCGTGCAGACCACCGGCGAGGTGACGGCGGCGGTGGCTGGCGCGTCGCCTGACCTCACGGTGCGCATCTCGCCCTTCTTGCTGCCAAGGCTCGCGGCGCGCGAGGAGGCGGCGCTGCGCGAAGTCGAGATGCAGGGCGACATGGAGCTTGCGCAGGAGATCTCGTTTCTCGCCAGGCACCTCACGTGGGACTTCGAGGAAGACCTGTCGAAGGCGGTCGGCGACATCGCCGCGCATCGTCTCGTCGGGGGCGCCCGGGCGTTCAGCCGCTGGGGCCGCGACGCGGCGTTGCGCACCGCCCAGGGCGCGGCCGAGTACTGGACCGAGGAGTCGCCGCTCATCGCCTCGCGCGTCAAGGTGGACGGGTTCGTGCGGGAAGTCGGCGAATTGCGCGACGCGCTGGAGCGGCTGGAAAAGCGCATCGATGGGGTAGGTCGCAGGAACTAACTCGCGGTCGCGGCGGTCCCCGGAGGGTGAAGCCGCTCGCCATCCTCCTCTTGGCCCTCGCGGCTTGCGTCCCGGCCCTGGCCCAGCAGCCCGAGCCGCCCGACGAGCCTTCGAGCGCCGTCCCCGACCCGCAAGCCGAGCGCCCCGCGCGCACGCCGCGCCTGGGTCCCGTCGAGGTCGAATGGCGCGCCCCGCCGCCGCTGCTCGCGCTCTTCCGCCGCCACCTCCCCGCGCCCGACATCGAGGAAGGCGAGCGCCGCGCCGCGAGCTTGCGGCCGTGGCTGCGCGACGTGCGCCGCCGCGTCCCCGAGATCGCGGGCTCCGAGGGCTATTTTTCCCCGATGATCGACATCGATCCGCAAGGCGAGGACCGCAAACGCGTGGTGATCACCGTGACGCCCGGGGCGCGCACGGTCGTGGGAGATGTCGAGATCACCTTCCGGGGCGATCTCGCGCTCGAGGGCGCGGAGCGCGAGGCGCGGCGCCGCCGGCTCCGTGAGGCGTGGACGCTCAAGCCCGGAGCGCCGTTTCGCAGCGCCGACTGGGACGTCGCCAAGACGCGCCTGCACGAGGACCTCACGCAGGACGACTACGCGGCCGGCGAGCTCGCGGAGTCGGTAGCCGTGGTCGATGCCGACGCGGCTCGCGCCAACCTCAAGCTGGTCCTCGACAGCGGGCCCGCTTTCACGCTCGGCGATGTGCAGATCGAGGGCATCGACAAGTACACCGAGGCGGTCGTGCGTCGCGTGGTGGACCTGCGGCGCGGCGAGCGCTACAGCGCGGCGCGCCTGGAGGAGCTGCAGCGCCGCGTCCAGGAAGGCCCGTGGTTCTCGAGCGTGGTGGTCGAGGTGGCGCGCGATCCCAGGCACCCGGAGCTCGTGCCGGTTCGCGTCGTGGTGAGCGAGCGGCCGCGGCGCGAGGTGGGCGTCGCGCTGGGCTACGGCACTGACGACGGCGCGCGTGCCGAGGTGGCCGTGCGCCATCGCGATCTCTTCGATCGCGGCTTCGACCTGCAAAGCTCGATTCGCGTGAGCCAGGAGCGCCAGATCGGCTACGTGGACGTGTACCTGCCCTCGGGGCTGTTTGCGGCTCCGCGCCGCGGCGCGATACCGTTCAAGGACAGCGTCGGCGTGCTGACCGAGCGCAGCACGTTCCAGAACCTCGACCTCACCCGCTTCGCGGTGGCGGGCTACCGGCACTTCAAGCTCGAGGACTTCGAGACGCGGGTCGGCCTGACCTACCAGATCGAGCGCTCCCGGCCCGAGGAAGCCCCCGAGCGCATCAAGCGCGCGCTCGCCCCGATCGTCGCCGTGACCTGGCGCCACGTCGACAACATCTTCGATCCGCGCCGGGGTGGGGTGTTCAACATCCAGCTCGCCGCGGGGGCGAAGTCGCTCGCCTCCGGCGACGACTTCGTCAAGATCTACGGGCAGTACCAGTACTGGGTGCCGATCACCCCCAACGACCAGGTCGTGCTGCGCGCCGAGGTGGGGCGCACCCACACCGCCCACCGCGAGCGCATTCCCGAGGATTTCCTGTTTCGCGCCGGCGGCGCGCGCTCCAACCGCGGCTATGCGTTCCAGAGCCTGGGTGTGCAGGAAGGCCAGGCGATCGTGGGCGGGCGCTACATCGCCACCGGCACGGCGGAATTCGTGCATTGGTTGAACGAAAAGTGGGGCGCCGCGGTGTTTGCCGATGTGGGCGACGCCAAGGACAGCACGCGCGATTGGCGGCCGAACCCGAGCTACGGCGTCGGCGCGCGCTTCCGCACCCCGGCGGGCCCGTTCGCACTCGACTTGGCCTATGCCCAGGAGCCGCGCAAGTTCCGGCTTGCATTCTCGGTCACGGTGGCCTTCTGAGATGAGCGCCGAAGCCCCG
This sequence comes from Pseudomonadota bacterium, assembly GCA_030855025.1. Lineage (GTDB taxonomy): Bacteria > Pseudomonadota > Gammaproteobacteria > Burkholderiales > Usitatibacteraceae > Usitatibacter. The sequence continues at coordinate 50,010 of JALYSB010000001.1, forward strand.
ATCCTCGAAGCGCCGCCGCCGCCCGGCACGCGCGCGCGCAGCCGCTGGGTGACGCGTGTCCTGCTCCTGGCGGCGCTCCTCGTGCTGGTCGCGGTCGGCGGGGTCCTGTGGGTCATGCACACGCAGGGGGGGGCGCGCTTCGTGCTCGGGCAGGTCACGCGCCTTGCCGGCGACGGCATCCGTTATGAAGGCGTCGAGGGCAGCCTGGGCGGCCCGATGCGAATCAAGCTGATCGAGGTCTCGCGGCCCGACATGTATGCGCGCATCGAGGATTTCGAGATGGAGAGCTCGCCCTTCGCGGCGCTGCGCGGGCGCCTGGTCATCCACCGGCTGCAGGCACGCCTGGTTGAAGTGCGAACCGTGAGCGCCGGTGCGGCCGCGCGCGTGCCGGTGAGCTTTGCACCCCCCTATGCGGTGCGCCTCGAGCAGGGATCGATCGGCGAGCTGCGGCTCGGCGCCCTCAGCCGCGAGGCGCAGGCGGAGAAGGACCCGTTGCGCAAGCGCGCGCTGATGGACGCCTCGCGTCCCACCGACCTCGTGGTGCGCGACATCTTCCTGCGCGGCGAGGGCGATGAGCGCCACTGGAAAATCGACGAAGCGCGCGCCGGGACTTCCTACGGCAAGGGCCGGGTCGCCGGGACCCTCGACACCACCGCGCCCTTCGCGCTCGATGCCACCGCGGATTTCTCGGGCGTTGTCGGGGAGCGTCCCTACCAGGCCGCGATCGTCGCCAAGGGCACCCTGAAAAGCATCGAGGCCAAGCTCGACGGCGAGGTCTCCGGCCAGAAGGCCACGGGACGCCTGGTGCTCGAGCCGTTCTCGACGGTGCCGGTGCGCACCCTCGATCTGCAGGCGCGAGACGTGGACTTGTCGAAGCAGGCCTCAGGGCCGCGCACGCGCCTCGCGCTCGATGTGCGCCTTCACGCGGAGGGCAGGACCTTCGCGGGGCCGGTGAAGATCGAGAATGCCGAGCCGGGCCCGTGGGACAAGCAGAAGCTTCCGTTCAACTCCGCCACGGCGCGAATCGTGGTGACTCCGGAACGCGTCGACCTCGCCGACCTCGACGTGTTGCTGTTGGGCGGCGGTCGGGCCAGCGGCCGCGCGGCGGTGCAGAAGTCGGGCATCCAGGCCGACTTGCGCATCGCCGATGTCGACCTGGCTGCCTTGCATGGGGGCTTGCAGAAAACACGCGTCACGGGGCGCGTGGCCGTCGCGGGCGATCGTGCGGCGCAGCGCTTCGACCTGGCGCTCAAGGACCCGCGTTTCGAGATCGAGGGACGCGCCGCCCTCGCCGGCCGGCGCCTCGACGTCGAGGCGGTGCGCGTGAGCACGGGCGGCGGTTCGGTGGTGGCGAAGGGCACGCTCGCGCTCGACGGCCGCCGGGAGTTTCGCTTCGAGGGGCGCGCCGAGCACTTCGATCCGTCGGCATTCGTGAAGGCCACCAAGGGCGACCTCAACTTCGCGTTCACGACGCGCGGCACGCTCGCCCCAAGCCTCGCCGGCGAAGCGAAGCTCGACATCGCCCCCAGCACCATTGCGGGGCTCCCTGCTTCGGGGCGCGCCAACATCGCCGGCGATACGCGGCGCATCGCCTCCGCCGATGTCGATGTGGTGGTGGGCGAGGCGCGCCTGGTGGCAAAGGGCAGTTTCGGGGGGGCCGGCGATGCGATGGATGTGAGCGTGCGCGCGCCGAACATCGCGGTGATCGCCAAGCCCTTCGGGGTGTCGCTCGCAGGACGCCTGGAGGGCGAGGCGCGCCTCGTCGGAACATTCAAGTCGCCGGCGGGCCGGATCGCGTTGACCGGCGCGAACCTCACTTTCCCCTCGAACGTGTTCGTGCGCGAGCTCACCGCGCGCGCCGAGGCGGGGGTGGAGCCGGATAGCCCCGTCGATGCGAGGGTGCAGGCGAAGGGCGTAGCGATCGGCAAGGACAGTCCTCCCACGCCGCTCGCCGAGTCCGCGACCGCGACGCTGAGCGGTACGCGCGTTGCGCACCGTCTCGAGATCGCCGCGGACATGGCGCGGGACAGCGCCGTGCGCGCAGTCCTCCAGGGCGGCCTCGATCCGCGCGCGAGGTCGCTGGCATGGGACGGACGGATCGAATCGCTGGCGCTGACCGGGCGCGGCGCGTTCGCGCTCGCGGCGCCCGCACCGCTCACCGTGTCGGCGCAGCGCGTCGAGCTGGGGGAAGCGCTCCTGAAGGGCGAGTGGGGCGAGTCGCGACTCATGGTCACGCGCTGGACGCCGCGCACGCTCGACTTCAAAGGCACGAGCTCGGGCATCCAGATCCAAAACCTTGCGCGCAGTTTGCGTATCGAGTTCCTGCCGCGCTCGAGCCTGGTCGTCGCCGGCGATTGGGACCTCCACGCCGCCGAGACTTTCGAGGGCTCGGTCAACCTGCGCCGCGTGTCGGGCGACCTGCGCGTGGGCGAGCCGCCGCTGCCGCTCGGCCTGAACGAGCTCACGCTGCGCGTCGATGCGGTGCGCGGGCGTGCGAAGGGCAGCGTCGTCATCACCGGCGAGCGCATCGGCCGCATCCACGGCGAGGGCTCGGGCCTCATCGTGCGCGGCGCCACCGGTTGGACGTTTTCCGCGAACGCGCCGATGGAGGCACGCCTCGTCGCCGCGGAAACAAACCTCGCGGGCTTCACCGCGTGGCTCGGGCCCGAGGCGAAGCTCGCCGGGCGCCTGAACGCGAACATCGCGGTGTCGGGAACGGGCGCCGATCCGCAGGTATCGGGGACCGCGCGCGCCGAGAACGTCGCGTTGCGCGAGCCGACGACCGGCTTCGAGGTCGAGCAGGGGGTCGTCGCACTGCGCATGACCGGCAAGTCCCTGGTGATCGAGCAGTTCGCCGCGACCACGCCGTGGCGCCCGTCGGATGCGGCGCGCGCGCGCATGGGGAACGTGGCTGCGCCGCCCGCAGGCGGCAAGCTCTCCGCGGAGGGGACGATCGACCTCGGATCGCGCAGGGGTGCCATCCGCATCAAGGCCGACAAGGTTCCCGTGACGCAGCAGCCGACGCGCTTCCTCGCGCTCTCCGGCGAGGCGCGGCTCGATGCTGGCGCCGAAGGCTTCCTCGCCGCGGGCAGGTTCACCGCTGACGCGGGATGGATCGGCGCGCTCGCCACACCGCTACCCTCGATCTCCGATGACGTCGTGGTCGTGCGCGCCTCCCGGCCCGCGGCGGCCGAGGAAAAGCGCGAGCCGATTCGAATCGACGCGCATCTCGCGCTCGGCGACAACCTCTATTTCCAGGGGCGCGGCCTCGACACGCGCCTCGCGGGCGAAGTGCATATCACCGGGACGCCCGGCCCGGGCCTGCGCGCGAACGGCACCATCCGCACCGCGGGCGGAACCTACGATGGTTACGGGCAGAAGCTTTCGATCGAGCGCGGCGTGCTCACGTTCAACGGACCGGTCGACAGCCCGCAGCTGAACGTGCTCGCCCTGCGCAAGGGCCTCCCGGTCGAGGCCGGCGTCGAAGTCCTGGGCACGACGACCCGCCCGCGTGTGCGGCTGGTGTCGAGCCCCGATGTGCCCGAGCCGGAGAAGCTCTCGTGGCTGGTGCTGGGTCGCGGCGCCTCCGACACCTCGCTCGGTGACAGCGCGGTGTTGATGGCGGCGGCGCGGGCCCTGCTGGGCAACAATAATCCGGGCTCGAACCTCACCAAGCGGCTGGGCTTCGACGAGATCCGCATCGGCCGTGCCGACGCCAACAGCGCGCTCGGCGTGCTGCCGCAGAGCACCGTGGCCGGCCGTACCGGCACCGCTTCGGCGTCCGACGTAGTGAGCGTCGGCCGGCGCCTGAACGACAAGTTTCACCTGACCTACGAGCAGGGCCTGTCCGATGCCGAGGGCGCGCTCAAGATCACGTGGCGCATCTCCCAGCATTTCCAGGTGCTCGCCCGCGCCGGCTACCTTCCCGGGCTCGACGCCGTCTACCGCTGGACCTTCCAGTAACTCGGTATATGACGCGTTGAAGTGCCGATTGGCGCATGGGCATAGTCCGTTTGGACGTGTAAAATTCCCGTTCATAAGAAAGTGGTTCAGGGAGCGTCCAAATGTATTCGTGCCCATGGTGCAGCAAGGCCAGTTTCTCGTTTTGGGAGAAGCAGTCGCTCGGCCCGAAACGGACCCTCGAGTGTTCCCACTGCCGGCGTAAGGTGAGTGTCTGCTGGAACCGCGCGCAGCTCGCGGCGATTCCTGTGATCGCGATCGGTTTCCTCGGGCTCGTCCTGGGGCAGGTGTTGTTCGGTACCTGGTCCGCGCTCTTGCTCGGCGGATGGCTGGGCGCCTCGCTCGGCATGCTCTTCACCGGGCCTCTCTACCACCTCTACGTCCCGCTGGTTAAACCGACGAGCTGAGAGCGGTTCCGCCGTTCGGTGCTCGTCGCCCCCGCGCAGGCGGGGGCCCAATTACCCGCACAACCCCACCCATCCGCAGGCGCTGCAGAAGTCGCAGCCGTCCTTACGGATGACGGTGTAGTTGCCGCACTCCCGGCAGCGCGCGCCCTTCATCAGCGCGGGTTCGTCGTCGGCCCGCGGGGCCTCGAGGATTCCCATCTCACGCGTCGGATAGCCGCGCTCGTCGAGCACGCCGAGCATGGCGTAGCGGTGGATCACGAGGCGCGCGAGGTAGGCCACGGTTGACGGCCAGTTCTGCTGGCGGCGCTCGCCCGGAATGAACGCCATGAAGTCGCCCAGCGGCTCGGAATAGTCGAGGAGCTTCCTCAGCTTCATGCCGATCCATGCGGGATCGATCACGCGCATGTCGAGCGAGAGGATGCGCGTGAGGCCGTCGAGGGCGCGTGGGTAGTGGCCCGACAGCCAGATCGAGTAGGGGCGCGTGGAGCCGTCCGGCAGCTGGATTTCCTTGAGTCCGAGCACGAACTCATCGCCGGAAGTGGGATGGGATATGTCCACGGTCCACGCAAGCGTGCCGTCGGTGCCGGTGCGCGGCTCCTCCACGCTGAACATGTGGTCGAGCACCGGGGACGCACCCTGATCCTCGAGCGCGCGCAGCTGCTCGCAACGCCAACGCACGACCTGAGCCATCGCCGCCACCACGCCGGGAACCTTGCGCCTCTCCCCATGGGGCGGGAAACGCATTTCGAACGCGTCGTCGCCCACGGTGGTAGCAAGTGCGTCGAGCTTCATCTTGAGCCACGCGCGGTCGTTCGCGCGCATGTCCATCGAGAGCGTCTTCGCGACGGCGCCCAGGCCGCGCGGCTGCTCGGCCCCGTTGACCCAGACCTCGAAGGGGAACGCGCGCCCGGCCTCCTCCACCTGGCCCACGAATAGCGCGAAGCGGCCGAAGGGCGAATCGACCATGTACGTCCACGCGAGGTTGCCCTCCGGCATCTCGGGGCGCCCCGGCCAACGCAGGCTGGTGAGCACCGGCTCCGGGAGCGCCTTGATCGAGAAGCGGCGGTTGGCGCCATCGCCCGCGGCCTCCGATGCTTCCCGCGCCGGCGGGTCGGGCGTGAGGACCGCGCCCAGGACGCTATTCGGGCGATAGGTCGCAAGCCCCTTCAGACCCGCCTTCCACGCCTTCATGTAGAGGCCCTCGAAGTCGGCGTACGGATAGTCCTCGGCCACGTTCACCGTCTTGGAGATGCTGGTGTCGATGAACGGCGCCACTGCCGCGACCATCTCCTGGTGCGCGTCCGCCGAGATCTCGAGCGCCGTCACGAAATAGTCCGGGAGCTTCGCGTCCTTTCCGAACATGTGGCGATACAGGCGCCACGCATGGTCCTCGACGCGGAATTCCTTGTGCGTGCCGTCGCCCATGCGCTTCTTGCGCGTGTAGGTCCAAGAGAACGGCGGCTCGATGCCGTTGCTCGCGTTGTCGGCGAAGGCGAGGCTGATGGTGCCCGTCGGCGCGATCGACAGCAGGTGGGAATTGCGGATGCCGTGCTTGCGGATCGCGTCCTTCAGCGCCGGCGGCAGCCGCGAGGCGAAATTGCCGCCCGACAGGTAGAGGTCGGCATTGAACATCGGGAAGGCGCCGCGCTCCTTCGCGAGGTCGACGGACGCGGCATACGCACGGTCGCGCATGAATTCCGCGATCTTCGCGGCCATGGCGCGCCCTTCGGACGCGTCGTAGCGCAGGCGCAGCATCGCGAGCGCGTCGCCGAGCCCGGTGAAGCCAAGGCCCACGCGGCGCTTCGCCTTGGACTCCTCGTCCTGCTGCTTGAGCGGCCATGGCGTCACGTCGAGCACGTTGTCGAGCATGCGGATCGCGACGTCGACGACTTTGCCGAAGCCCTCGAAATCGAAGCGTGCATTGCCGGCGAACGGGTCGCGCACCATCTCGACGAGGTTGATCGACCCGAGGTCGCAACAGCCATACGCCGGCAGGGGCTCCTCCTGGCACGGGTTGCAAGCCTCGAGCGTCTCGCAGTAGTGCAGGTTGTTGTCGCGATTCACGCGATCGAGGAACAGGACGCCGGGTTCCGCATGGTCGTAGGTCGACCGCATGACTTGTTCCCAGAGATCGCGCGCCTGGACCTTTCGATAGACCCACATCCCGTCGCCCCGCTGGAACGCGCCCGCCTGCACCACGTCGGCGGCGGGCTCGGCCTTGTGCACCAGCTCGAACTCGCGATCTTCTTCGACCGCACGCATGAATGCGTCCGTCACGCCCACCGAGATATTGAAGTTGGTGAGCTTGCCTTCGTCCTTGGCGTGGACGAAGCGCTCGATGTCGGGATGGTCGCAGCGCAGCACGCCCATTTGCGCGCCGCGGCGGCTGCCCGCCGACTCCACCGTCTCGCACGACTGGTCGAAGACGCGCATGTACGACACCGGGCCGCTCGCGCGCGAGTGCGTGCCGCGCACCAGGGCGCCCTCGGGGCGGATCGACGAGAAGTCGTAACCCACGCCGCCGCCGCGGCGCATGGTTTCGGCCGCCTCCGCGAGCGCGGTGTAGATGCCCGGCTTGCCGTCGACCGTCTCGGTGATCGAGTCGCCCACCGGCTGCACGAAGCAGTTGATGAGGGTTGCGGTGAGGGACGTGCCGGCGGCGGAGTTGATGCGGCCCGCGGGGATGAAACCGCGCGCCTGCGCTTCGAGGAAGCGCGCTTCCCACGGGGCGCGCTTTGACTCGGGCTCGGCCATGGCGAGCGCGCGGGCGACTCGCGCCCGCACTTCGCTCACGGTGGCTTCCCCGCCCTTGGCGTATTTCTCGAGCAGCACCTCGCGCGCGATCGCCTGCTCCGGCAGGGGATCCCGGGTCGTCGGCCGTCGCGGCGGCTGGGCGGTTTGTGCCATGATGAAAGGTCCCATATTCGACTGCGACCAAGAGGGTAAGTTTGAGCCATTTCCCTCGGCCGCGCCATTTTCTGGAGAACGCATGACCCGTGAAGTCGCAACCCTCGCAGGCGGTTGTTTCTGGTGCCTGGAAGCCGTCTTCGACCAGCTGAAAGGGGTCGAATCGGTCGAATCGGGATACATGGGGGGCAAGACGCCAAATCCCAACTATGCGCAAGTGTGTTCAGGGGCCAGCGGGCATGCCGAGGTGGTCCAGGTCACCTTCGACTCCGATGAGCTCGACTATGCCGACCTGTTGTCGGTGTTCTTCACGATCCACGATCCGACGACCTTGAACCGCCAGGGCAACGACGTGGGCACGCAGTACCGCTCCGCCATCTTCGTTCATTCGGACGAGCAGCAGCGCGTGGCCAGCGAGGTCATCGCGAAGCTCACCGCGCAGCGCCTCTTCAATGCGCCGATCGTCACCGAGGTCGCGCCAGCCTCGCAGTTCCACATGGCCGAGAGCGAGCACCAGGAGTATTTCCAGCGCGTGGGCGGGGGCAACCCCTACTGCAGCTTCGTGATCGAGCCCAAGGTGACCAAGTTCCGCAAGCACTTTGTCGAAAGGCTCAAGCGCTAGTAGACTCGGCCGATGCCCGGGCAGTCCACAGGATGCGTGCTTTTCGCCGACGTGAGCGGTAGCACGAAGCTCTACGACACGGTCGGCGATGCCGCCGCGCTCGAGGCGATCGACCTATGCGTGCGCCTGTTCGCCGCGCTCGCCGAGCAGCACGGCGGACGCGTGGTGAAGACCATCGGCGATGAGGTCATGGCGATCTTCGCGCATCCGGCCGAAGCGGGACGCGCCGCGGTGGACATCCAGCTGTCGATGCACGAGATGGCCCCGGTGGACAAGGTGCGCCTGGGCGTGCGGATCGGGATGCACCATGGAGCCGTGGTCGAGCGCGACGGTGATGTTTTCGGCGACACCGTGAACCTCGCCGCCCGGCTGACCGAAATGGCTTCGCGCGGCCAGATCATCACCTCGCTCGAGACCGTGGACCTCCTCGACCCGCTCCAGAAGATGGACTGCCGCAGCCTCTATGCGATCGAGGTGAAGGGCAAGGAGAGCGAGGTCGGCATCTGCGAAGTGCTCTGGACCGATACCGACGACGCGACCCAGCTCGTCGCGCAGCGCGCGACGACCGACTCGGGCACGCAGCTGCGCCTCGTCTATCGCAGCCGCGTGATTGTGCTCGACGACACGCGCCGCTCGCTGGTCCTCGGCCGTGAGGCGACCGCCGACCTGGTGATTGCCGAGCGCACGGCCTCGCGCATCCACTGCGAAATCGAGCGCCGCCAGGACAAGTTCGTGCTCACGGACCGGAGCGCGAACGGGACGTATCTCACCATCGACGGCGACCGCGAGATCGTCCTGCGGCGCGAAGAAGCGATGCTGCGCCACCACGGCGTCATCGCGCTGGGTCAATCGCAGAGCTCCGCGACCGAGCCCGTAGAGTTCTTCTGCGAATGAACGGGAGACGGCCATGGGACTGAGGGACCTGTTCAAGGACAAGAAGAAGGAAGCGTTCAAGGAGAAGGCCAAGGAAGTGGCCAAGGGCAAGCTCGCCCCCGGCAAGGCCGAGGAGCTCGTCGCGGTGGCGCGCGAGCATGGCCCCGGTCAAATCGAAATCCGATGGCACCGCCGAGATCGTGGCGAGCTGCTTTCCGTACTCATGCGTTGAAGGAGAAGCTGCGATGGGCATCAAGGACTGGTTTGGCGGCGACAAGAAGAAGCAGGCTTACCGCGACAAGGTGAAGCAAGCGGTGGGCGACGGGAAGCTCTCGAGCAACGACTTGAACGATCTCGCCAAGCTGCAGCAGGAGCTCGACGTCACCGACGCGTCCGATGACAAGACGTCGCTGCGCCGCGACCTGTACAACGAGGCTGTGGACGCGGCGCGCTCCAAGGGCCAGCTCACCCAGACGGGCGTCCAGGATCTCGCCAAGATCCAGAAATTCCTGGCGCTCCGGGACGACCAGATCGAGAAAACCAAGATCGAGGTCAATCGCCTGCGAACGCTGACCGAGATCCGCCGCGGCAACCTGCCGCTCGTCCCGCCCACCCACGGGGCGCTGCGAGGGGTGCAGATGGAAGCCGACGAGGTGCCGCACTACAGCCTCGCGGTCGAGCTCCTCGACCAGCCACGCCTCGGCGGCGCGGACGGCATGAAGGTCCTGGGACCGTTCAAGTATGCGGAGGGCGGGACGCGGTCGCATTTCCTGCCCGAGGAGGGCGCCAAGCCGATCGGCGACGGCAACGTCATCATCACCAGCAAGCGCGTGATCCTCAAGATGGGCGATGGTCGCACGGCCGCGGTGCGCTTCGGCGGGGACGCGCCGTTTTACCTCTACAACGAGGGGCTGCGGCTGCAGAAGACGATGGGCAGCACGCTGCTGAAGTTCAAGACCCGTTCGGACGACACCGCCGAGATCGTGGGCGAGCTGCTCGCCGCGCTCACGCGGCCGGACGTTAGCTGACCCGCATAGCGGTCACTGGGTGGCGGGGCCCTGCTTCGCGGTAATGAGCTCGGCGTAGTTGAACATGGGAAGCGGCGGAGGCAGCTTCAGCGCCTCGGCCACGTCCATGCGCACCTGGAGCGAAAAGCGCGTGAGTGTCTCGACCGGGATCTTCGACGGCGGCACCTTGTGCACCAGGATCTGCTCCGCCTTGTACGCCGTGAACTGCCCGATCGAGTGGTAGCGGCTCACCAGGCCGGTGAGCGCGCCGGTTTCCATCAACTGCTCGGTCGAGGCGAAGGTGGGCAGGCGCTGCTCCATCGCCGCCGGGATGATCACGTTCTTCGCCTGCGTGCCGAGGTAGGAGTCCGGCGGCAGGTACAGCCAGTCGACCTTCTGCTCCTTCAGCTCGCGGATCATCTCGGGAGCGCCTTCGGCCGTCACCTTCTTGGCCGCGTCGAGCTTCAACGGCCGGGCGATCACCGCGAAGCCCAGGCGCTTGGAGACTTCGCGCACCTCGTCGACCACCACCACGGAGTTCTGCTCGGTGGGCGTGTACAGGATGCCGATCGACTTGAACGGCCGGTAGGAAGCCATCGCGCGGATCTGCGCTTCCGTGGGGGCCACGTGGAAGACTCCGGTCACGTTGCGGCGCGAGGCCTTCAGGTCCGGGACGATCTTCGCAAGCACCGGGGCGGCGACCAGCGTGAATACCACCGGGATGTCGGCGATGTGCTTGGAGGGATCGTAGCTGTCGTAGGTGCCCACGACCCCGAGCGTGACCGAGGTGCCCCAGGTGTAGACCAGGTCGGGCTTGGTGGCGCGAATCTCGTCGATGAACCCGGGCATCCGCGAGGCGTCCCGATTCAGGTCCCGGAAGGTGATCTGCACGGGAATGCGCCGCGCGGCGAAGTATTCCTGGAACCCGCGTTCGACATCGGTCATGCCGCGGAAGGTGATCGCGTAGATGCGGTACGGGCGCACCTGGGCCTGTGCGCGCGCGTCGCCATCGGCCACGAGCATGAGCGCGAGGCAGGCCAGGGCGAGGAGTGCGCGCAACGTGTTCATTGGGTCACGGGTTGTGGTTGCCAGTCGAGGCCGCGCGTGGCGATGGTGAAGGCGATGCCGCACACCAGCACCAAGGCGCTGATGGCGATGAAGGCGCCCTGGTAGCCCCAGAAGATCACCAGGACGCTCGCGATGAGGGGCCCCATGGCATTGCCGAGGCGCTCGAACAGGCGGTAGACCCCGTAGACGGCGTCGTTGCCGTAGATGCGGATCTCCTCCTGGCAGTGCTCGGCCACCAGGGCACTTTGCGCCGCGATCGACAGGGCCTGCCCCAGCCCCAGCAGGAAGACCACGCCGAACAGCACCAGGAAGCTGTCGGAAATGAGCAGCAACAGGCCCGAGAGGCCGGAGATGATGAGGCCCACCGACACGTAGCGGTCGCGGCGCATGCTCGCATCCGACAGGCTCGCCGACAGCGGCACGATCAGCACCATCATCACCGCGTAGACCATCAGCATGCGTCCCGCCATGGCCGAGGTGTTGCCGATCGAGACGATGTACAGGGGCACCAGGTAGAAGCAAACCCCGGTGAGGATCACCTTGGCGGGCACGGCGGCGAGGCCCGTGAGCGTCATGAAGCGCTTGTTGACCATCAGCGCCACGATCTCGCGCCAGCGCGGCCCCCTCGAGGGGCGCGGGCTGGTCATGGTCCGCACCTCGACCTTCGGCAGGCGCGCGATCGCGAGCAGCGAGGCCATCGCCATTACCGCCGAGACCGCGAACGAGAGGCGGAAGCCGATGTTGTCCGCGAGGATGCCGCCGATCGACGGTCCGCAGACCGTGGCCACCATGATCGCGCCGATGAAGAGCGCGAATCCCTGGGCGCGGTTGTCGTGGCCGGTGCGGTCGAGGACGTAGCCCTGCGCGGCCACGAACACCATCGCGTAGCCGAGCGCGCACAACGAGCGCCACAGCAGCAGGTCATAGAGGTTGATTGCCAGCGCCGTGGCGGCAAAGCCCACGGTCGCGATCGATGCGCCGATCAGCATCGCGCGCCGGCGCCCGACACGCTCGCTCCAGCTGCCCAGGTACGGCTGGCCCAGGGCCACGATCAGCATGAAGAGCATGATCGGCAGGCCGATCACGATCTGCGGCGAGAAGCCGGGAATCGCCACCAGCAGCTGGTTCACGTAGGTGGGCAGGTACGAGCGCGTCATCTCCTCGGCGAGGATGAAGGCGAAGAGCGGCGCGCGGATGCGGTTCAGGTTCATCTCGTCGCCCTCGGCATCCTTGGGCGCGGAGCCGAAGCGCAGCCGGGCGCGGATGGTCTCGAGCGCTCCCATGGCGGGCTTGAGGGCCTCGCGCCGCGCCCCGGCGGCCGAGCGCATCTTGTCCTCGATCTCGCCCACCAGGAACTCGTAGCGCACGTTCAGATGGTCGATCGCCGCATCAATGCGCCGCAGCAGCCGCCCGATCTCGTCGTTGGCGCGGATGCGCGCGGTGGCGGTGAAGTCGCCCGAGCGCATGCGCTCGACCTGCTGGGAGAATTCCCCCAGGCCCGATGCGAGCCGCGCGCCGGCCATGAAGTTCAGCAGCTCGAGCGTGAAGAAGAGCGACACCACCAGCACCACGACCACGTCGAGCATCACCTCGAGCAGCACGTTGTCGACGAATTTCCCGTCGATGCCGATGTGCAGCATGCCGAGCGGCTTGTCGGAGGCGATCGGCATGGTGATGAAGTACTGCGCGCCGACCCGCGACGCGGTCCAGGTGGCGGTGGGATCGAGGCCCACGGCGACCACCGTCGGGCGCCGGAAGTACTCGCGCACGCCCGCGGGCTCCTTGCCGCGCGCGAACAGGAGCTGCCCGTCCAGGTCGGTCAGCGCGGCATAGGTGAACTCGGGGTTCTCGTCAAAGACCTCGCCGAAGGTCTGCTCGACGCCGTAGAGCTTGTCGAACGGCACGCCGTAGCCGGTCGCCTTGAGCACCAGCGCCCGCACCGACGCGGCCACGGTCGCGGCCTTCTGCTCGGTTTCAGGGACCAGCTCGCGCTCGAACACGCGATGGGAGAAATACGACACCACGGCGAGTGCCACGACCACGCACAGCATGATCACGCCGGCGAGGCGCCAGTAGATTCGCCAGAGGTAATTCTTCTCTAGCATGGCAACCCGCGGCACGGAGGATGAGCCCACATCAGCCTGCTGCGTCCAGCTTCGCCCTCAGGTCGTCGAGGGACTTGTTGGCGTCGCGCAACGATTCTCGCAGGTGGCCGATGGCGGTGTCGAACGCGCTGCCGGTCGAGGGCGGGGGCTGGGCGCGGTCCTCCAGGTGGCTCGCGGCCGCTTCCAGCGTTCGCAGGTCGCGCTCGAAGCGCCGGATGACGACGATCAGCGCCAAGGGCGCCACGATGGCGATGCCAAGGAACGATGCCAGGGCGGCGAGCAGGATCTTGCGCCCGGCGGCGGCCGCGGCCTGCTCGACCTCATGACGCGAGTAGCGCAGCGCGAGGAAACCCACGGTGAGGTCGAAGGCGTTCTTCACCGAGATGCCGGCCACGTACTCGTCGGTGGCCTCGGTGGCCCACTCGGTGGTCTTGGAGCGCTCCGCCGCCTGGGTCCATGTCGCGGGGACTTTCTGGCCGACGCGTGCGCGGTCGGTGCTGTAGATCACCTGGCCGCTAGAGTCGAATACGTCGATGCCGCGCACCAGGCGGTCGCTGGATTTTTCGCGCTGCATAAGCTGGGGCAGCTGCGACAGCTCGGAGAATTGCATGCCGAGCTGCAGGGAGGCCTGGACGCTGTTCTCGATCCCGCGGCCCACGACCAGCACGCGCGATTTCACGATGTTGCCGATCGTGCTCTTGTACTTGAAGTAATTGAGGAACGCGGCCATCCCGACGGCGAAGAAGCTCACCACCAGCGCCACCAGAATGAAACGAACCCGAATCGTTCCCATCCCCTGACCTCAAAGCACCCGGATTTCGGTTGGTTGGATGGTACCACGACCCTTGCGTAAAGCCTAAAATTTCATCTGTAAGTTGTTGTCTCTTGGGGTTTTTTTAAGTGTTCCCCGAAACGGGTTTATGGTAGCTTGAACGGTGGCCCGGGGCGGGAGGGGGCCCATCAGGGGAGTGCATTTGAGCGACAAACCCAGGATCTCGGGGGAACCCACCATTTTCGACCCGAAGGTGGCGACCCAGCGCTACGCGTCGGACAACATCGTGGTCGACCCCACTGTCGTCGACCCGGGGGCGGCTTCGGCCGCGGCCAACGATCCGCGTCGGGGAATCCCCTCCAAGCCCGCCGCCGCCTCGATCACCCTGCCCGTGGGCTTTCGCCTGTTCGAGTACCGGATCGACGGCATCCTGGGGCAGGGCGGCTTCGGCATCGCCTATGCCGCCACCGACGTGAACCTGAACGCCAAGGTGGTGATCAAGGAGTACCTGCCCGAGGACTTCGCTTACCGCGCGAGCGACAACGCCGTGTCCGCGCGCGCCGACGAGGACCAGGAGTTCTACCAGGCGGGGCTGGACGCGTTCCTCGTCGAGGCGCGCACGCTGGCCACCTTCCGCCATCCGAACATCGTGCGGGTCGCCCGGTTCTTCGAGTCGAACAAGACCGCGTACATGGTCCTCGAATACGAGCGCGGGCAATCGCTCAAGTCCTACCGCAAGAAGCACGACAACATTCCCGAGGCGACGCTGGTATCGCTGTTCGCCCCGCTCCTCGATGGCCTCGCAGTGGTGCACGCATCCGGCTACCTGCATCGCGACATCAAGCCCGACAACATCTACGTGCGCGACGCGGACGGCACCCTCGTACTGCTCGACTTCGGCGCCGCGCGCCAGACTGCTACCGAGAAGGCCGACATCGGCACGGTGGTCACTCCCGGCTACGGCCCGATCGAGCAGTACGCGGGGGGCGGGCGCCAGGGCCCCTGGACCGACCTCTACGCATTGGGCGCCACCTTCTTCTGGCTGATTACGGGCAAGAAACCGATCGATGCGCCGGGAAGGCTCGAGGATCCCGATCCCCTGCCGAGCGCCGAGCTGTTGGGCCGCGGGCGCTACAGCCCCGAGTTCCTCTGCGCGATCGATTGGGCGCTCAAGATTCATCCGAGCGACCGTCCCCAGGACGTGGCGAGCTTCCAGTCGGCCCTGTTTTCGTCGCATGCCGGGGCGCTTGGATTGCAGGAGGCGCTGCGCAAGGGCGACGAGGAGTTCGACGATGTGAGCTGGGCGGTCGCGCTCAAGAACCCACGCCTGCTCAGGGGCCGGTTGAGCAGCCTGTGGCGCGCGGTGCGCCGGCCGGGCTCGTGGCCGATCGCCGTGAAGATGACGCTCGCAATGGTGGCGACCGCGCTTCTGCCGATGATGATCACCGCTTACTACAACCTGGAGAAGACCCAGGAGCACATGGCGGCGGTCGAGCTGCGCAACCTCGAGCAGCTCGCGCAGAGCACCGCGGGGCGCATCGCCCAGCTCCTGGGCGACACCCGCAACCTCGCCGACTACGTGGGCACCGACGACGACTTCGTCTCCTTCCTGCAGAAGCCCACCAAGGCGGGCGTGGAGGCGACGCTCGCCAAGCTGCGCGGCCTGGTGACGGCCAATCCCGACATCCAGTTCACGATGGTGATGGATCCCGCCGGCAACGCGATCGTCGCCACCGATCCGAACGTGATGGGCAAGAACTTCAAGTTCCGCGAGTATTTCAAGACCGCGATGGAGGGCCGGCCCTTCATGACCGGCATCATCGTGGGCGCCGTCGCGGGCGCGGCGGGCGTGTTCTACTCGCGCCCGGTGGTCGGGCCCGATGGCCGCGTGATCGGCGCCGTGGTAATGCGCATCAAGGCCGATCCCATCGGCCGCATCCTCTCGAACACCAGGGTCGGGACCGACCGCATCCCGTTCCTCGTCGACAGCGACGGCGTCGTCGTCTGGCACCCCGATGAGAAGATGATGTTCAAGAGCCTCGCGCCGCTTTCCAAGGAGGCGACGGACGAGATCGTCGCCGACCAGCGCTTCCGCCGCCCGAAGATCGACTCGCTCAACCAGCCGTGGCTCGCCAGGGCGATGGTCGGCGCCAGGCAGCCGGGCAACGTCGCCTACTTCTCCAACGTTTCGCGGCGCGACGAGATCGCGGGCTTCGCGCCCGTGCCGGGGCACGACTGGGTGGTGGGCATGTCGGAATCGCGCGATTACTTCGCCGCGCCCCTCGAGCGGCTGTTCGAGAACACCCTGGTCAGCGTGGCGCTCGCGGGCGCCATCTTCCTGCTGCTCGCGATGATCTTCGCGCGCAGCATCGTGCACCCGATCCAGCAGCTCACCGCCGCCGCCCATGCGCTGAAGGGCGGCGACTACGATCGCGCCAACATCGCGGTGCGCTCCAACGACGAGGTGGGCCAGCTCGCGCGCACCTTCAACGTGATGATCGACGTGCTGCGCCAGCGCGAGCGCGAGCGCGAGCGCCGCCGCGCCGTGCAGCTCGGATACGAGAAGGACGACAAGAGTGGCGCGCCCGGCGAGTAGGGCCGCGGCGCAACGGCGCCGGCGCCACGATCCCGACTGGGAACCGCCGATCCCGGGGCGCCGTCGCGTCCTCAAGAACTGGGACGAATACATGGCGCTCGCCAAGCGCGTCATCCAGCGCTTCGACCAGAAATTCGACCTGCGGCATTTCGACTATCGCCACCCGGTGCGCCTGCAGAAGTGCGGGCCGCGCTTCCGCAAGCCCTATCCGGTGAAGGTCGCCTATACCGATTGGGGCGACACCGCGAACCCGACGGTGCTGTGCTGCGGCGGCGTGGCGAATACCGCGATGCGCTTCAATTACCTGGCCTCCGACCTCGAGCCCCACTTCCGCATCGTCTGCATGGACTGGGTCGGCCGCGGCCGCTCGGGATGGATGGCGGACCAGCGCGACTATTCGCTCGCCACCTATGTGGAGCAGCTGCGCCAGATGATCGACCACCTGGGCGGCGGCCCGGTGATCCTGCTCGGGTCGTCGCTCGGCGGCAGCGCGGCGATCGAGCTGGCGGCGCGGCATCCCAAGATGGTGAGCCGCCTGATCCTGAACGACATCGGGCCGTACATCCCGAAGAAGCGCCGCCAGCGCCGCGCGCAGACGCTCGCGCGCCACTACGTGTTCCGCGATCCCGCGGACCTGCTGCGCAAGATCGGCGCCTCGCAGAAGAACGACGGCCCGGTGAGCGACGACATCCGCTTCAACGTGACCTTCCACCAGACCCGCTGGTCCGACGAGGAAAGCGGGCGCGTCTACCGCCACGACGTGCGCGCGCTCCAGGAATATCGCGTCGATGCGCAGGAAGCGCTGGACCAGTGGGCGCTATGGAAAAAGGTGCACTGCCCGGTGCTGCTGATCCACGGGATGCTTTCCGACGCGTTGCTCGAGCCCACCATCAAGCGCATGAAGCTGGACGCCGGTGTCACCGTGATGCATGTACCCGACACGGGACATACCCCGGTGCTCTCCGACCGCAACCAGAACTGGTTCATTCACGAGTGGCTCTGCGATGGCACCGAGGCGCGGGAGTGGAGCGTGTTGCACGCGCGCCTGCGCGACGACGCGGTGGAAGCGAAGCCCCCGGCCCGCAGGACGGTGGTCCCGGCCTAGGCCTGGTGGGGCCGCGCGACCTTCAGCACGTTCGCGCCGTGGTCGCGCGCGACGGCGAATTCGACGATTTCACCGTTGCCGACCTGCATGCGGCCCTCGCCGCCGAGAATCCCGTGGAGCACGCGGCCCACGCCCTTGCTGCTCACCAGGAGCGGACGTCGCTCGAGCATGGGGCGCAGGTTTTCCAGGGCCAGTCCCACCCGGCGGATGAAATCGTCTTCGGCCTCGCCGCCCGGCGGCGTGACTTTCGCGGCGAGCAATTCCTCGGTTTCGGCGATCGGGCGGTTGTTCCACTGGCCCAGGCGGCGCTCGTTCAGGAGCGGGTCGATCTCGACCGGCACGTTGCCGAGGACGCCGCTAATGATCGAAGCGGTCTGGCGCGTGCGGATCAGCGAGCCGGTGATGATCACCCCCACGCGCAGCCCCATCTTCTCGATCTGCTTGGCGAGGAGGTAGGCTTGGTCGCAGCCGATGTCCATCAGGGGCAGGTCGAGATCCCCGCCGCAGCGAAAGCCGCGGAAGTTGGGCTCGGTCACGCCATGGCGGACGAAGTAGAGGGTGAATGGGCGGTCGACTTGGTAGGTCATTCTGGCGCCCAGATTAGCACCGCCACCAGAGGGGTCAAATTGCAACTGTAGAATTCCGCTTCCCATGCAATCTCTCCGTTTCCTACGCATCCTCCACACCGCGGGTCGCTACCGGCTGGACGAATTCCTTCCGGCCCGCGCTGTCCTGCCCCGGCTCTTGTTCGGAGCGGGGTACGCGTGGGCGCCGCGCACCCGTCCCCGTGGCGAACGGTTGCGCCTGGCACTCGAGACTCTGGGCCCGGTATTCGTGAAGTTCGGCCAGCTCCTCTCGGTGCGACCGGATCTCATTGGCGAAGACTTGGCGCTGGAGCTGGCGAAGCTGCAGGACAGCGTCCCGCCCTTCTCTTGGGAGGTGGTCGCGGCCACCCTCGAGCGCGCGTATGGCCGACCGCACGCCGCAGTGTTTCGCTCGATCGATCCGGTCCCGGTGGCAAGCGCATCGGTCGCCCAAGTGCACTTCGCCGTGCTTCCGGACGGGCGCGAGGCCGCGGTCAAGGTGCTGCGGCCGGGCATCCGGGCCACCATCGCCGAGGATGTGGGAGTGCTCTATGCGGCTGCGGGACTGATCGGGGGCTTCGCCGAGGGCCGGCGCCTGCGCCCCCGCGAGGTCGTCCACGAATTCGAACGGACCATCGGCGACGAGCTCGACCTCCTGCGCGAGGCCGCGAATGCGAGCCAGCTGCGGCGCAACTTCGCTGATGGGCGCCTGCTGATCGTCCCCGAGGTGTACTGGGACTGGTGCAACCGCGAAGTCATGGTGATGGAGCGCATCGAGGCAATCCCGGTGAACGCGCTGGAGCGCATTCGCGCGGCGGGCATCGACATTCCGAAACTCGCGCGCGACGGGGTCGAGATTTTCTTCACCCAGGTGTTCCGCGACGGCTTCTTCCACGCCGACATGCACCCCGGGAACATCTTCGTCGCCCGCGACGGACGCTACTGCGGAGTCGATTTCGGGATCATGGGAACGCTTTCGGATGCCGACAAGGGCTATCTCGCCACCAACTTCCTCGCGTTCTTCCATCGCGACTACCACCGCGTGGCGGTGGCGCACGTCGAGGCCGGGTGGGTGCCCGCGGACACTCGCGTGGACGAGTTCGAGGGCGCGATCCGCTCGGTCTGCGAACCGATCTTCGACAAGCCGCTCAAGGACATCTACTTCGGCCGCCTGCTGGTCCGGCTCTTCGAGGTGTCACGGCGCTTCCGGATGGACGTGCAGCCGCAGCTGGTACTGCTGCAGAAGACGCTGCTGCAGGTCGAAGGCCTCGGTCGCCAGCTCGACCCCGACCTCGACCTGCGCCGGAGCGCCCAGCCGATCCTCGAGCGCTGGGCGGGGGAGCAACTGGGCCTGCGCGGCCTGATGAGATCGCTGCGTGAGGAGGCACCCCTCTGGGCGCGCACCCTGCCGCAGCTTCCGCGCCTCGTCCACCGGCTGCTGAACGACGCTCCGGGTCGGCGCATCGAGGCCGAGATCGCCCGCCTGGCCGAAGCGCAGCAGCGCCAGACCCGGGTGCTCATCGCGATCGCCTGTGTGCTGGCGGCGCTCACTATAGGACTCCTCCTACATTAACTGGCGCCGGAATATATAAACTTTGGTTCCGCAGCAGGTTCCAAGCGGCAGCTACACCCCACTCATTTAGGAGAACACATATGAAAAGCATGCTTTTGGCAGTGTTGGTGTCGGCCCCGTTTGCGGTTTCCGCGGCCACGGGCACCTTCAAGGACACGTGCAGCATGAAGGCGTCGAAGACCGCCAAGAAGGCCGACCTGATGGCCATGGCCAAGATCAAGCCGGAAGAGGCGAAGAAGATCGCCCTCGACGCCGCCAAGGCGACCAAGGTCGTCAAGGGCGGGATCGAGACCGAAGACGGCTGCCTCGTCTACTCGTATCACGTGAAGACCGACGCCAAGGGCGACAAGGGCCAGACCGAGGTCTTCGTCGACGCCGGCAACGGCAAGGTCCTGGGCCAGGAGAAGGAAGGCGCGGTTCGCGCCGCCATGGAAAAGCCGGTCGACAAGGTGAAGGAAGTCGCCGGCAAGACCAAGGAAGCCGTCACCGGCACGCCTTCGACCAACCAGGCCGTGAAGAAGTAACGCAACAGGTTTCCCTCCAAGGCCGCCCTCGCGCGGCCTTTTTCTTTGTCTGCTGGCATCGGCGGGCTAACGCTTGCGCGCGAGCGTGAGGCCGTCGCCCAGCGGCAGCATCGCGAGGTCCACCCGATCGTCGACGTGCAGCGCGTCGTTGAAGGCGCGCAATGAAACGGTGTCGGGCTTGGTATTCGCGGAATCGGCCACATCGCCCGACCACAGCGTGTTGTCCACCGCGACCAGTCCGCCCGGACGCAGGAGCCTCAGGCAGCGCTCGTAATAGGCGAGGTAGCCGCCCTTGTCGGCGTCGATGAATGCGAAGTCGTAACGGCCCTCGTCGCCTAGCGCGATCAGCTCGTCGAGCGTCTCGAGGGCCGGCGCGAGGCGCAGGTCGATCTTGCCTGCCACGCCCGCCTTCTTCCAATAGCGTTGCGCGATCGCGGTCCACTCCTCGCTCACGTCGCAGGCGACGATGCGTCCATCGGGCGGCAGCGCGAGCGCCACGGCGAGCGCGCTGTAGCCGGTGAAGACTCCCACCTCGATGCAGCGCTTCGCGCCCATGATCTTCGCGAGCAAGCCCATGAACTGACCCTGGTCGGCGCCGATCTGCATGCCCGCCATGGGCAGCTTCGCGGTTTCCTCGCGCAGCTCCCGCAGCACCTCGGGCTCGCGCACCGAATGGTCGACGAGGTAGCGATAGAGGGTGTCGGTGAGGGTGACGTTCCTGCCCATCGTTCTCAGCTCGCGTCCAGCTCGAGCAGCACCGGCTGGTGGTCCGACGCCTGGGTTTGAGAATCCACCGTTACGTCACGCACGCGCCGCGCCAGCCCTTCGCTCACGAAGATGAAATCGCAGCAGTACGGGGTCTTCGCGTAGTTGCGGTCGTGCACGCAGAACGTCGGCGTGTGCGGCGCATGGCCGTGGACGAGCGCCCACGCATCGCGGTACGCCGGTCCCCCGCCGGCCAGCGGATGCTGGATCTCGCCGTGCGCGGGATTCTCGGGGGGGAAATTGAAGTCGCCGGTGAGGATCGCATCGGCCGCTTGAGGCGACGGATTGAAGGTCACGTTGCTCTCCTCGTTCTGGTACCCGGCTGCGGTGCGCGCGCGCTGGCTGGTTTCGTCGTGCAGGTTGCGCAGCCGCCGCGCCTGGGCCCGGCGCTGCACATCGGAGTAATACTCGAGGTGCGTGGTCGTCACGCGAAGCGGGCCCATCGAGGCCTGGATCGTGGCCTCCACCGCCACGCGCGGCATGGTCTTCCTGCCGGGGTCTACCGGCCAGGGAAGCGCATGGCGGCGCGCCGAGAGCACCGCAAGCCGCGAGAAGATGGCGTTGCCGAAACGCCGGCGCCGCCCGCCCTCGCCCGCCACGTCCACCCCGTAGCCGTCGACACGCGTGTAGCCGGGAAGGAGTTCGGCGAGACGCGCGAACTGGTCCGCATCGTCGTTGCCCCGCAACCCGGGGAAATTGTCGGCGACCTCCTGGAAGCAGATCACGTCGAAGTCCGCCATCGCGCGCGCAGTGCGCACGATGCGCTCGAGGTCGACGCGGCCATCGACGCCGCAGCCCCATTGGATGTTCCAGGTGATGAGCTTCAAGCCCGAATTGACCCTCGCATCGTCAGAATGTTGCCAGATTTGCCGGCCATGCTTCGAGCATGGACCGACTCGCCTCCCCGCTGCTCACGTTGTTCGCGAGCCTCGGCGCCGCCGCGGCCGAGACTATCGCGCGGCCCGATTGGCAACGCCCCTTCGACGCGAAGCGCGTGCGCGGCACGTTCGTGCTGTATGACCCGGCGCTCGACCGCTATTCGATCGTGAATGAGGCGCGCGCGAAGCAGCGTTTTCTCCCCGCCTCGACCTTCAAGATTCCCAACGCCGTGATCGGCCTCGAGGTGGGCGCGATCACCGACGAGCACGAGGTGTTTCACTGGGACGGCAAGCCGCGGCCGCGCCCCGAGCTCGAGCGCGACCACACACTTGCGAGCGGCATGCACGACAGTGTCGTCTGGATGTTCCAGGAGATCGCCCGTCGCGTCGGAAAGGCACGCATGCGCGAGTGGCTCGACCGCCTCGAGTACGGTAACCGCGACATGTCGGGCGGGATTGACCACTTCTGGCTGCAGGGCGGGCTTCGCGTGAGCGCGATGGAGCAGGTAGCGTTTCTCCATCGTCTCGCCGAGGGACGGCTCCCCGCCACCCAGCGGGCACAGCGGCTGGTGCGTAACGCCATGGTCGTGGAAAAGACGCGCGCCCATACGCTCTATGCCAAGGCCGGCAGCTCAGGACGCACCCGCGAGCCGGTCGACTGGTGGGTGGGATGGATCGAGAAGAAGGGGCGGCCGGTCGCGTACTTCGCCATGAACCTCGCGCCGACCGACAAGACCCGTTTCGCGGATCGCTTCGAGATCGCCCGGCCGATCCTCCGCGCGGCCGGGGTGCTGCCTAGCGAATCCCCGCCCGCATGAAAGACTGCACGAACTGGCGCTGGAACAGCAGGAACGCGATCAGCAGGGGCGCGGAGGTCATGACCGTTGCCGCCGTGATCACCGACCAGTCGATGCCCTGGTCGGTCGACGAGAACACCTGCAGGCCCACGGTCACCGGGCGCGAGTTCACCGAGTTGGTGACGATGAGCGGCCAGAGGAAGTTGTTCCAGTGAAAGCTCACGCTGACCAGCCCGTAGGCCAGGTACACCGGGCGGGCGAGCGGCACGTACACCTTCCACAGGATCTGCAGCGCGCTCGCGCCCTCGATCCTCGCGGCCTCGTCCAGCTCGCGCGGCACGGTCTTGAAGGTCTGGCGCAGCAGGAAGATCCCGAAGGCGGAGGCCATGTACGGCAGGCCGATGGCGGGGATCGAATCGAGGATGCCCAGGCGCGACATCGTGCGGTAGTTCTCCACGATCAGCACGTCGGGCATGATCATGAGCTGCACCAGCACCAGGATGAAGGCGATCTCCTTGCCGGGAAACTCGAAGCGCGCGAACGCGTAGCCCGCGAGGGTGCAGAGCACGAGCTGCGCCGCCAGCACCATCGTCACCAGCGCGAAGCTGTTCACGAAGTAGCGCGCGAACGGCGCGGCCTCCCAGGCGCGGCGGAAGTTGTCGAGCGTGAGCGGCGCAAGGATCTCGAAGCGGGTCGAGAACTCGGACGGATGGAACGCCGTCCAGAAGGCGTAGAGCAGCGGCAGGATCCAGAGGAAGCCCAGGATCCAGGCGGCCAACGTTTCGAGAAATTGGGCCCCGGCCCATCGTCGCAATAGCGACGGCCGGGGTGACGCCGCGGTCATGGCAGCGACGGCCGGGGTGACGCCGCGGTCATGGCAGCGACGGCCGGGGTGACGCGGCGGTCATTGGTAGTGCACTCGCTTGTCGAAGAAGACGAATTGCCCGATCGCGACCGTCGCCAGCACCACCAGCAGCACGATGGTGAGCGCCGCGGCGTAGCCCGTGTCCCAGAAGTTGAAGCCCACCTGGTAGACGTGGAACAGCAATAGCGAGGTCGCGTTGTTGGGGCCGCCGCGCGTCATCACGAAAATGTGATCGACCAGGCGCACCGAGTTGATCACCGCGTTGACCAGCACGAAGAGCGTGGTCGGCATGAGGAGCGGAAACACCACGCGCCGGAAGTAATACGTGCGCGAGGCGCCCTCGATGCGCGCGGCCTCGGCGAGCGACGGTGGAATGGACTGCAATGCAGCCAGGTAAAAGATCATGAAGAAGCCGGCTTCCTTCCAGATCGCCACGATCGTCACGCAGGCGAGCGCGGTGTCGGGGTTGCCGAGCCAGTTGCGGCTGGGGATGCCGAACGGGCGCAGGAACTGCTCGAGCAATCCGTATTGCGGCGTGAAGAAGAAGAGCCAGATGTTGGCCACCGCGATCATCGGCAGGATCGTCGGCGTGAAGAACGCCATGCGCAGCCAGGTGCGCCCGCGCATGTTGGAATTGACCCAGAGCGCCATCACGATCGCAAGCGCGATCGAAATCGGGATCGTGCCGAGGGCGTACCAGAGGTTGTTCCAGAGCGACTTCCAGAACACCTCGTCGGCCATCATCACCTGGTAATTCTCGAGCCCAACCCACGGAGCCGGCTTTCCGCCTTTGGGTGTGGCGTGAAAGCTATCCCAGATCGTCCCGATGACCGGCCAGTGCGTAAAGAGTGCGAGGAGGGCGAACGCCGGCAACAGCAGCAGCCAGCCGTGGACGGCATTGCGGCTCACGCGCGCTCCAGCAGCGCCGGCAACTCGCTCATGGACGTGAAAGTCGTGGCGCCTTCATCGCGGAGCTTCTGCGCGGGGATGTGGGGAGCGGCGGCGAATCCGAACACCGCCATGCCCGCCGCGACGGCTGCCCGCACGCCCGTGGGCGTGTCCTCGACCACCGCGCACTCCGAGGGCGCGGCGCCCATGCTTTTCGCGGCGTGCAGGAAAAGATCGGGAGCGGGCTTGGGTTGCGCGACCTCGGAGGCGGTGAATAGCTTGCCCCTCACCCACGGCATGAGCCCCGCGTAGTCGAGCGCCAACGCCATGCGGTCCGGGTTACCGTTCGACGCCACGCAGAAGGGCACCTTCATGCCGGCCAGCAGCTCGGGAACGCCCGCGACCGGCTTCACGGCACGCAAGGCCGCGAACAGTGCCTTGTCCCACCGCTTGCCGAAATCCGACGGCAACGGGCGCCCCAGCATGCTGCCCGCGAGCGCGATGCAGCCATCCTTGGTGTTGCCGACGAAGGTCTCCATCACCTGTTCCAGCGACAGGCGCAGCCCCGCCGACTCGAGCAGGTCGCGGAACACGCGGTTCGCGATCGGCTCGGAGTCGATGAGGACGCCGTCACAGTCGAAGATGACGAGCTTGATCGCGGAATTGGGCCCCGGGCCATCGTCGCACTGCGACGCCCGGGGCGACGGCACTTTCAACGCTTGTAGGTTCTCAGGATCCGGCTCGCCTCGGCCTGCGCGTCCTTCATCGCCTGTTCGGGCGTCTTGGCGCCGGTGAGCGCCGCCTGGATGCCGTCGTTCAACGCCTTGGTGACGCGCTGGTTCTCGTGGGTGGAGAGCTCGGCGACCGAGTACTGCAGCTGGTCGCGTGCGACGGCCGCGACCGGGAAGCCCTTCACGTACTCCTGCATCTTGGGCGTGGCCCAGGCGTCGGCGCGCACCGCGACATAGCCGGTGTCGATGCCCCATTGCGCGGCGCGCTCGGGGGCGGTCATCCACTTCGCGAACTTGACCGCCGCGGCCTGCTGCTCCTTCGTCGCCTTCTTGAAGATGTAGAAGTTGCCGCCACCGGTCGGCGAGCCGCGGCGCTTGGCCTGCGGCAGCATCGCCACCCCGAAGTCGAACTTCGCGTTGTTCTTGACGTTGGTGAGGTTTCCCGTAGTCGTCCACATCATCGCGATTTTCTTCTCGAAGAAATCCTTCGGCGTCGTGCCCCACTCGATCACGCCCGTCGGCATCACCTTGTGCTTGCGGCCCAGGTCGACCCAGTAGGCGAGCGCTTCGATCACCTCGGGCTTGTCGAAATAGGTCTCGGTGCCGGCGGAGTTCATGAGCTCCACGCCGTTGGGCGTCGTGAGCCCCTGGAAGAGCC
The DNA here is from genome assembly GCA_030855025.1 of Pseudomonadota bacterium. Lineage (GTDB taxonomy): Bacteria > Pseudomonadota > Gammaproteobacteria > Burkholderiales > Usitatibacteraceae > Usitatibacter. Next base: position 75,695 of record JALYSB010000001.1, read on the forward strand.
AGTACGGAAATCCCGAAGACGGGATCTGCACGCCCCACTGGGTCACGTTCCCGGAAGCGTCGCGCTTGGTGAGCTTCTGCGCGTACTCGAGCATCTCCTTCCAGTTCGCGGGCGCGCGGTTGGGATCGAGGCCCGCCTCCTTGAAGAGATCCTTGTTCCAGTACAGGACGATGGTCGAGCGCTGGAACGGGATGCCCCACGTCTTGCCGTCGGTCTGGCTGTTGGCGAGGAAGGCGGGGAAGTAGGGCGCGGCGTCGGCGCTCTCGAAGGGCACGATCGCGTCCTCGTCGATGAGCGTGAACATGTCGGTCGACAGCAGGACGGCGGTCACGGGCGGCGTGCCGCTCTTGTGCGCGGTGAGCGCCTTCACGATCGTCTCCTGGTAGGAGCCCGCGTAGATCGGCTTCACCTTGATGCCCGCGTTCTCCTTCTCGAAGTCCGCGGCCATCTGGTCGACGATCTTGGTGATCGGGCCGCCGACGGCGACGGGGTAGTAGAACGTGACTTCGACTTGTGCCGCCACGGCCAGCGCGGTGGTCGCGAATGCCACGGCAAGAATCCTCCAGGCGTTTCTCATGGTTTTCTTCCTCCGGTAAGTGGATCGAAACGGTGTTCGTGATTCCTGTCCCAGGCGACGCGGACTTCATCGCCGGCGCGGGTCGGGGCGCGGCCCGCCACGCGCACCAGCATCGTCTGGCCGTGGGCGTCGACGGCGACGAGCGAATCGGCGCCCAGGTATTCGACCGAGCTCACGCGCCCCGCGATGCCTTCGGTCGCGAGGTGCATGTCTTCGGGGCGGACGCCCGTGACGACCTCGCCGCCGTTCAGTTTCATCAGGTTCATGGGCGGTGCGCCGATGAAACTGGCGGTGAACGCGGTGGCGGGATGCGCATACAGCTCCTCGGGCGAACCCACCTGCTCGATCCGCCCGCCGCGCAGCAATACTACGCGGTCGGCCATCGTCATCGCCTCGGTCTGGTCGTGGGTCACGTAGACCATTGTGATCCCCAGGCGCTGTTGCAGTGCGCGGATCTCGCGGCGCATCTCGCCGCGCAGCTGGGCGTCGAGGTTCGAGAGCGGCTCGTCCATCAGGCAGACCTTCGCCTCGGCGATGATCGCGCGGCCCAGGGCCACGCGCTGCTGCTGGCCGCCGGAGAGCTGCGAGGGCTTGCGCTGCAGCAGCGCCTCGAGCCCCAGGATGCCGGCGACACGTTTCAGTTTCGCCTCACGGTCGGGCACCTTGCGCACGCGCAGCCCGAAGACGATGTTCTCGGCGACCGTGAGATGCGGGAAGAGGGCATAGGACTGGAACACCATCGCCAGCCCGCGCGCGGCGGGCGGCAGGCGCGTCACGTCGTGCCCGCCGATGCGGATGGTCCCCGACGTGGGCGTGTCGAGGCCCGCGATGAGGCGCAGCGTCGTGGACTTGCCGCAGCCCGAGGGCCCGAGCAGAACCACGAACGAGCCCGGCTCCGCGGAGAAGGTGATGCCGTCGAGCGCGCGGGATTCCCCCCAGTGCTTGGCGACGTTTTCGAGTTCGATGGGCGACACGGTGAACGAGTCTGCCCGATGCTAGACTTCCCGGCAATTTTCCAGCTATTCGCGAACCATGACCACGCTCGTCGTCTCCGTCCTCGTCTATCTCGCCGTCACCATCGCGATCGGCCTCTACGCGGCGAAGTTCGTCAGGAGCTCGAAGGACTACCTCGTGGCCGGCCGCAGCCTGCCCCTCTACATGACCACCGCCACGGTGTTCGCCACCTGGTTCGGGGCGGAGACGGTGCTGTCGGTCTCGGCCACGTTCGTGAAGGACGGGCTGGGCGGCATCCCGGCCGATCCGTTCGGCGCGACGTTCTGCCTGATCTTCGTGGCGCTTTTCTTTGCGCGCGCGTTCTACCGGATGGACCTGCTGACCATCGGCGACTTCTATCGGAAGCGCTACGGCAAGGGCGTGGAGGTGCTCACCAGCATCGCGGTGACGCTTTCCTACCTCGGGTGGACCTCGGCACAGCTGACCGCGCTCGGCATCGTCTTCAACTCGCTCTCCCAGGGCGCGATCTCGCTCAACCACGGCATCCTGTTCGGCGCGGTGATCGTGTTGATCTACACGACCCTCGGCGGGATGTGGTCGGTCGCGCTCACGGACCTCTTCCAGTCGGTCATCATCGTCATCGGCCTCATCTATGTGGCGGTCCTCGCCTCCGGCATGGCGGGCGGCTTTGGGACGGTCATCCAGCACGCCTCCGATGCCGGGAAGTTCCAGTTCTGGCCCACAGGCGGGTCGAAGGAGTGGTGGCTTTTCGTGGCGGCGTGGGCAACGCTCGCCATCGGCTCGATTCCCCAGCAGGACGTCTTCCAGCGGGTCACCAGCGCCAGGGACGAGGCGACCGCGGTGCGCGGCTCGCTCTTGGGCGCCGCGGCCTACTTCACGTTCGCCTTCGTGCCGATGTTCCTGGCCTACGCGGCGCTGATGGTCGATCCCAAGATGGTGAACGCGCTGCTC
>JALYSB010000182.1 GCA_030855025.1 Pseudomonadota bacterium
TAACGCACCGAGAACGAGGCGCCATCCTCGAGGCGCACGCGGACCTCCCACAGATCGGGGAAAGTGGCGATGGCGGTGACCGTCCCGCACGTCCTGCATACGAGCTTGCGCGGCGGGCGAGGGGCCTGGGACTCTCCGGGCCGCGCGTAGGTTGGATTGGCGGGACGCGGGCGCGGGGCCGGCTCGGTTCGCGTGCGGGGCGGCGGCGGGGCGGCTGGCTTGGACGCAGGCTGGGCGACCGGCGAAGCGGGAGGAGAAGCGGCCTTGGAGGCAGGGGTCTCGGTCGGCGTAACCAGGGTCTCGCCGGGGATCAGGGCCGCGGCTGCCGGCACCGGAGTCGCCGTCCTGGGGGAAACCGTCTTTGCGGGAACGGAAACGATTACCGGCGCGATGGGGGCACGCGGCCCCCCGACCCATCCCAGCATCGCCGCGATTCCCACGAGGCACAGGACCGTAATCGAGATCGCCGCGGTGATCACCGAAACGACCACCGTGCGATTGGACCGAAGCGCTTCGATCTCGGGAGTCATGGCTCGTTAGATTTCGATGTGCGTTCCCAGTTCGACCACGCGGTTGGCGGGGATGTTGAAAAAATCGGTCGCGCGGGTGGCATTGCGGCTCATCCAGGCGAACACGTGGTCGCGCCACAGCGCCATGCCCGGGGTGTCGCTGGTGGGGACGACGGTGTCGCGTGACAGGAAGAACGAGGTGTCCATCACGTCGAACGCGAGGCCATAGCGCACGCGGCAGGCGTTGAGGATCTCGTCGATGTCGGGCTGCTCCTTGAACCCGTACCACGCCTCGATCTTGTAGAACCCCTTCAGCAGCCGCTCGAACTGCACGCGATCCTCGGTGGGCACGAACGGCACGTCGTGGGTGACGATGGTGAGGAACACCGTCTTCTCGTGCAGCACCTTGTTGTGCTTGAGGTTGTGCAGCAGCGCGTGGGGCACCGCGTCCGGCGCGGCCGTCATGAAGATGGCGGTGCCCTGCACGCGGATCGGCGGATGCGCCTCGAGCCCCTCGAGGAAGGGCTTCAGCGGGATCCCTTGCTCGGAGAGCTTGCGGAACATGAGCGTGCGCCCGCGCTTCCAGGTCATCAAAAGCGCGAAGATCGCCGCCCCGACGAGCAACGGGAACCAGCCGCCGTCGAAGAACTTGGTCGCGTTCGCCGCGAGGAAGATCGCATCCACTACCAGGAAGCTGCCGAGAACCAGCACCACCATCGGCACCGACCACTTCCAGATGAGGCGCGCGACGATCATGGCGAGCAGGCATTCGATCACCATCGTCGCGGTCACCGCGATGCCGTAGGCCGCCGCGATGTTGCTCGACGTCTGAAAAGCGAGGACCAACAGCACCACCGATACGAACATCACCCAGTTCACGAACGGCATGTAGATCTGGCCGATCGCGCGCTCCGAGGTATGCAGGATCTCGAGCCGCGGGATGTAGCCCAGCTGGATCGCCTGCCGTGTCATCGAGAATGCGCCGGTGATCACCGCCTGCGAGGCGATCACCGCCGCGCCGGTTGCGAGGATCACCATCGGCAGCAGTCCCCACTCGGGAACCATCCGGTAAAAGGGGTTCTCGATCGCGCTGGGGATAGAGAGCACGAACGCGGCCTGGCCGAAGTAGTTGAGCAGCAGCGCCGGAAACACCAGCCCGATCCAGGCGATGCGGATCGGCCTCTTCCCGAAGTGGCCCATGTCGGTGTAGATCGATTCGCCGCCGGTCAGCACCAGGAAGACCGCCCCGAGCACGAAGAAGCCCAGCACCGGATAGGCGAACATGAAATCCACGCCATAGGCGGGCTTCAGCGCATTCAGCACCTCGAGGTTCTGGGCCACGTGGTACGCGCCCAGCGCGCCGAGCGTGAGGAACCACAGCACCATCACCGGCCCGAAGAACGTCCCCACCTTGGCCGTTCCGTGCCGCTGGATCATGAACAGGAACACGATCACCGCGATCGTGAACGGGATCACGTACGGCGCCAGCTTCGGCGAGTAGTCCTTCAGACCCTCCATCGCGGACATCACCGTGATCGCGGGGGTGATCATGCTGTCGCCATAGAACATCGCGGCGCCCAAGATGCCGAGCGAGATGACGGTCCATTTGAGCGTGGGATTGCCCTCGATGCCGCGAAGTGCCAGCGCCAGCAGCGACAGCGCCCCGCCCTCGCCATTGTTGTCCGCGCGCATCATCACGAACAGGTACTTGATCGTGATCACCCACACCATCGACCAGACCATGAGCGACAGGATGCCGAGCACATTGTCGTGCGTGAGCGGGATTCCGTACTGGGGGCTGAAGGCCTGCTTCAGGGCGTAGAGCGGGCTCGTGCCGATGTCGCCGAAGACCACGCCGATGGCCCCCAGGATGAGGGCGGCGCTGGCCTTGGAGTGCGAGGAATGACCCGAAGCGGCGGTTGCGGCTTTCATCTTCTTAGGCCGCGGAATATACGCCGCTTTGTTGCGGCGCACAATGCAAACCGTCCGGCAGGATGCGCATTTTGTCGCAACGCGGTTGCGCGCGCCCGGCGGCGCCGATACTCTCGCGGCTGCTTCCAAAACGCTGAAAACAATGAAAAAAGAATTGTGGGTGGCGGCTCTCCTGGGGATGCTCGCGGGCTCGCCGCCGGCGCGCGCGATCGAGGCGCTGAGCCTGGCGCCAGGCGAGAAGATCGTGCCCGATGGACGCCTGGACGAGCCCGCGTGGGATCGCGCCCCGCTCCTCGACCGGTTCTGGGAAGTTTTCCCGCAAGCCGAGGTGGAGGCGCGCGTTCGCACCGAGGCGCGCTATGCATACGACCACCAGGCGCTCTACGTCGCGGTGCGTTCGTGGGATCCGGACCCCGCGCAGCTGCGCGCGCCCTTCGCGCGCCGCGACAAGGTGCTGGCCGACCAGGACATGATCGTGCTGTTCATCGATCCCGTGGGCAATCGCAAGTTCGCTCATTTCTTCCGCGTGAATCCGCGCGGCGCGGTCGGCGACGGCCTCTATAACGAGGACAGCGGCGCCGAGGACTTCTCGCCCGATTTCGAATTCGAAGTCGCCACCGGCCGGTTCGAGGGCGGATGGACGGCGGAGTTCCGCATTCCGTTCTCGTCGCTGCGCTATGGTGAGCCACCCTCAAAGCAGTGGACCACGATGGTGTTCCGCAACTATCCGCGTGAGGAGCGCTACCGCATCTCCACCAGCAAGCTGCCGCGGGACCAGAACTGCTTCATCTGCCTGAACGAGCCGCTGACCGGCCTGGACCGGCTTCCCGACGCGCGCCACCTCGCGCTCACGCCCGACGTGACGGTGCGCAGCGTGACCACCCGCGATGGCGGGCCGTCGCGGCGGGAAGCCGAGATCGTGCCGAGCCTCGACCTCAAATGGCGCCCGCGCGCCGACATCGTCGTGGACGCGACGCTCAACCCCGACTTCTCCCAGGTCGAGCTCGATACCCCGCAACTGTCAGGCAACGCCCAGTTCGCGCTCTTCTTTCCCGAGAAGCGCCCGTTCTTCCTCGAGGGAGCCGATATCCTCGAGGCCCCGTTTCGCGCGATCTACACGCGCTCGGTGACCGATCCCGCGTGGGGCGTGCGCGCCACGCAGAGAAGCGGACGCTTCGACGGCACCGTGCTGGTGACGCGCGACGACGGCGGCGGGCTGGTGCTGCTGCCGAATACCTACGGTACCGGCTTCGCGCCCCAGGACTTCAAGTCGGTGGCGAGCTTCGTGCGCGGTCGCTGGCAGGCGGGCGGGGCGACCGTCGGCTGACGTTCTACCTGGGCGCCAATTTCGCGCGCTTTCGCGACCCCGACGCGGCCGTGCGCACCTACCAGGCGGAAATATTCGCCAAGGGGTCTTGGACCTTCGACGTCCTCTGAGGCCTTAGAGCGGGCCGCGCGTGATGACCTTGCTCACGCTTCTTCCGTCCACGCCGTAGGTCAGGCGCGCGTGCCCCTCGTCGCCGGGCACCTGGCGAAAGTCGAGGGTTGCGGGGCCTACGGCTTGCAACGACACCAGCCGCGAATCGAACACCGGGGTGGCGAAGAAGGGCCCCGTGGTGCGGTAGAGCGTGGCGCTCCAGCGCGTGGAGCTCTCCCAGCGCCCACTCTGGAGCGTGAACCATTCGGCCTCGCCATCGGATCCGTAGACGAAGAGCGCGCCGAACATCACGTCGGTGGGCGCCTGGTGCAGCATGAGGCCCCACCCGGATTCGGCCGGGTTCCACCACATCCCTGAGTAGTCGGTGATCGGACGCGGGGGCGGCGGGAAGATCAAGATCTCGGGACGGGTCCTGACCTCGAAGGCGAGCGTCTCCACCGGCGTGCCGACCGCATCCGGGGAGGTGTACACCTCGACGCGGTAGTCGCCCGGGGCGAGCGAGCCCAGGCGCACGTCGGCGATCTCGACGGGGCCCGGGGCAAAGCACTGGTTCTGGTGCTGCGTGACCTTGAGCACGTTGCCGATGGCGCGCACGTGGACGGTCTCGGGGACGAATGCGCACCCATCGACGGTCATGCGCAGGTTCACGGCCTCGAAGGCGATGGGCTCTGCCGGCTCGATGCGCGCCGCGCTCGCGGAGATTGTGAGGCACGCGCCCGCGAGGGCGATGGCGTGGAGGGCGGTTTTCATCCCGGCAAGTATGGCCGATTCGGGGGCACCGAACTGTTACGGAAGGTTTTCGCGGGGCTTGCGTTTCTCGAGGAACGCGGCGAGCGCCTCGCGCGCGGCTGGCTCGCCGAGCATCGCGCGGAAATGCGCGCCTTCGGTGCGCAGCTGGCGTTCCACCGCTTCGCGGTGCGCGCTCTTCAACAGCGAGCGCGTGAGCTGGACCGCGCGAGCCGGCAGGCGCGCGAGCTTCTCGGCGCCGGCCCATGCCGCCTCGAGCGCGTCGTCGGCGGCCACCACCCGGGTGACGAACCCGGATTCGAACGCGCGCTGCGCATCGAACGGCTCGCCGAGGAGGAGGAGTTCGGCGGCGCGCTGGTAGCCCGCGATGAGCGGGAGCAGGTAGCTCGAGCCGAATTCGGGCACCAGGCCGAGTCGCGTGAACGGCATCGCGAAGCGCGCGTCGTCGCCCGCGTACACCAGGTCGCAGTGCAGCAGCAGCGTGGTGCCCAGGCCCACGGCCGGACCGTTCACCGCCGCGACCAGCGGCTTGGTGGCGGCGGCGACCGCCATCAGGAAGCGGAATACGGGCGCCTCCTCGCTGGTGGGCGGGCGCTGGGCAAAATCCTCCAGGTCGTTGCCCGCGGTGAAGGCCGCGCGATTCCCGTGGAAGAGCACGACGCGCACCTCGCTATCGGCGGCCGCGGCGGCGAGCGCGTCGGCCATCGCCGCATACATGGCGGCGGTGAGAGCGTTCTTCTTCTCGGGACGGTTGAATCCGATCGACAGGATCGCCCCGCGCCGTCCGACCTCGATGTCCACGCTAGCGCCCTCCCGACACGTCGATGAACGTGCCGGTCGAGTACGACGCCTCGTCGGAGGCGAGCCACAGGATCGCGCGCGCCACCTCGTCGGGCTGGCCGCCGCGCTTCATCGGCACTGTGGACTTCACGCGATCAACCCGGCCAGCCTCGCCCCCGCTCGCATGGATGTCGGTGTAGATCACTCCGGGGCGCACCGCGTTCACGCGAATGCCCTCTTCGGCCACTTCGCGGGCGAGCCCGATCGTGAGCGCATCGATCGCGCCTTTCGACGCCGCGTAGTCGACATATTCGCCGGGAGAGCCGAGTCGCGCGGCCATCGAGGACACGTTCACGATCGCCCCCCCGCGGCCCCCATGACGCGGCGACATGTGGCGCACCGCCTCGCGGGCGCACAGGAAGGCGCCGGTGATGTTGGTGGCGAAGACGCGCTCAAAGCGCGCGCCGTCCATCTCGTCCAGGCGCGCGTGGCGCTCGAGGATGCCGGCGTTGTTCACCAGCGCCGTGAGCCGGCCGAATTGCTGCGTCGCCTCCCCGAAGAGGCGCACCACGTCGGCCTCGATCGCGACGTCGGCCTGGACGGCGATTGCGCGCCCGCCGGCATTGCGGATCGCATCGATCACGCCGTGGGCCGCCCCGGGGTTGCGCACGTAATTCACGCACACCGCGTAGCCGCGCTGCGCGGCGAGGCGGGCGGTGGCGGCTCCGATGCCGCGGCCGCCGCCGGTGACGATCATCACGCCCGCGGGCGCGGAGGCGACCATGAAGCGCGAGCCCGCGGGGTCAGAAGCCCGCGCGGGACTTGTCGCGGTTCACCGCCGCGGCCACCATTCCCAGGATCACCATGGCGATCACGTCGAGGGCGATCTGCTTGGCGACCAGGTCGCTCGGCATCGGCTGGACGGCGAAGTAGATGAGGTAGGTCGGGAC
>JALYSB010000183.1 GCA_030855025.1 Pseudomonadota bacterium
GATGACCTCCGATAGTCCGTAGAAATTACCGGCCGTGTTGAGGTCGAAGATGCCAGAGGGCCGCAATCCGGGGTCCAGCCAGGGCACGCATCTTGCGGCGCATCCGTTTCCCCCCCGCGGAGTCTCGCCCATGAAACGTGCCCTCTCGACCGTGCTCGTCCTGTCCCTCGGAAGCGCCCTGACTCAGCAGGCCATGGCGCAGGCCCCCAACGCGACCGCCGTGGACTTTGGGCCGCGCAACTCAGCGACTGTGGGCGACTCCGCGGCAACGGCCATCGACTTCGGACCGCAGGCTCCGGCGAGCCGGGATTTCAACTCAACCGTCATCGATTCCACGGCGTCGCCGTACGACCAGGCACTCCTGGCCGAAGTCCGCGCTGCGATCACCTCTGATCTCGCGCTGCGGGGCGCGGACCTCGCCGTATCGGTAAGCGGGGGGCGGGTGCACATCAGCGGCAGTGCGTTGGACGAGACCCAAGCGCGGCATGCGGCCAGCGTGGCCATGCGCATCGCGGGATCATCACGGGTGAGCTCGGCGATCGCCACGACGCGCTGACGTAGGAGCCCTGAGCTTCATAATGCGGGGATGACGCTTCTTTCTGCGTTGCTCCGCATGGGCCTCATCGCCCCAGGCGATTCTCCCCCGCTCGTGGCGCTGCCGGGCGGCGTCTCCTCCGACATCTATCGCGTCGATTTGCCGAAGGGGCCGATCTGCGTCAAGCGGGCGTTGGCGCGCCTGAAGGTGAGCGCCGATTGGCAGGTCCCCGTGGAGCGCAACCGCTCGGAGGTCGTGTGGATGCGGGCCGCGGCGGCGATCGACCCCGTGTTCGTCCCGCGGGTGTTGGGCGAGGACGCGCGGAGCGGCACTTTCGCCATGGAGTACCTCGCGCCCGACGACCACCCCGTGTGGAAGGCGCAGCTACGCGACGGCATCATCGATCCAAAGGTTGCGGCCGAGTTGGCGCGGCGCATCGCGCGCGTGCATCGAGCCACGGCCGGTAGCGCGGAAGTTGCACGGCAATTTGCGACCGACCCCATCTTCCAGTCGATCCGCATCGAACCCTATCTCCTCGCCACCGCGAGCCGGCACCCCGATTGCGCCGGCGCCCTCACTCGACTCGCGGAAATCACCGTGGCGAACAAGCGCGCGCTGGTGCACGGCGACGTGAGCCCGAAGAACATCCTGGTCGGCCCGAACGGCCCGATCCTGCTCGACGCCGAGTGCGCGTGGTACGGTGATCCCGCCTTCGACCTTGCCTTCTGCCTGAACCACATGCTGCTCAAATGCCTCTGGCGCCCGCAGTGGCGGGACCGCTATCTCGCGTGCTTCGATTCGCTGGCCGGCGCCTACCTCGCTCTCGCCGACTGGGAACCCGCCGCCGAGATCGAGGAGCGGACTGCACGCCTGCTCCCGGGCCTCTTCCTCGGTCGCGTCGACGGCAAGTCGCCCGCCGAGTACGTGACCGACGAACGCGACCGGGATCGCGTACGGAAGGTGGCCCGCGCGCTCCTGCTTCATCCCGTCGCGACACTCGCTGCCGTGCATGACGCCTGGCGAGAGGAACTGCAGGGATGACGGACACGACGATCGCGCAGATTCTCGGGCGGCGAGTGTGGGACTCGCGCGGGCGGCCCACGGTCGAGGCGGAGGTGCGGCTCGCGGATGGCCATGTCGGGCGCGCCATCGCACCGGCGGGCGCCTCGCGCGGCTCGCACGAGTCGATCGACCTGCGCGACGGCGGCGATCCGTTCGGCGGCCTGGGCGTGAACCGTGCCGTCGCGCACGTGAATGGGGAGCTCGCGCGTCGCCTCGTGGGGATGGACGCCGTCGACCAACCCTCGGTCGATCGTGCCATGACCGAGCTCGACGGAACGCCGCAACTCGCGCGTCTCGGAGGAAACGCGGTGATCGCGACCTCGATGGCGGTGTTGCATGCGGCGGCGGCGGCGAGCGGCCTGCCGTTGCATGCGTACCTCGCGGGGGGCGCGCCGGTGCGGCTACCCATGCCCGAGATCCAGATCTTCGGCGGCGGTGCGCACGCGGGCCGGCGCGTCGACGTGCAGGACTTCATGGTGATTCCGGTGGGCGCACGCAGCTTCGACGAGGCGCTCGCGATGACGGCCGAGGTGTATCGCGCGGCGGGCAACCTCATGGCGAAGGCCGGCAAGTTGCAGGGTGTCGCCGACGAGGGCGGCCACTGGCCGGCGTTCGACACGAACGAAGAGGCGCTCGAGATGCTGGTGCGCGCGATCGAGCGCGCGGGCTTTACCCCGGGCGACGACGTGGCGATCTCGCTCGACATCGCGGCATCCGAATTCGGCAAGGGCGGCCACTACCGCTTCGGCCTCGAGGACCGCGAGTTCGATAGCGATGCCTTGATCGAGCTGCTGCTTCGCTGGCTCGAGCGCTATCCGATCGTCTCGGTCGAGGATCCGCTCGCCGAGGACGACGCCGAGGGCATGACGAGATTCACCGCGGCGGCCGGCAGCCGGGTGCAGATCATCGGGGACGACTACCTGGTGACCGACGCCACGCGCGTGACGGAGGCGATCGCGTCGCGCGCGTGCAATGCCGTGCTCATCAAGCCCAACCAGGCGGGCACCATCACCGCCGCGCGCGCGGCGCTCGACGCTGCGAAGGCCGCCGGCTGGGGGACGATCGTGTCCGCACGTTCAGGCGAGACCGAAGACGTCACCATCGTCCACCTCGCCACCGGATGGGATGCGGGCCAGCTCAAGGTGGGATCGTTCGCGCGCTCTGAGCGCATGGCCAAGTGGAACGAGGGGCTGCGAATCGAGCAGGCCCTGGGCGCAGGGGCACGACTGGCCCCTTTCCCCTGAGACGGCCCCGTTGAACGACAGCGACCATCCCCTGCGGCGTGCACTGCCGCTTTTCCTGCTCGCCGGCATCTGCTTCAGCACGCTGGACACGGCGGCGAAGTACCTGGTGCAGGAACACACCCTGTTTGTCGTCGTCTGGGCCCGATACGCCGTCCAGATGCTCGTCGTCACGCCGATCGCGTGGCAGCGGGCCGGCCCCGGGTTCTGGCGCACGCGAAACTTGCGCATGCAGCTCGCGCGCTCGCTGTGCCTGGTGGTGGCGACGGCGTGCTTCTTCGGCGCGCTGCGCTTCCTGCCGCTCGCCGAAGCTTCGGCGATCAGCTTCCTTGCGCCGATGTTCGCCATCATGCTGTCGATGCGGGTGCTGGGCGAGCGCCCCACGCGCGCGCGTTGGCTGTCCTGCATCGGCGGGTTCGTGGGGATCGTGATCCTGGTGCGGCCCGGCTCGGCGGTCTTCCACCCGGCCACGGCACTCCTCGTGCTCTGCGCCATTTCCAACGCGCTCTATCAACTGCTCACGCGCAAGCTTCCGGGAGACTCGCCGTATACGACACTCTTCTATAGCGCGCTGGTCGGCACGGTGGGGCTCTCACTCGCGCTGCCATTCACGGGCACGTCTACCGACGTGACTCTCCCCCACACGTTGCTCTTCATTGTGCTCGGCGTGCTGGCGGGCATTGGTCACTGGATGCTGATTACTGCGTACCTGAACGCGCCGGCTTCGCTGCTGGTGCCGTTCACTTACCTGCAGATGATCTGGGCGACCCTCTACGGCTACTTGATTTTCGCCCAACTCCCGGATGGATTCTCGGCGGTGGGCATGGCGGTGATCGTCGCGAGTGGGGTTGCGCTGGTGGTCCACGAGCGGCGAATGGGGGCGTCTTTCGGTGGCTCGCGACGTCGCTGAGGCCCTCAGATCTCCGGCTCGGCGAAGGGGTCTCCGGTGCGTTGTCCGACGAGCGCGCGCTCCTGATTCTCGCGGGCATCATTTGCACGGGCCACTTGCGGGGTTTCCTGGCGCGAGCGAATCGAGGCCCCGATAATAATGCATCGGCTTAGCATTGGTGACTTATGAACTCTCCAGCGCTCGTCGAACGAGAAGCCTGCCTGGGCGCGATACGCTCCCACGTGGCCGCGCTCGCGGCCGGGACCGGCCATACCCTGCTGGTGTGCGGGGAGGCGGGTGTCGGGAAGACCAGCGTGCTGCAGCGGGCCGTCGAGGAGCATCCCGGTCTCGCCGTCTGGTGGGGCGCCTGTGACGCGCTGGAGACGCCGCACCCGCTTGCGCCGCTGCGCGACATCGCGAGAAGCGCGGAAGTCGGATTCGGCTCGCTGCTCGAGGCACCTGCCAGCCGCGGCGATCTCTTCGAGGCGGTCATCGAGAGCCTGCAAGCCGCGGGCCCGACGCTGATGGTCATCGAAGACGCGCACTGGGCCGACCAATCGACGCTCGACCTGGTCAAGTTCATCGGGCGGCGCATCGACCGGCTGCCGGTGCTGCTGGCAGTGACGTACCGCGACGACGAAGTCTCGGCTGCCCATCCTCTGCGGCGCGCCATCGGCGACTTGCCTCCCCGCCTGGCGACGCGCGTGGCGTTGTCGCCGCTGTCGCCCGAGGGTGTGGCCGTGCTGGCGCGCCATGCGCTGCGCTCGCCCGAAGGGCTGCACGCCATGACGCAGGGCAATCCGTTCTTCCTGACCGAGCTGCTGCGCCAGGGTGGCGATGGCGTGCCGCGCGGGGTCGAGGACCTGGTGCTGGCGCGGCTCGCGAAACTGCCTTCTTCCGCCCAGGAAATCGTGCGCCTTGCGTCGATCGTTCCCGCGCGGTTCGAGCGCTGGCTCATGGAGGAGCTGCTCTCGCCGTCGATCGCGGATCTCGAGAGCTGCCTGAATTCCGGGCTGCTGTTCGCGGACGGTGACTCGTTCTACTTTCGCCACGAGCTGGCACGCGTTGCCGTGGAAGCATCCCTGTCGATGCCCATGGCCCGGGCCCTGAATGCGAGGGTTCTCGCCGCCATCGCCGCGCGCGGCTACGAGGGATTCACGCCTGCGCGCATCGTGCACCACGCCGCCCGGGCCCACGACGCGCAAGCCGTTCGCGCCCACGCCCCGGTGGCAGCACGGCTCGCGCTCGAGCGCGGCGCGCACCGCGAGGCGGCCGCCCACTATCGCACCGCCATTGCACACGGGAAGGGCGCGAGCGTCACCGAGCTGCTGTCCTGGCTCGAAGCCTATGCCGTGGAGAGCCTTGCCACCAACCAGCTGTCGCAGGCGATCGAGGCGCGAGAGCGCATCGAGGCGATCGCGATCGGGCGAGGCGACACGCAACGCCAGGCGGAAAACCTGAGCCAGCTCGCGATGCTGCTCGTCCTCGCGCTACGCAACGCCGATGCCGACGCCGCCAGCCGCCGCGCCATCGAGCTGCTCGAGGCCTTTCCCGCCAGCGTGCCGCTGGCGAGCGCGTACCGCGTCGAGAGCCAGCTGCGCATGCTCAATCGCGACATCGCGCAGAGCGCGCGTTGGGGCGAGAAGGCGATCGAGGTCGCGAAGCGGTTCGACGACCACCAGGTGCTCGCGGCTGCCTACGGCACGCTGGGAACGGCCATGCTGTTCATCGACCAGGCAGCCGGCATCGCACACCTCGAGCGGGCGCTCGAGATGGCGCGCGTGCATGGCCTGCACTACATCGCCGCCAACAGCTACAGCAACCTGGGCACGGGCCTCGGAGAGCTATTCAGCCTGCGCGAGGCCGAGCCGTACCTCGAGGAGGCGATCCGCTTCTCGACGCGCTACGAGATCGACTTCTATCGCAACTACGCGCTGTCGTGGCTCGCGCTTTGCGAGCTCTACCGCGGCCGGTGGGAAGAGGCCGAGGCGAATGCGCTGGAAGTGTTGTCGCTGTCGAGCGAGGCGAACACCACCCGCATCATGGCGTTGTGCGCGTTGGGCAGGCTGCGGGTTCGCCGCGGCGACTCCGGATTCGAGGAGGTGCTCGACGAGGCGCTCGAGCTGGCGACCGCCACGCAGACGTTGCAGCGGATCGCGCCGGTGCGGTTGGCGCGGGCGGAGGCGGCGTTCGCGCTGGGCGACCAGGCGCGCGGCGTGACCGAGTGCCGGGCTGCCTTGGTACTTGCCGTGCCACGCAAGCATCCCTGGTTCCTGGGCGAGATCGCCTACTGGATGGGCAAGGGCGGGGAGCATGGCGCGGTCGATGGAGCGCTCGCGGAGCCTTACGCGATGCAGCTCGAGGGACGGTGGCGAGAGGCCGCGTGGAGCTGGGAGCGGCTCGATTGCCCATACGAGCGTGCCCGCGCGCTCGCCGATGGAGACGAGCACGCCCAGCTCGAGGCCCTGGCGATTTTCGAGCGACTGGGCGCCAAGCCTGCCGTGGCGGCGCTGCGCGAGCGGCTGC
>JALYSB010000184.1 GCA_030855025.1 Pseudomonadota bacterium
GCCTTCGTCTCGTCGATCATCGAGTCCGGGGCCGATCCCGCGAACATGGGCGCGGTTCGCGCCCGGCTGAAACAGCTCGGACTGGAGCCCTACGATTGCCTGTCGCCGGGGCTCATGGATTTCATTGCCACGAAGCTGGCGAAGGCGTCCACGAAGCACTGAGGCGGGCGGGGCGCTATTGAGCGGCCGCGCGCTGCCCGGCACCCGCCGGGAGGCGATGCGCGATCCCCTTGTGGCAGTCGATGCAGGTCTTTTCCTTCCGTGCGAGCGCGGTGGAGTGCTGGGCCTGGGCGCGTTGGCTCTGGCGCGTGAAGTCCATCGAGGCGAAGTTGTGGCAGTTGCGGCACTCGAGCGAATCGTTCGCCTTCAGGCGCGCCCACTCGTGCTGCGCCAGCTCGAGGCGCTTGGCCTCGAACTTCTCCTTGGTGTTGATGGTGCCGAAGATCGTCCCCCAGACCTCTTTCGACGCCTGCATCTTGCGGGCGAGCTTGTCGGTCCAGCCGTGGGGAACGTGGCAGTCGGGACACGTCGCGCGCACGCCCGAGCGGTTGGCGTAATGGATCGTGGGCTTCAACTCCTGGAACACGTTGTTGTGCATCTCGTGGCAACCGACGCAGAACGGCTCCCGGTTGGTGAACTCCATCGCGGTGTTGAAGCCGCCCCAGAACAGGATCCCGGCGATGAAGCCACCGACCGTGAGGAAGCCCAGGCTGTAGAAGGTGCTCGGCGTGGAAACCACGCCCCACCAGCGCCGGAACCAGGCCCACACCCGGCGGATCATTTCTTCGCGGCCTTCTTGTTGCCGGCCTTCGGCGTATCCGCGGGAATGTTGTAGAAGTCGACGAAGGTATTCTTCACCAGCAGCTTCGCATCGGACTGCACGACATGGCAGCCGGTGCAGAAGTAGCGGCGCGCCGAGATCTCTCCCAGCATGTTGCCGTCGCGATCCTGGAAGTGGGTCACGCTCACCATCGGCGCCCCGCTTTCACCCACGCGCGCGCGCGAATGGCAGTCCATGCACTTGTGGAAGCGCAGGTCGACTTGGTAGTTGTCGATCTGGTGCGGGATGAGCGGGGGCTGCATCGGGTAATTGCGCGCCTTGCGCTGGTCGTCGTTGACGATCTTGGGAAACGGCGGGGGCGCTGCCTCTGCGTTGAGCGGCGCGGGGCCGCGCAGTCCCGACCCCAGTCCCGGCGAACTGGGATTGTGTTGCGCCAGGGATAGCGGCGCCATGGCGAGGACCGCGGCCGCGAGGAGCTCGCGCCTCATGCCTTGCCTCCCACGGCCACCGGCACGATCTTCACCGCGCATTTCTTGAAGTCGGTCTGGCGCGAGATCGGATCGTTCGCGTCGAGCGTGACTTTGTTGACGAGCTGCGTCGCGTCGAACCACGGCATGTACACGAGGCCCTTGGGCGGCTTTACCCGGCCTCGCGTCTCGATGCGGGTGCGGCATTCGCCCCGGCGCGAGACGACACGCACCTCGCTCCCCCGCCGCACGTTGAGGGCGGTGGCGTCGTCTGGGTGCATGAACAGGACTGCGTTGGGGAACGCACGCTGCAGCTCGGGCACGCGGCCGGTCATCGAGCCCGAATGCCAATGCTCGAGGACGCGTCCGGTCGATAGCCAAAACGGGTACTCCTTGTCGGGCGACTCCGCCGGCGGCTCGTAGGGCACGGCGATGATGTTCGCGCGGTGGTCGGGATTGCCGTAGAAGTCGAAGCCGCTGCCCGCCTTCACGTACGGATCGAGGCCCTCGCGGTAGCGCCAGAGCGTTTCCTTGCCGTTCACGACCGGCCAGCGCAGGCCGCGCACCTTGTGATAGGTGTCGAAGGGGGCAAGATCGTGACCGTGGCCACGCCCGAACTCCGCGTATTCCTCGAAGAGGCCCTTCTGCACGTAGAAGCCGAAGGCCTTCGCCTCGTCGTTCTCGTATCCCGCCTCGATCTCGGCGTTCTTGAACTTGTCGACCTGCCCGTTGCGAAACAGGACGTCGTAGAGCGTCTTGCCGCGGTACTCCGGTGACTTGGCGAGGAGATCCTCGGGCCAGGCATCCTCGACCTTGAAGCGCTTCGAGAATTCGATCAACTGCCACAGGTCGGAGCGCGATTCCCCCGGGGCCTTCACCAACTGGTGCCAGAAGTGCGTGCGCCTCTCGGCGTTGCCGTACGAGCCCTCCTTCTCCACCCACATCGCCGTGGGCAGCACCAGGTCGGCGGCCTGGGCGGTAACCGTGGGGTAAGCGTCGGAGACCACGATGAAGTTGTCGGGATTGCGGTAGCCGGGATAGCCCTCCTCGTTCATGTTGGCGGCGGCCTGCATGTTGTTGTTGACCTGCACCCAGTAGAAATTGATCTTGCCGTCCTTGAGCAGTCGGTTCTGCATCACGGCGTGCGCGCCCGGCTTGGGGTCGATGGTCCCGGCGGGCAGCTTCCAGATCTTCTCCGCGGCGGCGCGGTGCTTGGGGTCCGTCACCACCATGTCGGCCGGAAGACGATGCGAGAACGTGCCCACTTCGCGCGCGGTGCCGCAGGCCGAGGGTTGGCCGGTGAGCGAGAAGGGTGAGTTGCCCGGGGTCGAGATCTTCCCGGTCAGCAGGTGGATGTTGTAGACCAGGTTGTTCGCCCAGACTCCGCGGGTGTGCTGGTTGAAGCCCATCGTCCAGAACGACATCACCTTGATCTTGGGGTCGGCGTAGAGCTCGGCAAGCGCCTTGAGCTTCTCCGGCGGCACGCCCGAGAGCTTCGAGACGTATTCCGCGGTGTACGGCTTCACGAACGCCTTGTACTGCTCGAAGCTGCTCGGGTCCATCTGGTTGGCCTTGGCCGCGTTCTTCGCCGCCTTCTCGAGCGGGTGCTCGGGCCGCAGCCCATAGCCGATGTCGGTGGTGCCCAGCTTGAAGGTCACGTGCTTCGCCACGAAATCCGCGTTGACCTTGTTGCTCGTGATGATGTAGTTGGCGATGTAGTTGAGGATCGCGAGGTCGGTCTGCGGATGGAAGATGATCGGCACGTCGGCCAGGTCGAACGAGCGGTGCTCGAAGACCGACAGCACGGCGACCTTCACGTGCGGGTGCGACAGCCGGCGGTCGGTGACCCGCGTCCACAGGATCGGGTGCATCTCGGCCATGTTCGAGCCCCAGAGCACGAATGCGTCCGCCGCCTCGATGTCGTCGTAGCAGCCCATCGGCTCGTCCATGCCGAAGGTGCGCATGAAGCCCGCCGCGGCCGAGGCCATGCAATGGCGCGCATTGGGATCGATGTTGTTGGAGCGCAATCCCGCCTTCATCAGCTTGTTGGCGGCATAACCTTCCCAGATGGTCCACTGGCCCGAGCCGAACATGGCGACCGCCGAGGGGCCCCGGGCCTTCAGCGCTGCCTTCGCCTTCTCGGCCATGATGTCGAACGCCTGGTCCCAGGTGATCGGCGTGAACGTGCCCTCCTTGGCGTACTTGCCGTCCTTCATGCGCAGCATCGGCTTCTGCAGGCGGTCCTCGCCATACATGATCTTGGAGAGGAAATAGCCCTTCACGCAGTTCAGGCCCCGGTTGACCTCCGCCAGCGGGTCGCCGTGGGTGGCGATGACGCGGTTGTTCTTCACGCCGACGGTGACGCCACAGCCGGTGCCGCAGAAACGGCACGGCGCCTTGTGCCACTTCACGCCCGACTTGCCGGCATCGGTGATCACGTTGCTGGCGGGCTGCGCGGCGGCCATGCCGGCGGCCGCGGCGGCCACGGACACGGCAGTGCTGCGGATGAATTCGCGTCGGGTGAAGTTCATTGCAATTCCTCAAGATCGGATTCCGGCTCGGCGTGCTGGTAGGCGATGTGCACCGCAATCACGCCGTCGAGGGCGCGAATGGCGTCGATCACGTCGAGCACCTGCGAGGCGCTCCCCTTCTCGATGAGGACGACCACGTGACCGCTCGAATCGTGCCGCGGCACCTCGGCGAGCGCGGTCGAAGTGATCGCCCGCACCACGTCCGCGACGCATTCGGGCTTCACGTAGGCGACACAGCTCGCGATGTGGATCTCGGGTGGCGCCACTTTCCCGATCAGGAACTCGCGCCGGGACACGGGCGTGCCCATCAGCTGGTCGGGGGGCCCGCGAACATCTGGTAGATCCAGACGGCGAGGCCGTAGGTCGCAATGATGAAACCGGCGAGTGCCGGGGCCATTACAACGGTTAGGAAGGCGAACGCCTTGAGCTCGGAAGTCTTGTCAGCCATCAGGCCGTGGAGTGTACTCCCCGGGTCCGTGATCTGTACGCCAGCGCACGTTCAGCCGCGCACGCGGCCCGCTAATCGCCCGACTGGACACGCACCTCACCAGCCGCAACCGCGCCGCCACGACGCATCGATTTGACCGCGCGGTAGGCGGCACGCACGCCGAACAAGGTGAGGAGCGCCTCGAAGAACGTCGCGACGAACGCGTAGAACGGGTTCGAGCGCTCCGAGCGGGCGTGGAATTTTGCGAGCGCGCGGTCGCGCGCGATCTCGATCGAGTCGTAGAAGGTCGGCACCACCAGCAGCGTGAGGATGGTCGAGGTGATCGTGCCGCCGATGATCGCGATCGCCATCGGTCGGTAGAACTCGCCGCCCTCGCCCAGGCCGATGGCCACCGGCAGCATGCCGGCGATGAGCGCGAAGGTGGTCATCAGGATGGGCCGCAGCCGCACGCGCCCGGCGTGCATCAGCGCCTCCTCGCGGCCCACGCCCTTGGCCTCCTCCTTGCGCGCGCAATCGAGGAGCAGGATCGCGTTCTTCGCCACCAGCCCCATCAGCATGATCACGCCGATGAAGCTCATGAGGTTCAGGGTGCCGCGGGTGGCGAGCAGCGCCAGCACCACGCCGATGAGCGATAGCGGCAGCGACAGCATCACCGGCAGCGGCGCCGTGAACGAGCCGAACTGCATCACCAGCACCAGGTACATGAGGGCGATGCCCATCACCAACGCGATCCCCATTTCGGAGAACACTTCCTTCTGTTCGCGCGACGCCCCGCCGAGCTCGAGCCCGTAGCCGTCGGGAAACTCGATCAATTTCGCGATCTTCATCGCGTCGGCGGTGACCTCGCCGGCCGAGCGTCCCTGCGCGTTGGCGGAAACCGCGATCATCCGCTTGCCGTCGGAGTGCTGGATCCGTGCCGGGCCCTTGCCCATGGTGATGGTCGCGATCTGGTCGAGCGGCACCATCATGTTGCTGCCGGAGACCGCGATCGGCAGGCGCTCGATGTTGGAGGCGTCGATGCGGTCGTCGGGATGCAGGCGCACGGCGACGTCGCGCGACTCTCCGGTCGGATCGACCCAGTCGCCCACCTCCACTCCCGCAAAAGCCACGCGCAGCGCCTGCGCGGCGTCGCCCACCGAAATGCCCAGCGAATTGGCGAGGCCGCGGTCGAGCTCGATCTTGAGCTCGTCCTTCGGCTCCTGTTCCGACAGCCCCACGTCGACGGCGCCCGGCACCTTCTTCAACTTCTCCATGAAGTCGCTGGTAATCGCCATCAGGCGCCGCGAATCGGGCCCCGAGAACTGGATCTGCACCGGCTTCCTCACGCCGTTGTTGATGTCGTCGAGCACCGTGTATTCCGCGCCGACGATCCGCGCCAGGTGAGCGCGCAGCTCGATGGCGATGTCGGCGGCCGAGCGGGCCCGCTGGGTGCTCTTGCCGATGTCCACATAGACACGCCCGCCGCCCGCGAACACCGAGCTGTTGGTCGCCTTCGTCTCGGGGATCGAGCGTGCAAGCTCGGCCGCCTTTTCCACTTTCAGCTTGGCGTACTCGAGGCTCGCCGACGAGGGCGTGCGCACGTCGATCGCCACGGTGCCCACATCGGACACCGGCAGGAAGCTCGAGCCGCCGACCGTGGCCTGAAGGGCGACTGCGGCCGCGAGGCTCAATGCCGCGATCAGGGCCATCCACTTGCGGTGGTGAAGCGCCCACGCGATCACATTGCCGTAGCGGTCCGCCTGGTGATCAAACCAGGCGTTGAACTTCGCGAGCACACGGCTCACGCCCTTCTTCTCCTGCTGGGCGTACCCCACCGGGTCGCCCCAATAGGCCGACAGCATCGGGTCGAGGGTGAACGAGATGAAGAGGCTCACCAGCACCGAGGTCGCCACCGTGAGCGCGAACGGCCGGAACCATTCGCCCGCGCCCCCGCCCATGAACGCCACGGGAATGAACACCGCGATGATCGAGAACGT
>JALYSB010000031.1 GCA_030855025.1 Pseudomonadota bacterium
AGCTCTTCACCGCGTTCGCGTTGCTGCTGGTGATCGGCATCGCCGAGCTGGTGTCACTCGCGGGCCTGTCGATGGCGCTCGGTGCCTTCCTCGCGGGCGTGCTGCTCGCCGACTCCGAATTCCGCCACGCGCTCGAGACCGACATCGAGCCCTTCAAAGGCCTGCTGCTGGGCCTCTTCTTCATCACCGTCGGGATGACGATCGACTTCGGACTCCTCGCGAGCCGGCCCGGCATGGTGGCGCTGCTGCTCGTCGGCTTCCTCGCGCTCAAGACGGGAATGCTGTGGATCGCCGCACGGGTGATCGGGGTTACCGGCACGCAGCGTTGGCTCTTCGCCTTCCTGCTCGCGCAAGGCGGCGAGTTCGCGTTCGTGGTGTTCGGCTCGGCGTGGTTGGCGGGCGTCATCACGCGCGAGTGGGAGGCGCTCTTCACCATCGCGGTGGCGCTCTCGATGGCCGCCACGCCCCTCATGCTGATCATCCACGACCGCCTCATCTGCTCGAAGGCGCGGCGCGACCGCGGGCGCGAGCCCGACACGATCGACGAGACCGGGCCGGTGATCATCGCGGGCTTCGGTCGCTTTGGCCAGATCGTGGGGCGGCTGCTGCTCGCCAACGATATCCGCCCGGTGGTGCTCGACCACGATGCCGACCAGGTCGAGTCGCTGCGCAAGTTCGGCTACCGCGTGTTCTACGGCGACGCGACGCGCCTGGACCTGCTGCAGGCCGCGGGAGCGGCCAAGGCGCGGCTCCTGGTGAACGCGATCGACGGCGTGGAGGACAGCATCGCGCTGGTGGACCGGGTGCGCGCCAACTTCCCCGATCTTCCGATCGTGAGCCGCGCGCGCAACGTGTCGCACTACCTGGAGCTCAAGCTGCGCGGCGTCGAGGTGATCGAGCGCGAGACCTTCGAGTCGGCGCTGCGCGCCGGGCGCGCGGTGCTGGAGGCGCTCGGCGTCGACCGTTTCCGCGCTCGCGAGATGGCCGACGCCTTCCGGCGCCATAATCTCGCCACGGTGGAGTCGCAGCTCGAGGTTTACAAGGACGAGACGCGCTACCTCGCGGCGGCCAAGGCCGGCCGCGAGGAGCTCGAGCAGCAATTTGCTCGCGACCGCGAGCAATTCGAACACGAGCACGGAGGCACCGGATGGAAATGACGTTTGCGAGAGCTCTTGCGCTGCTGGCGATCGCCGCCCTTCTGGGCGGTTGCGGGACCACGCACGCGACCATTGACACCAGTCGCGGCGAGAGCCTCATGCTGCTGGGCTACGATCCGGTCGCCTATTTCACCGAGTCGAAGCCGGTGCGCGGCAAGCACACGCTCGCGGCGCAACACGAGGGGCGCACCTACTACTTCTCCTCGGCCGGGAACCGCGATTCGTTTCGCGCCGCGCCCGCGAAGTTCGAGCCGCAATTCGGCGGCTTCTGCTCGAATGGCGCGCCCTACGCGGTGAAGATGAGCTCCGACCCGACTCAGTTCGAGATCCGGGACGGGCGCCTCTTCATCTTCGGCGACATCCTCGGCCACGAGATGTGGCTGCTTGACTGGACGACGAACATCGAGCGTGCCGACCGGCTCTGGCCCGAGATCAGGGACCAGGGGTGGCGCGCGGCGAGCCTCAAGGCGTATGCGTTCAAGGTGCAGTGGTACCGCACCGGGCGCTCCCTCATGGAAGAGTGGCAGGCCAAGCACCCCGGGAAGAAGCTCGAGTACGATCCCGGTGGCATGATCACCAACTTGTTTTTCAAGCGCCCCGGCTGGCGGGCCCGCGAAGGATTCGGACAGCCCCGCCTAGGCGTGCCCGGAGAGCCTGATGACCCCGTGGCTCGTTAGCGGACTTCGCACCCCCTTCGCACGCGTCGACGGGCCGCTGCGCAGCCTCGACGCCGTTGCGCTCTCCGCCCCCGTGGCCAAGGCAATGGCGGCGCAGCTCCGGGCTGGCGACCGCGCGGACCTGATGGTGTGGGGTACCGTCGCGCCCAACTTGGGGTACAGCAACATCGCGCGCGAGGTGCTCATCGAGGCCGGCCTCGATCAATCGACGCCCGCGTTCTCGACCGTGCTCGCGTGCTCCACCAGCATAGCGGCGGTGTTCGAAGCGGCGGGAATGCTTCGCGACGACATCTCGGTCGCGTTGTGCGGCGGCGTGGAGAGCATGAGCCGCGTGCAGATCGGATTGCGCCAGGGACTTTCCGACTGGATCCGGCGCATGTCGCAGGCGCGCAGTTTCGGCGAGCGCGTCGACCGCGTCAGCGAGTTGCGCTTGGCGGATGTGAAGCTGCACGTGCCGAGCGTGGCCAATCGCGCCACGGGCAAGAGCATGGGCGAGCACTGCGAGGAAATGGCGAAGCAGTGGAACATCGTGCGCGCCGAGCAGGACCGCATCGCACTGCAAAGCCACCAGCGCGCGGCGCTGGCGCTGGCGGCGGGCTTCTTCGACGACCTTGTGCTGCCCGTCGAGGGGATGGCGCGGGACGGCGTCCCGCGGGCGGACAGCTCGGCGGAAAAGCTCGCCGCGCTCAAGCCCGCCTTCGACCGCGCGAGCGGCAAGGGCACGATCACCGCGGGCAACGCGTCGCCGCTTACCGACGGCGCCGCAGCAATCTGGGTTGCAAGCGATGCGGGACTCGGCCGTTTGCCGGCGGATCGCCCGCGCGCGAAGCTGGTCGACTGGGAGATGGCGGCTGTCGACGTGTTCCACGAGGGATTGCTGATGGCGCCGGCCTATGCGATCCCGCGGCTGCTCGCGCGCAACAGCCTCACGCTCGACGCGATCGACCTGTGGGAGATCCACGAGGCGTTCGCCGCGCAGGTGCTGTGCAACGTGGCGGCGCTCGAGAGCGAGGATTTCCTGCGCAACAAGGTTCGGATCGACGCGCGGCTGGGGAGGTTTCCCTGGGAGCGCCTCAATCCGAACGGCGGCAGCGTCGCCATCGGTCATCCGTTTGGTGCCACCGGCGCGCGCATCCTGTCGCAGGCGGTGAAGGAGCTTGCGGCAATGGGGCCGGGCAAGCGCGCCGTGGTGTCGATCTGCGCCGACGGCGGGCTGGGAACGGTGGCGTTGCTCGAGTCCTAGATTCGCCTCACCGGCCAGGTCATCGCGACCACGCCCGCCACCACGAGTCCCAGACCCACGAGCGCGTGCGGCGTCGGCGTCTCGCCGAGGAAAGCCATGCCGAGGCCCACGCCCACCAGGATGCGCAGGTACGCCTGGCTCGACATCGCAATCGAGCCCACGGTGGCGAGCAGGCGGAAGTAGACCACCATCGCGAGTCCCGTCGAGAACACCGCCGCGGCGAGCACCGCGACGACCGAAGGCATTGACGGTCGCAGGGTCCACGGCTGCTCGAACATGAGCGCGAGCGGCACCAGCACGGCAGCCGCGATCAGCGTCGTGCCCGCGGCCGGAACGAGCGGGGTCACGCGCGCGAAGCGCACGCCGATCACGCCCGCGACGGCGTACGAGAACGCGCCCGCCACGCAGGCGAGCTCCGCAAGCGTTTTAGTGCCCACTCCCGCGAGCGCATCCACTCCCACGATCGTGACGACGCCGGCCAGCCCCAGCACTACGCCGGCGAACTTGCGGCGTGTCACCGGCTCGTGGCGCGTGACAAAAGCGGTGAGCAGGAAAATGAAGATCGGCGAGAGCGAGTTGAGGATCGCAGCCAGGCCGGCGTCGAGCGACGGTATCGCCCACGCAATCAGGATCCACGGGATCACGCAGTTGAAGGCCGACTGGACCGAGAGCGCGCGAAGCGAGCTGCCGGTGCTCACCTGGCCCAGCAGCCTCACGCGCGGTCCCAGCGCCGCGAGCAGGATCAGGCCGCCGACGAGCGAGCGAATCGCCACTACGGTCAGCGGGGGCAAGGTGTCGACCGCGACCTTGAGCAGCGGGTACGAGGCGCCCCAGAGGAGCGCCAGCAGCAGCACGAGCGCGAAGGACTTCACCCGTGCACTGTACTTGGCATTGCATGCAGTCGCTGTCTATGATGAGCAATGCCACCCAATGCAACCATGACGACCCTCGAGGTGCACGAGGCCGGGGTCCGCATCGCCTGGTACGCGCTCGACCGGAGCGGACAGCCCTATTTGTACGGCGCCCACGACGACGAAACCGGCTCGATCTTCGGCCCGTGGGTGCATGAGAAGGCGGGTATCCGGCATCCCGTGTGGGTCACGCGCGACGGCGGCAAGAGGCGCGCGATGCTCACGCGCCTCGAGGTGAACGTCGCGCTCGACGATGCGCTCTTCGCGCGCCCCTGAGCACCGGCCGCGTCGAGAAGTCCGCCGGTGGCCGAGCGCCTCCTGGGATCAGCCGCGGGCTGCTGCCTGCATCGCGGCATCGAGGCTTGGAAGAATGTTATCCGCCCCGATGTCGTCGATCGCACCGGAGCGCTTGAGCAGCCCCAGGGGCTGCTCGTTCAGGTCCGCGAGGATCAGCCTGCCGCCACGCCGCTTGAGGCTCGCATGCAGCGCTTCGAGCGCGTCGAGCGCCGTGGTGTCGATGTTGATCACCTTGTGCATCTCGAGGATCACGATGTCCGGCAGCGCCCGCGAGGGATCCGCCAGCGCCTCCAGCTTGGTGACCGAGCCGAAGAAGAACGAACCGAACAGCTCCCACACGCCGAGCGTGCGTCCATCGGGAAGCCGCGCGCCGGCACCGAGGTCGCGGGGCTCCACTCGCGTGAGCGACGAGATGCGGTAGATGAAAAACAGGCTCGACATCACCAGCCCCACCTCGATCGCGACGGTGAGGTCGAAGATCACCGTGAGCAGCAGGGTCGACAGCAGGATCGACCGGTAGAACATCGAGAAGCGCCGCAGCTCGCGCAGCTCGCGCCACGGCACCATGTTGAACGCCACCCAGAGGAGGACGGCCGCGAGTGCCGCGAGCGGGATGTGGCCTGCGAGAGGAGCCAGCGCCAGGATCACCACCAGGAGCGTGACCGAGTGCACGATCCCGGCCACCGGGGAGCGCGCGCCGCTCTTCACATTGGTCATGGTGCGGGCGATCGTCCCGGTGACGGCGATGCCGCCGAAGAGCGGCGAGGCCACGTTCGCAAGCCCCTGGGCCATGAGCTCCTGATTGGGGTCGTGACGATCGCCGATCAACCCGTCGGCCACTCGCGCGCACAGTAGCGACTCGATTGCCCCGAGAAGCGCGATCGCGATCGCGGGCCCGAGGAGGTTCTGCGCCGTGGCCCAGTCGAAATTCGGCAGCGCTGGCGCGGGCAACCCGCGCGGGAGCTCGCCGAAGCGCGTGCTGATAGTCTCCACGCGCAGGGCCAGGGCCCAGACGGCGAATGCCGCCAGCGCAAGTGCAACCACGGTGCTCGGCAGCTTGGCCGTGAGGAAGCGCCAGTTGCCGACTTTGGCTGACTGCGGCGCGGGCCAGAGCAGGATCAGCAGCAGGCAAAGCAAGGCGATCGTGAGCGCGAGCCAGTTGACGGTGTGCAGGCTCGCGCCGAGCACCGCCACCTGAGAAAAGAAATTGGACGGCATCTTCCCGGTCGTGAGCCCGAGCAGGTCGGGCACCTGTGACAGGGCGATGATCGCGGCGATGCCGGTGGTGAAGCCGATCACGATCGCCACCGGGATGAAGCGGATCAGGGTGCCCAGCCGGAACGCACCCAGCGCGAAGAGCATCACGCCGGCCATCATGGTCGCGATCAACAGGTTCGCGACGCCGTACTTCTCGGTGATTCCGTAGAGCATCGCGACGAAGGCTCCCGCGGGCCCCGCGATCTGCACCTTGGATCCGCCCAGGAGCGACACGATGAAGCCGCCCACGATCGCGGCCACGATCCCCTGGTCGGGGCGCACGCCCGAGGCGATGCCGAACGCGATCGCCAGCGGCAGCGCCACCAGTGCCACGGTGACGCCCGAGCCCAGGTCGGCGGTGAAGTCGTCGCGCCGATATCCCTTCAGGCTCGCCCAGAGTCGCGGGCTAAACGAGAAGCGCAGCGACGGCAGCGGAATCAACTAGACGGTTTCGACCGCGGTGTCGAGGTAATACCCGGCGCCGCGCTCGGTGCGGATGAGGGTGGGTTGGTTCGGGCTTTCCTCGATCTTGCGCCGCAGCCTGAGGATCTGGACGTCGATCGAGCGGTCGTAGATGTCGTCGTGCAGGCGGCTCGACTCGAGCAGCTGGTCGCGCGTGAGGATGCGCCCGGGCGCCTTCAGGAACGCGACCAGCAGGGCGTACTCGCTGTTGGTGAGGTCGACGTTGCGGGCGTCGGGGGCGCGCAGCTTGCGGGTGCCCGTATTGAGCTCCCAGCCGGCGAAGCGGAAGGCGCGCACGCTCTCCCCGCGGCGCGATGCCCGCTTGCCCTCGGTGCGACGCAGGACCGCCTTGATGCGCGCGAGCAGCTCACGCTGGCTGAACGGCTTGGTCACGTAGTCGTCGGCGCCCAGCTCCAGGCCCATGACGCGGTCGACCTCTTCCTTGCGGCCGGTGAGGATGATGATCGGCAGGTCCAGCGACTCGCGCAAACGGCGCGCGATCGCCAGCCCATCCTCGTCGGGAAGCTTCAGGTCGAGGATCACGAGATCCACGATCTCGATGGCGAGCACCCGGTCCATGTCGGCGCCGGTCTCGGCCACCGAGACCTTGAAGTCGTTCTCGGTGAGGTACTCCTTGATGAGCTCGCGGATCGCGACGTCGTCATCGACGACGAGGATATGGGCTTCCAAGGGGTGCGTTCTCAGTTGTCCTTTGGGGCATTTTAACGCTGAAAGGCCGTAGAATCCGTAGGCGGAATTCGATGAACGCCACTACCTCGTCATTCGACCTGGATTCGAGCTCGGTTCGCCAAGCCTTCGCCTATGTGGCTTTCGGGCTGCTTTATCTCATTCTCGCAGCCTATGCAGCGAGCCTGCCGCTGCACCAGCGACTTCCCATGTTCATCTGGCCGGCCCACGGCCTGGCGCTCGGCGTGCTGCTGGTGGCGCCGGTGCGGCGCTGGCCGGTCTATCTCGGGCTGATCCTGGTGGCGGCCCTCGCCGTGGGCGTGGCAATGGGCGCGACCTGGCGCTCGATCGCCGCCACCGCCGCGGTCAACGTGGCACAGCCGCTATTCGTCGCGGCTGGGCTGATGCGCCTGGCCGGGCCGCGCGTGCAGGTCGACACGGTGAAGGGCCTTGCGGCGTTCCTGATCGGCATGGTGCCGCTGGTGGCGGCGATGGCGATCCTCGACGGGGCGTACTCGTACCTGCGCTGGGACGCGCCGTTTCGCGAGCAGTGGTCGGTCGCGTTCATCTCGACCTTCCTCGGCATGCTGCTCACGGCGCCGCTGATCCTCGCGTGGAACCGCCGCGGCTACAAGCAGGCGCTCGCGCAGGCCCGCTCGCGCCTGCCGGAGCTCGCGATGCTCTATGCGGGGCTCATGGCCACGACCGCCTACGCGTTCGCCGCGCGCCCGCAGGGCGACGGTTTCATACCGCCGCTCGCCTACCTGTGCGCGCCATTCCTCATCTGGGCCGCGCTGCGCTTCGGGCTGCGTGCGGCGACCCTCGGCCTCACGATCTTCGGGCTCATCTGCTACTGGAACACCGGCCATGGCTACGAGCTGCTTGCGCCCGGTGGCGCGCCGAACGTCAAATCGCTCCTGCACCTGCAGTTCTATCTCCTCACGATCATCATCATGACGCTCTTCTCCGCGGCGCTTCACGTCGAGCGCGAGGAGGCCGGGCGCGAAACCGAGGAGTGGCGCTACCGCCACGAGCGCGTGATTCGCGCGAGCCAGAGCCTGCTTTACGATTTCGATCCAGTCAGCGGCGAGGTGGTCTGGGACGGCGACACGCGCTCGGTCATCGGCACCGACCGCGAGAACGTGGCCACCGTCCGGCAGTGGATGGAGCGCGTGCACCCCGACGACCGCATCCGGCTGAAGGGACTGCGCCGCCAGCTCCTCGAGGGCGAGATCTCGCACATCGCGATGGAGTACCGCCTGCGCGACGACGAGGGCGATTACACCACCCTCGGCGTGAACGCGTACCTGGTCGCCGACCCAAGCCAGGGAAAGGCGGGCCGCCGCGTGATCGGTTTCGTGAAGGACGTTTCCGAGAAGGTGCGCGCGGAAGAGGAGCGCCTGCGGCTCGAGGCGCAGCTCAAGCAGGCCGAGAAGATGCAGGCGGTCGGCCACCTCGCCGGCGGCATCGCGCACGACTTCAACAACATCCTCGGTGCGATCCTCGGCTACGGCGAGCTCGCGCAGCAGAAGGCCCGCGACGGCGACCTCAAGCGCTACATCGACACCATCATGGACGCGGGCAACCGCGCCAAGGCGCTGGTCACCCAGATCCTTTCCTACAGCCGGGCGGAGGGCGCCGAGAAGATCCCCGTGATCGTCGCTCCCATCGTCCGCGAGGCGTGCGACCTGGTGCGCGGCTCCTCGGCCCGGACCATCGAGGTGCGCTTCACCGCCGAGGCCGACGAGGCCGCGGTCCTCGGGGATCCCACGCGGTTGCACCAGCTGCTCATGAATCTTTGCACCAACGCGATCCACGCCATGGGCGAGACCGGAACGCTCGAAGTCACGCTCGCCAAGGAGAACCTCGCCGAGCCGCGCCTCGTGCGCACCGGGGAGATTCCGCCCGGGGAGTACGTGCGCCTCGTCGTGACGGACTCGGGCCACGGCATCGCACCGGAGGTCATCGACCGGATCTTCGAGCCGTTCTTCACCACCAAGCCCGCGGGGCGGGGAACCGGCCTGGGGCTCGCACTGGTGCACTCGGTGGTGGTAGAGCACCACGGGTTCATCGAGGTTGCGAGCGAGCTCGGCCGGGGCACGTCCTTCACCGTGTGGATGCCGCAAATCCAGGCGGAGATCGGGCCGGTCGAGACGCGTCGCGACGAGCTGCCGCGCGGGCACGGCCAGGCGGTGCTCGCCGTGGACGACGAGCCCGAAGTGCTCGCCGCCCTGGAAGAGATGCTCGCCTCGCTGGGCTACGAGCCGGTCGGTTACCGCAATGGCCGCGAGGCGCTGGACGCGGTGCGCGCCGAGCCGCGGCGCTTCGAAGCGGTGGTGAGCGATGAGGTGATGCCGGTGGTCACCGGCACCCAGCTCGCCCTCGAGCTGCGCCGCATCAATCCCACCCTCCCGATCCTCATCGCGAGCGGCTACGGCGGCTCGGGTTTCGAGGCGCGCGCGCTCGCTGCCGGCGTGAACCGCGTTCTCAAGAAGCCGTACCGCATGAGCGAGATCGCCGAGATCCTCGCGTCCTTCTTCGCCAAGAAATGAAAACCGGGGACAGACCACGGTTTCCGCTGGCCGCGGGAGCGGACTCCCGCTCGGAAACCGTGGTCTGTCCCCGGTTTTCATTTCAGTTGCAACCACCCCGTAACGCGACCGTAATCTACGCCCCCCAGAGTCGTTGTTGAGCCGCTTCGAGCGGGGAGATCCAGAACGGGAGTTTCGTGGTTCATTCGTTGTCGCGCATCGCCGAGGACCTCGTCCGCGCCAGCCGTGGGGGCGCGCTGCAGTGGCAGGGCGTCTCCCTGGCGTCGCATTTCCAGCCGATCTATTCGGTGCGCAAGGCCGGATGCATCGGATTCGAGGCCCTCATCCGCGCCCACGATTCCGCGGGCGGGCCGATCCGCCCGGAGCGTCTGTTCGCACGAGCCTTCGAGGACGGCGACGGCATCCTGCTCGACTGGATCTGCCGGGCGATGCACTTGCGCAAGTTCGCCACCGTGGATCCGGGCGATCGCACCCTTTACATCAATGTGCACCCGGAGGCCGCGGTCAGGGAGGCCGGCTCTACCGCCGACTTTGCCGAGCTGGTCCGCTTCTACGGCATGGCGCCGGAACGCCTCTGCGTGGAAATTCTCGAGGGCACGTGTGCCGACGAGGGGCTCCTGCGCGAGGCGGTCGTGGCCTACCGCGCCCTGGGCGCCACTATTGCCATGGACGATTTCGGCATCGGGCGCTCCAATTTCGACCGCATCGTGGCGCTTCGTCCCGACGTGGTGAAGATCGACCGCTCGGTGCTCACCGCCGCGGTCGGCGATCGCAAGGCGCGCCTCATGCTGCCGTCGATCATCGAGCTGTTGCACGAGGCGGGCGCCGACGTCGCCATCGAGGGCATCGAGAGCGCGTCCGAAGCGCTCCTTGCGCTCGATTCCGGAGCGGACCTCCTGCAGGGCTTCCATTTCGCCGCCCCCAGCGCGCTCCTCCCCGAGGAAGGGCTCACCAAGCGCATTCTTGCCGAGCTGCTGCGGATGGGCGGCTCGAGGCTGGCGGCCGTCCCGGCCGCCTGACCGCCCAGTCAGGGAACGCGCCGCAGTCGCGACGGTCTTCTCAAGGATCCCCTAGGAGACCACATGAGCGCGCTTCCCCAATCCCAAAACCCGAATAAACCGCCGCTGACCGACGTGAAGACGCTGCGGGAGCAGGCCCGTCGCCACATCGAGGAGGGGGCGGTGACGGAGAATTACGTCGGCAACCGCGAAAAGGTGATCGAGTTGCTGAACGAGGCGCTGGCGACCGAGCTGGTTTGCGTGCTGCGCTATCGACATGACCACTTCGTCGCCCGGGGCGTCGCCTCCAGAGCGGCGGCCGACGAGTTCCTGGAGCACTCGAACGAGGAACTGGGACACGCCGACGAGCTTGCCGAGCGAATCGTGCAATTGGGAGGGGAGCCCAAGTTCGACCCGAGCGGCCTCACCGCGCGCAGCCACGCTGAATATCGTACCGGCAAGACGCTGCAGGAGGCGATCCGCGAAAACCTGGTGGCCGAGCGCATCGCGATCGACAGCTATCGCGAGATGATCCTGTACGTGGGTGACGATGATCCGACGACGCGGGGAATCCTGGAAGGGATTCTGGCAACGGAAGAGAAACACGCCGACGAGCTGGCGGACCTCCTCCAGGGCGCCAAGTAGCCCGGGCGCGGGTCGCGCCTCGGGCAAAGCCTAGCGAGTGGTGCGGCGCTCCCGAATCGGGGCGCTACGGACCGGGAAACCCGCTTCGGCAAGCCTGCGGGATTCGGCGAAGGAGGCTTCAAGACGACCGAGTAGCTGCTCGCGACGGCCGGCGATACGCAGCCACGGATCGTCGGTAACACGACCCCAGCTTTCGAGGGCCCAGCCTTTGGCGGCGCGAAGGTGACCGTGAATCTGCTCGCTGTTCATTGGCTTTCTCCTGTGGGTCTTTATTGTTGACTTACATCCACCGGCCGCGTTCCCGGGCGGAAACTTTCTGCACGCGAGCGGTCAATACAGCACGGTGTACGGCCATGCAATCAGTACCTGCCTTGTCGGAGGCGCTGCGGGCGCAGACCACATCGCGGGCGATCGGCGAAGACTCCTCGATCACAAGGACGCTCACCGTACCCACGGCGGCTTCTGCTTCGGCAGGATCTTCCGCGGCGAGGCCGGTTGGCAGGCAGCAGGCGAGGCCTATTGCGATCAATTTGTTCATGGCCAGTTCCCCTTAAGTCGTCCGTCCATATTGAAGAGGCGGGGGTAGCGGGGAAGTCGGACGGACACGGAACCGGGTTAGGAGTCGTCTGATACCGGCGTCGGACGAGTCCTACAGTTGGCGTGCATAGTTCACGAATGATCGAGACCGGCTCCAGGCGATCGCGCGCCGCTTGGGAATGGAGCGCTAAAAAGAAGAGCCCGCCAAGAGAGCGGGCCTTTAAGATTGGATCCCCGACGACTCGGGGATGACGCGGGAATTGGATCCCCGACACCTCGGGGATGACCGCGCGAGTTACCGCGCGGTCACTTGACGATCTCGAGGTGCTCGAGCCCGGAACCCAGGTCGCGGTTCTTCGCGTTCTTGCTCTCCAGCTTGATCCTGAGCCTCAAGTCGTTCACGGAATCCGCATTCCGCAAAGCATCCTCGTAGGTGATCGCGTCGGCCTCGAAGAGGTCGAATAGCGCCTGGTCGAAGGTCTGCATGCCGAGCTCGCGTGAGCGCCCGATGAGGGCCTTCATCTCGTGCACCTCGCCCTTGAAGATCAGGTCCGACATGAGCGGCGAGTTGAGCATGATCTCGATGGCCGCCGCGCGCCCCTTGGAGCCCTTCTTGGGAATCAGGCGCTGGGAGATGATTGCCTTCAGGTTGAGCGACAGGTCCATTAGCAACTGCTGGCGGCGTTCCTCGGGGAAGAAGTTGATGATCCGGTCGAGCGCCTGGTTGGTGGAGTTTGCGTGCAATGTCGACATGCACAGGTGGCCGGTCTCCGCGAAGGCGATGCCGTACTCCATCGTCTCCCTCTCGCGGATCTCGCCGATGAGGATCACGTCCGGCGCCTGGCGCAGCGTGTTCTTGAGGGCGTTGAACCAGTTGTCGGTGTCCACGCCCACTTCGCGCTGCGTGATGATGCAGTTGTTGTGCTCGTGGACGTATTCGACCGGGTCCTCGATGGTGATGATGTGCCCGTAGCTGTTCTCGTTGCGGTGGCCGATCATCGCGGCGAGCGAGGTCGACTTGCCCGAGCCGGTGCCGCCCACGAAGATCACGAGCCCGCGCTTGGTCATCGCGACGTCCTTGAGCACATGCGGCAGCCCCAGCTCGTCGAACTTCGGGATGTTGGTGGTGATGGTGCGCAGCACCAGGCCCACGCGGCCCTGTTGCACGAAGGCGTTCACGCGGAAGCGCCCGATGCCCGAGGGGCTGATGGCAAAGTTGCACTCGTTGGTGGCCTCGAACTCGGCCGCCTGCTTGTCGGTCATGATCGAGCGCGCCAGCTCCTGCGAGTGGATCGGCGACAGGCTCTGCTGCGACACCGGGGTCACCTTCCCGTCGACCTTCATCGCCGGCGGGAAGCCCGCGGTAATGAAGAGGTCCGAGCCCTTGCGCGCGATCAGCGCGCGCAGCAGGTCCTGCATGAATTTCAGACTCTGTTCGCGTTCCATTTGGGCTCCTTGAGTGGGGCTCGGACGGCGTTAGGCGCCGACGAACGCGTCCTTATTGGCCGCCTTCGAGCGCGCTTCGGGCATCGAGACGAGGTTGCGCTTGACCAGGTCCGTGAGGTTCTGGTCGAGGGTCTGCATGCCCAGGCCGCCGCCGGTCTGGATGGACGAATACATTTGCGCGACTTTCGCCTCGCGGATCAGGTTGCGGATTGCGGGTGTGCCGATCATGATCTCGTGCGCCGCCACGCGTCCCGTCCCGTCCTTGGTCTTGCAAAGCGTCTGCGAGATCACCGCGCGCAGCGACTCCGACAGCATCGCGCGAATCATCTCCTTTTCCGCCGCGGGGAACACGTCGATGATGCGGTCCACGGTCTTGGCCGCGGACGACGTATGCAGCGTTCCGAACACCAGGTGGCCCGTTTCCGCCGCGGTCATCGCCAGCGCGATGGTCGTGAGGTCGCGCATCTCGCCCACGAGGATGATGTCCGGGTCCTCGCGCAACGCGCTGCGCAGCGCATTGGCGAACGAGAGGGTGTGCGGGCCGACCTCGCGCTGGTTGATCAGGCACTTCTTCGCCTCGTGCACGAACTCGATCGGGTCCTCGACCGTGAGGATATGGCCGTACTCGTTCTCGTTCACGTCGTTGACCATGGCCGCGAGCGTGGTGGACTTGCCCGAGCCGGTCGGGCCGGTGACCAGCACCAGGCCCCGGGGATACTTGGCAATCTCGGCGAAGATCTTGGGCGCGTTCAGCTGCTCGAGGGTGAGCACCTTCGAGGGAATCGTGCGGAAGACCGCGCCCGCCCCCCGGTTCTGGTTGAAGGCGTTGACGCGGAACCGGGCGAGGTTGGGAATTTCGAAGGAGAAGTCGACTTCGAGCGTCTCCTCGTAAATCTTGCGCTGGGAGTCGTTCATGATGTCGTAGACCATCCCGTGCACGTCCTTATGCTCGAGGTTGGGCACGTTGATTCGCCTCACGTCGCCGTGGACGCGGATCATCGGCGGCAGCCCGGCCGAGAGGTGCAGGTCGGAGGCCTTGTTCTTGACCGAAAAGGCGAGAAGTTCTGCGATATCCATGTTTTATCCCTGAGGGGTGAGGCGCCGCGGGTCGAGCCGCGGGTCGTGGATGTAGAATGCGCCTCGAAAAGACGATTCGATTATGTCCACAATCGCCGCCAACCTGCAAGCCATCCGACGGCGCATTTCCGAGGCGTTACAAGGGGATAGCCGCGCGATCGCCGTGGTCGCCGTGTCCAAGCAACACCCACCCGAGGCGATTCGTGCTGCTTTCGAAGCCGGCTGCCGTGACTTTGGCGAGAGCTACGTGCAGGAAGCGCTTCCCAAAATCGCCGCAGTTTCCGACACCCCCATCGTATGGCATTTCATCGGGCACCTGCAGACCAACAAGGCGCGCGAAGTGGCCGAGCGCTTCGATTGGGTGCACGGGGTAGACCGCGTGAAGGCGGCCGCGGCGCTGTCGAAAGCGCGTCCCGCCGCCCTGGGCTCCCTGAACGTGTGCCTCCAGGTGAATATCAGCGCCGAGGCGACCAAGGGCGGGGTGAGCCCCGGTGAGGCCCTGGCGCTGGCCCGCGAAGTGGCCGCGATGCCGAACCTCCGGCTCCGCGGCCTCATGGGGATGGCGAGCCCCACCGCGGACGTGGCGCAGCAGCGCGCGCAGTTCGCCCTCCTGCGGCGTGCACGCGACGAGCTGGTGGCGGCCGGCATTGCGCTGGATACATTGTCCATGGGCATGAGCCACGATTTCGAGAGCGCCGTGGCCGAGGGGGCGACGATGGTGCGGGTGGGGACGGGAATTTTCGGGGAGCGTCGCAGGGACCCTCTCCCCGGCCCTCTCCCAAGGGAGAGGGAGAAACGCACTTGAAGATTGCATTCGTGGGCGGGGGCAACATGGCCCGGGCCATCATCGGCGGGCTGATCGCCAAAGAGGCTGCCAAGGCGACGGATATCCTGGTGATCGAGCCCGATCCGTCGGCGCGCCTCCGGCTGCTTGCCGAGCACGGCGTGCGGGCAGTGGTGGCCCCAGGCCCGGAACTGGCGGGCATCGAGGTGGTGATCCTGGCAGTCAAGCCGCAGAACATGCGCGAAGCTGCCCTGAAGCTTGCCGGCACCATCGCAGATCCACTCTTCATCACCATCGCGGCGGGGATTCGCATCGCCGACCTGTCGCGCTGGCTCGGCGGGCGCAAGCGAATCGTGCGGGCGATGCCCAATACCCCTGCGCTGGTCCACGCCGGCATCACCGGCTTGCATGCACCAGCAGGCGTGGGCGAACCCGATCGCGCGGCTGCCCAGCACCTGCTCGCCGCGGTGGGGGCCACGCTCTGGTTCGAGGAGGAAGGCGATCTCGATGCAGTGGTCGCGGTTTCCGGCAGCGGTCCCGCCTATGTGTTCTATGCCATCGAGGCCCTCGAGACGGCCGCCCGCAGCCTGGGACTGGCGGAAGGCGCCTCGCGCTCGCTCGCCCTCTGGACTTTCGTGGGAGCGACCAAGCTCGCCATCGAGCGTGGCGAGGATCCCGCGACGCTTCGCGCCCAGGTGACCTCCAAGGGCGGCACCACGGAGCGTGCCCTCGAGGTGCTCGAGGCGGCAGGCGTCAGGCAGCATTTCATCGATGCGGTGAAAGCTGCCAGCGAGCGCTCGCGCGAGCTGGGCGACGCCCTCGGAAAGGACTAGGCATGGTTTCCCAGGCAATCGCCTTCGTGCTGGATGCGTTGTTCCACCTGTTCATCCTGGCGGCGCTGGTGCGCTTCTGGATGCAAGCCTTCCGGGCCTCGGCGCGCAACCCCATCGCCCAGTTCACCATGGCGCTCACCGACTGGGCGGTGAAGCCCCTGCGACGCGTCGTGCCGGGGGTCTTCAACCTCGACTGGGCCTCGCTCATCGTGGCCTTCGCGTTCGAGTTCCTGCTGCAGTTCCTGCTCCTGCTCCTCCTCCTCGGCGCCGCGCCGAACCTGGCGTCGCTCTCGGTGCTGCTGTTCCTCGCGTTCGTGAAGCTGATCCGGCTTTCGATCTACGTCTTCATCGGGGCGATCATCATCCAGGCGGTCCTGTCGTGGGTGAATCCGCACCATCCGGTGGCGCCGTTCTTCCACGCCCTGACCCGACCGTTCCTGAAACCCTTCCAGAAGGCGGTGCCGCTCATCGGCGGGGTGGACATCACCCCCGTGCTGGTGCTGATTGCCCTGCAGCTGGTGCTGATGCTGCCGGTCACCTGGCTCGAAACCGAGACCGCACGGATGCTGCAAAGGGCCCTTCTCTAGGCACTTCGGGCCGCGAAATACGCAGTTCGTCGCTTTCGGCTGGCGGGGGTGCCCGCCGCTCCCTAGAGTGCGTTCATCGACAACGCACCACGCACCGGGAGCCATATCATGATCACCGCCTTCTTCACCTTCGTGACCGTCGCCTTCTTCATTTCCATCGCCGCCTCGGTGGCGGAGAGCATCACCCAGACGCGCGCTTACGCTTGATCTTTGTGTGCTGTTTCACCACTCGCCGTCAGAAATCCGTCACATCAATTGTATAAATTGAAGCTGAAAATTTTCGAGCCTGCCGATAGTCTGCGAAACATGAAGATCCGTATCACCACTGCACGGCGCCTGACCTGGCGCCACCGGTTCCTCCAGATCGCCCGTGAGCTCGAGGCGGTCGAGGTCCGCTCGCCGGTTCCGGGAGTTTCGGGCCTGAGGCCGCGTGCCCGCATGGCGGGATTCGCCACCCTTCGCCGGGCCCGCCTCGAGGCCCCAAGCATGCCCTGAGCGGCCGCGCCGCCCCCCGAGAAAGCCGGCCTTCAGCCGGCTTTTTTGTTGCCCAAAGGTGCGCCAAGTCACTCATAAATTGGGCGAAAGTCGGATACACTGGCTTTCAGAGCATCCCGGGGAATCGCCCGTTACGCGCATGGACGCTGCCACCACGACCCATTTCGAGACCGAGATCGCCCGGTACAACCGCTGGCGCGAGGATCTCACCCAGTCGGTCCACGCGTACCACGATTGGCTCGAATCCAACGCGCAGCTCGACGTCCAGCAGTCGATCCGCTTCTACGACCTGCTCGAGAACCTGAACAAGGGCCGGCTGATGCTCGCCTTCCTCGCGGAGTTCTCGCGCGGCAAGTCCGAGCTCATCAACGCGCTCTTCTTCTCCAGCTTCAAGGAGCGCCTGCTCCCGTCCGACGTGGGCCGCACCACCATGTGCCCGACGGAGATCTTCCACGACCCGTCGGAGGAGCCGTACCTCAAGCTGCTGTCGGTCGAGACGCGCTACCGCGACGAATCGATTTCGCAGTTGAAGAACATGCCGGTGGAGTGGAGCAAGGTGCGGCTGAACGTGAATTCCGCCGCCGACATGAAGAAGGCCCTGAAGGCCCTGGCGGATACCAAGCGGGTGTATGCGCTCGAGGCGCGCATGCTGGGCCTGGCCCCGATGCTGAACGAGAAGGGCGAGCTGCCGGGCGAGGAAGAGCTGGTGGAGGTGCCGGCATGGCGCTACGCCATGATCAACTACCCGCACCCGCTCCTGTCCAACGGGCTCTCGATCCTCGACACGCCGGGCCTGAACGCGCTCGGCATGGAGCCCGAGCTCACGATCAACACCATTCCCAACGCCCACGCGATCCTCTTCCTGCTGTCGATCGACACCGGCGTGACCAAGAGCGACCTCGAGATCTGGGACCGCTACGTGAAGCCGGGCCTGCCGCAGAAGCTTGCGGTGCTGAACAAGGTCGACCTCATGTGGGACGAGCTTAAGACGCCCGCCGAGATCGAGAAGGCAGTGGCGCGGATGGTCGACACGACCGCGCAGCACCTGCACCTCCCACGGGAGCGCATCTTCGCCATTTCCGCGCAGAAGGGCCTGCTCGGCAAGATCCGCGAGGACGCCGGGCTGGTGAAGAAAAGCGGCATCGACGTGCTGGAGAAATTCCTCGCCGACGAGATCGTGCCGATGAAGCGCCAGATCCTGTGCAAGGCGGTGGTGAACGAGATCGGCGGGATGATGAACTCCTCGCGCGCATCGATCGCGAAACGCCAGCAGGCCAACCAGGCCGAGATCGCGGAGCTGAACGGGCTCGTCGGCAAGAGCCGCGAGGTGGTGACCAAGCTGTGGGCGAAGATCACCGCCGAGAAGAACGCGTACAACGCGGCGCTCGCCGAGTACAAGGTCAACCACGCCGCGTTCGGCAAGAAGCGCTCCGCGCTCATGGACCAGCTGAACGGCCAGAAGCTCGACGTTGCGCTCGCCAAGAGCGCGCAGGCGATCGAGGATTCCTGGACCACCATCACCCTGCAGCGCGGCATGAACTCCCTGGTGAAGGACATGAGCTCGGACTTCGAGCGCGTCTTCGCCGGCTCCGAAGACATCAAGAAGCTGATGCAGGGCGTCTACAACACCTTCATCGAGAAGTTCGGCTTCCAGCGGATGACCATTCCCTCCCTCGACCTGGACCCGCACCGCACCAAGCTGCAGCTGCTGGTGATGCAGACCGAGGCGTTCGTGAAGGACCCGGTTAACGTGGTCGTCAAGGAAAAGCACTTCGTCGTCAAGAATTTCTACGGCACGCTGGTGAAGGCGGCGCGCGCGAACTTCGTCGACGCGAAGAACCAGGCCGAACGATGGATGCAGGCGGTGACGCTGCCCCTCGAGGTCCAGATCAAGGACCACAAGGCGCAGCTGCAATCGCGCCTCGACAACCTCGCCAAGATCAACGAGAAGACCACCTCGATCAACGAGCAGATGGCGATCCTCAAGTCCGCGGAGGGGAGCCTGCGCAAGCAGCGCGAGATGATCGAGGGCCTGATCGCCCGCGTGAGCGCCCACGCTGCCGCCTCTTCGCTCGACACCGACGCGCCCGCGCCGCAGCCGCGTGAGCCGGCGGTCCCCGCCGAGATGATGCAGACCACGAAGCTCGCCGCGTTCGACCGTCCCCCGCCGAAGCCGGCGGCCGCGCCGCAGCCCCCGAAGGCCGCCGAGCCGCTCGTCTCCGACGACCTCATGGCGCAGATGGCGGGAATCGGCACGCCCAAGACAGCGCCCGCGCCCGCCGCCGCGCCCCCGGCCTACGAGCCCATGGCCACGCAGAAGATGCACGCGGGCCCGGAGCAGACTCAAAAGCTGCCCCTGGGCGCCGATCGCACCCAGAAGATGACCGCCGAGGACATGGAACGCACTCCGAAAATGTCCTCGGAGGACATGGAACGCACCCAGATGTCGATGGAGAACATGGAGCGTACCCAGCGCATCAAGCCGCCCGACGCCGGCTTCCGGCCCGAGAGCACGCAGAAGATCGATGCCGCGCCGAAGCCGGAGTCCACCCAGAAGCTCGACGTGCAGGCCCCCTCCGGCCCGCTCGCCCCCTCGACGGACCCCGAGACCACCCAGCGCATCGACGATTCCATCTGGCGCCTCGAGGAAGCCCGGCGCATCCTGCAGAACATCCCCCAGAAATAGCTACACCAGGATCACGTCGTACTGCTCCTGCGTGTAGGCGTTCTCGACCTGCATCGAGATCGGCTTGCCGATGAAGTCGCCCAGCTGCGTGAGGCTGGTCGCTTCCTCGTCGAGGAAAAGGTCGATCACCTTCTGCGCGGCGAGGATGCGGTATTCCTTGGCGCTGAACTGGCGGTCGGCCCTGAGGATCTCGCGCAGGATCTCGTAGCAGATGGTCTGCGGGGCCTTTAGCTCCCCGCGCGCCTCGCACACCGGGCACGGCTCGCACAGCACGTGGGCGAGCGACTCGCGCGTGCGCTTGCGCGTCATCTCCACCAGGCCCAGCTGCGAGAAACCGTTTACCGTGACGCGCGTGCGGTCGCGCGAGAGCGCCTTGCGGAATTCCGCGAGGACGGCGTCGCGGTGATCCTGGTTCTCCATGTCGATGAAGTCCACCACGATGATGCCGCCCAAGTTTCGCAGGCGTAGCTGGCGCGCGATCGCCTGGGCCGCTTCCAGGTTGGTCTTGAAGATGGTGTCGTCGAAGGAGCGCCCGGAGACGAATCCGCCGGTATTCACGTCGACGGTGGTGAGCGCCTCGGTCTGGTCGATGATCACATAGCCGCCGCTCTTCAGGTCCACGCGGCGGGCCAGCGCCCGCTCGATCTCCTCCTCGACGCCGAAGAGATCGAACAGCGGCCGCTCGCCGGTGTAGTGCTCGAGGATCGGCAGCGCGGCGCGGGTGTAGCGCGAGGCGAACTCGCGCACCTTCGCGAACGTCTCGCGGGAGTCCACGATGATGCGCTCGGTCGAATCGCCGACCAGGTCGCGCAGCACGCGGGCGGCAAGCGACAGGTCCTGGTAGAGCAGCGCCTGCGGCGCCGCGCTCTGCGCGGCGATCTTGATCTGCTTCCAGAGCGTGACCAGGTACTCGATATCCGAGCTGAGCTCGGCATCGGTCGCCGCCTCGGCCACGGTGCGCACGATGAAGCCGCCGGCCTCGCCCTCGGGAATGAGCGATTGCACCTTCTCGCGCAGGTGCTCGCGCTCGGCTTCGTCCTCGATCCGTTGCGAGATGCCGATGTGGGGATCCTGCGGCAGGTAGACCAGCAGGCGCCCGGCGATCGAGACCTGGGTCGATAGGCGCGCACCCTTGCTGCCGATGGGATCCTTGACCACTTGAACCAGCAGCGTCTGGCCCTCGGTGAGGATCCTCTCGATCGGGCGCTCGCCGCCCTCGGCGGTGCGCGCACCCCAGATGTCGGCCACGTGCAGGAAGGCGGCGCGCGGCAGCCCGATCTCGACGAATGCCGACTGCATGCCGGGAAGCACGCGGCAGACACGCCCGAGGTATACGTTTCCGACCAGCCCGCGGCTCGAGCTTCGCTCGATGTGCAGCTCCTGCACCGCGCCCTGCTCGGTCACCGCCACCCGCGTCTCCTGCGGCGTGACGTTAATCAGGATTTGCTCGTTCATCGGGCTCACAGCCTTTGGGCCGTGATTCCCTGTTATTCAAAGCGGTGGGTCCCCGTGCTACGGGACCATTACCCCGAATAGTCGCAGGAGGTTGGCCGTCTCGTAAAGCGGCAATCCCATCACCCCGCTGTAGCTGCCTTCCAGGTGTGAGACGAAAGCGCCGGCGCGGCCCTGGATGCCATAGGCGCCGGCCTTGTCGAAAGGCTCCCCCGAGGCCACGTAGGCGGTGATTCGGGCGGCGTCCAAAGCGGCGAAAGTGACCAGTGATTCGCTCACCGCCATCTCGACCCGGCCCTCGAACTGCACGGCCACGGCGGTCAGGACTCGGTGCTGCGTCCCCGAGAGGATCGTGAGGATGCGCTCGGCGTCCGCGCGGTCGCGGGGCTTGCCCAGGATCTCCAGGCCCAGCGCCACCGTGGTGTCGGCGGCGAGGATCGGTTTCCTTTGCAGGCCGTGGCGCGTCACCACCCGCTCCCATGCGGCGTCGGCCTTCATCAGCGTTACGCGGCGTACGTAGGCGTCGGGATGCTCCCCGGCCTGCACCGCCTCGTCGGCATCGGCGTCCTGGCGCGCGCCTCCCCGGAATAGCAGGTGCTCGAACTTCACGCCCATCTGGGTGAGGAGCTCGCGTCGGCGCGGGCTGCGCGAGGCGAGGTAGATCACGCGAGGCTCGCGGTGATGGCCGCGGCGCACTCCAGGGGTCGGGTGGCCAGCGCAAAGTGCGGCCCCTCGAGGCGCACCACCCGGGGATTGCGGCACGCCGACTCGAGGTGCGCGCGCGCTCTCTCTCCGATCACCGCATCGGCGTCGAAGTGCACCACGACGGTAGGGATTCGCAAGCCCTGCAGTTGCTCGCTCACGTCCTCGGAAGCGATGAGCCGCAGGCGCTCGGCGACCACGTCGTCGCCCAGGCTCGCGAGCGCGCGCGCGAGCCCCGCCGCCCATTGCGCGCGGCGCGCATCGCTCGTGTCCCAGGGCATCGGCCCCATCATCGTCGGCCCGAGCTTCACCAGCCGCGGGAACGAGGCGCCCATCGCAGCGGCGTGCCCGACCGGGTTGCGCGCGAACGAGGCGCACAGGACGAGGGCGCGCACGCGCGAATCGATCGCCGCCCAGCGCGCCGCGATGAGCCCCGAGAACGACTCGGCGACGAGCACCGGGTTCCAATCGACCGGCACATCGCCCATCGCATGTTCGCGATATGCGTCGAGCGTGCCCAGCGCGCGGTTCGGAAAGCTCACGGCGCACACTTCGTGGCGCAGGGCGAGCGCGTCGAGGAACTCGCGCCGCAGCTCGGCACAGCCATCGAATCCCGGGAGGAAGACGAGCTGGCTCATTCGCGATGGTACGGGTGGCGGGCGAGGATCGTCCAGGCACGGTAGAGCTGCTCGGCCAGCAGCACGCGCGCGAGCCCGTGCGGGAGCGTGAGCGTCGAGAGCGAGACGATCTTGTCGGCGCGGCTGCGCACTGCATCCGACAGGCCGTCGGCACCCCCGATCACGAAGGCGGGATGGCTGCCGTCGCGCATCCATTCCGAAAGCATCACCGATAGCCCCTGGGTGGACACGCCCTTGCCGCGCTCGTCGAGGGCGATAAGTGCGGCGCCGCCGGGCAGCGCGGCGAGGATGCGCTCACCCTCGAGCGTCTTCGCCCGGTCGGTGCTGCGTCCCGCGCCCCGCTCCTCGGGCTTGAGTTCCACGAGGTCCACGCGGATCTCGGGGGGCATGCGGCGCGTGTATTCCTGGAAGCCCTCCTGGATCCATGCCGGCATCTTGTGGCCAACCGACAGGATCGAGACGCGCAATCGCCTGCCTCAGCCCGGCTTGCGGCGCGGCGCTGTTTTTTTCCGGGTCGTCCGCCCAACCGCCTTTTTCTTCACCGTCCGGGGTGCTGCCTTTCCCTTTGTCACCGCCCGGGGTGCCGCCTTCGCTTTCGTCGCTTTGCGGGGTGCGGCCTTCTCTTTCGTCACTGGGACAGTCGAATTCACCACACGGTCGAACTTGCCCTCGCCCCAGAGCTCCTCGAGGTTGTAGTAGTCGCGCACCGCCGGCTGCATCACGTGGGCCACCACATCGCCCGCATCGACCAGGATCCACTCGCCCGTTGCCTCGCCTTCGGTGCCGACGATCACGCTGCCCGCTTCCTTCAGCTGGTCGCGCACGTGGCGCGCAAGCGCATTGGTCTGTCGCGCCGAATCGGCGCTCGCGACGACGATCCAGTCGAAGATCGGGGTGATGGCCCGCACGTCGATGGCGAGGATGTCGTGGGCCTTGATGTCCTCGAGGGCGGTGATGACGAGCTTCTTCTTGCCGGGTGTGGTCAGTTTCTTCATTTATAGAGATCGTGGGAGCGAACGAATTCGACC
Source organism: Pseudomonadota bacterium (assembly GCA_030855025.1). GTDB lineage: Bacteria > Pseudomonadota > Gammaproteobacteria > Burkholderiales > Usitatibacteraceae > Usitatibacter. The sequence continues at coordinate 23,152 of JALYSB010000031.1, forward strand.
ACAGGGTCGGGAGTGAGGTAACGGATGGACGCGCCTTCCCCGGCGAGAGTTCTCACGGCGGTCGAGGAAATTGCGATCGATGTCATGAAGAAGGTCATGATCTTGCCGGAGGGCGCCGACAGCATCTCGCGCTGGTTGAGCGTGATGCGCGGCCACGCCTCCTTGGGAAAGGTCCCCGGCCCCTTGGATTGCCAG
>JALYSB010000032.1 GCA_030855025.1 Pseudomonadota bacterium
GCTGGAAGGCTCGCGGCCGAGGAATTTGCGCACCATCGCCATTTCGTCGTCCTGCCCCCCCTGTGACAGGATCGTGTCGCGATAGCGCAGGCCCACCGCGGGATCGAGCAGGTTGCCCTTGAACGCGCTCAGCATGTCGAGCGCGAGCACTTCCGCCCACATGTAGCCGTAATAGCCTGCGGCGTATGTCGAAGCGATGTGGGAGAAAGTCGCGGGGAACATCGTGCCCTCGACGAAGCCCAGCGGCGTCGCCTCCTCGAGCCGCTTCCACGCCGTGAGCGGCGGCTGCGGATCGGTCGACAGCGCCATGTCGAAGGCCGAGTAGAGCCACTGGCGCGCGTAGCGCATCCCCTGCCCGTAGCGGCGCGCGGCCTGCAGCTGCGCGATCTTCTCGCTCGATAGCGTGGGGCACTCCCCACAGACCTGCTTGAAGAGCGCGAGGGTCTGCTCGCGGCGCGCCCACTCCTCGAACATGGCCGACGGCGCCTCGGCGAAATCCTGCTTCACGCTGGTCCCCGCGTGCGGGGCATAGTCGGTGGTCGAGAGCACGCCGTGGAGCACGTGGCCGAACTCGTGCAGGAGCGTTTCGAGCTCTTCCTGGTTGAGGCCGCGGCGATCGAGGTTCGCGACCAGCACCGAGACCGGCGTGCGCCGCGCGATCCTGCTCGCCCCGCGGATCGGAAACACCGCCGCGTGGCCGTACTTGCCCTCGCGCGTGTAGAGGTCGAGATAGAAACTCGAGAGATACCGGCCGGACTTCGCGTCGTGCACGTCGAAGTGGCGCACCTCGGGATGCCAGCTCGGGACCTTGGTTTCCCGAAACTTAACCGCGTACAGCCGCTGAGCCAGCAGCAGCGTGAAATCGATCGACTTGCCCGTGGGGAAATGCGCGCGCAGCGCCTCCTGGTCGACGGCGAAGCGCTCGCGCCGGATTCTCTCCTGGTAGTACGGCACATCCCAGCGCTCGATCCGGGTGCCCGTGAGCGCCGTACCGAGGTGGCGCGCCTTCTCGGCGCGCAGCTCCTCCAGCTCTTGCTTCTCGAGCGCGGTGACGGCTTCCTTCACATCGGCGAGGAACTTGTTCACCACTTCCGGCTTGCCGACCATCTTGCGGCGCAGCGCGTAATGGGCGAAGGCGGGCAGGTCGTGGAGCGTGGCGAGCTCCTTGCGCAGCCGGAAGATCTCCTCGAGGAGCTCCAGGTTCTTCGACCCGCCCTCGTTGAACTTGGCGATGTAGTAGCGGCGGCGCGCCTCACCGCTCGTGGCGCTCGCCAGGAACGGAAAGTACGACGGCGAGGCAAGCGTGAGGACGTAGTTCCCCTCGGTGTCGCGCGTGCCGGCGTGCGCTTTCAGGTAGGCGTCGGGCAGGCCCGCCAATTCCACGGGTGCGAAGGCAACGCGGGTCGCGTCGTCGCGAATGTTCCGGTCGAATTCCTGGCGCAGCTCCTCGAGCCGGTCGACGATGGCCTTGGCGCGCGCGCGCTTTTCCGCGGGCAGGGACACGCCGCTGTCCTCGAAGCTTTCGAGCAGATCGCGCTTGAGCTTGGCCTGTCGCGCATCGACGGGCTGCGCGGCTTGCGCGCGCCGGAAAAGCGCCTCGTCCTGGAAGATCTCGGTGTAGAGCGTGGTGTACTTCTGCAGGCACGGCTCGGCGGCGGCGCGAATCGTGGGATCGGGGTGCACCTCGCCCAAAAGGTACACCGGAGCGAGCAGGTCCTCGATGCCGATCTGCAGCGCGTTCCACTCGTTGAAGAGGCCCGCACCGCCCGCCTTCGCCTGCATGAGGCCGATATGGCGGCGCGTGTTCGCGAGGCCCGCCTCACAAGCGCGGGTGAGGCTCGCCGCATCCTTGAACTGCGGGACCGCGGGCCGTGGCGGCGCTCCGGCTGCCGACGCCGGGAGCGCGGCGAACGCCACGACGATTGCCGCGATGCCGCTCCTCACCGGCGCGCGCCTCGTTGCCATGGAACTCCTACCAGATCGAGACGCGCTGGCCCGGCGGCAAGTACATCTTGTCCCCCGCCTTGACGCCAAAGGCCTCGTGGAATGCCGACTGGTTCACCGCCGCGCCGTTGGCGCGAAACCTCGCCGGCGAGTGGGGATCGACCTTCAGTAGGCGCAGCTCCTCGGCTTCGCGGGTCTTCTCCTGCCAGACCTGCGCCCACCCCATGAAAAAGCGCTGCTCGCCGGTCAACCCGTCGATCACCGGCGCGGGCTTGCCGCCGAGGGACAGCTGGTAGGCCTTGAACGCGATGGCGAGCCCGGAATTGTCGGCGATGTTCTCACCCAGGGTGAGCTCGCCATTGAGGTTGTAGCCCGTCACCGGGCTGTACGCGGCGTACTGCGCGACCAGCGCCTTGGTGCGTTGGGCGAAGCGCTCCTTGTCTTCCGGGGTCCACCAGACGCGCAGGTTGCCGACGCCGTCGTACTGGCTGCCGGAGTCGTCGAAACCGTGGCTGATTTCGTGGCCGATCACGGCACCGATCCCGCCATAGTTCACCGCGTCGTCCGCATCCGCGGTGAAAAAAGGCGGCTGCAGGATGGCGGCCGGGAAGACGATCTCGTTCATCTCCGGGTTGTAGTAGGCGTTGACCCGCTGCGGCGTCATGAACCACTCGTCGCGGTCGATCGGCTTGCCGAGCTTTGCCACCTCGCGGCGGTAGTCGAACTGCCGCGCGCGCAGGATGTTGCCGACCAGATCTTGCCGATCGATACGCAGGGCCGAATAGTCCCGCCACTTCGCGGGGTAGCCGATCTTCGGGATGAAGGTGGCGAGCTTCGCGTGCGCTTCCTTCCTGGTGGCGGGGCCCATCCATTCGAGGCCGTCGATGCTCCGGCGATACGCCTCCAGCAGGTTGGCGACCAGCCGGTCCATGCGCGCCTTGCGCTCAGGCGGAAAATGCTTGGCAACGTAGAGCTTGCCGAGGGCCTCGCCGGCCGACTGCTCGACCACCGCGATGCCGCGCTTCCAGCGCAAGCGATTCTCGGGAATCCCGCGCAGTGCCGTGCCCGAGAAAGCGAATCCCTCGTCGACGAAGGCCTTCGAAAGGTAGGGCGCGAACGCCTTCAGCAGGTGCCAGCGAAAATACTGCTTCCAGGCCGCGAGCGGTGTCTCCTCGAGAACCTTGGAGAATCCGGTGAAGTAGCTCGGCTGGCTCACGATCAGGCTGTCGACCTTGCCCTCGATCCCGGCGGCGCGCAGGTAGCGCGGCCAGGCGTACGACGGCGCTAGGGCGGCGAGCTTTGCGAGCTCGACGCGATTGTAGGTCTTGACCGGATCGCGGTTCTCGACCTTGGTCCACTGGACCCGCGCGAGCCGTGTCTCGAGCGCCATGATCTCCCCGGCGGCGGCCGCGGCATTCCTCTCCCCGGCCATTCCCAGCATCTTTTCGATATGGGCCCGGTACTTGGCGCGCGCTTCCGAGAGCTTGGCGTCGTCGTCCTTCAGGTAATAATCGCGATCGGGAAGGCCCAGGCCTCCCTGGAAGATGTCGACGATGTACTTGGTGGAATCGCGGTTGTCCTGGTGAACCGCGGAGTCGTAGGGCGCCGACACGCCGATGCGGTTGAAGTGGGCGATCTGCGCGGCGACGTCGTCCTTGCCCTTCATGGCCGCGATGCGCGCGAACTCCGCGGCGAGCGGCTTCATCCCGAGGGACTCGAGCCGCGCCTCGTCCATGAAGCTTCCGTACAGGTCGACGATCTTCCGCGCTTCGCCGCCCTTGCTCCCATCGAGGCTCTCGACGAGGGTGCGCAGCTGGTCGTTCGTGTCCTCGGCCAGCTTCACGAAAGAGCCGTGTTGCGCCCGGTCGGCCGGAATCTCGGTCGATTGGAGCCACTTGCCGTTCACGTGCAGGAAGAAATCGTCCTGCGGGCGTACCGCGCGATCGATGTTGCGGACGTCGATGCCCGAAGACATGGGAGCGAGTGCTCCGGGAGCCGCGACGGTAGCGGCGGCCTGGATCCCCGCCTTCGCGGGGATGACGGGGATATGGGGGGGCGAGGTGGCAGACACGTTGAACATCGCGGCGATCACTACACCGGCAAAAAGGATACGCATCGATTTCCTTGGACTGGATCCCCGCCTTCGCGGGGATGACGGGGATATGGGGGATGACGAGGATATGGGAATGACGACGGTCAGGTGAGCTCCGCGGCCTTCTCGAGGCCCTTCGGGATCGAGGAGAGAAGCTTGCGGGTGTATTCCTGCTGGGGCGAACGGTAGATCTCGTCGGAGTCGGCCATCTCGACGATCGCGCCGTCGTTCATCACCATCACCTCGTCGGAGATGTACTTGACCACCGCGAGGTCGTGCGAGATGAAGATGTACGACATGTGGTATTCGTCCTGCAGGTCCTGCAGCAGGTTCAGCACCTGCGCCTGCACCGACACGTCGAGCGCCGAGACGCTCTCGTCGCAGATCAGCACGTCGGGCTTCATCGTAAGGCAGCGCGCGATGGCGATCCTCTGGCGCTGGCCCCCCGAGAACTCGTGCGGGTACTTGTAGAACGTCTGCTCCGACAGGCCGACGCGCTTGAGAAGCTGGAAGGCCATGTCGACGCGCTCGCGCTCGTCGCGGCCGATGCCGTGGATCTTCATCGGCTCCACCAGGATCTGGCCGACGGTGAAGCGCGGGTTGAGCGAGGCGTAGGGGTTCTGGAAGATGATCTGGATGCGGCGCCGGTAGGCCATCATCTCGCGCTCGGTCAGGCGCAGCAGGTCCGTGCCTTCGAACAGCACCTCCCCGCTGGTGGCGTCATGCAGCCGCATGAGGGTCAGGCCCACGGTGGTCTTGCCCGAGCCCGACTCGCCCACGAGGCCGAGGGTCTTGCCGCGCGGCAACTTGAAGCTCACGTCCTTCACCGCCGGGATGGCGCGCTTGCCGAAGAGCCCCTCCTTGAGGAAGAACGTCTTGTTGAGTCCCTTCACCTCGAGGATGATCGGGTCGCTCGGCGAGATCCCTCGGGTTCGCTCCTCGAGGTGCGGGCGGCCGTCGCCCTTCATGAAGTCGTCGATCACGGGCAGGCGCTTGGGGCGCCGGTCGAGGCGCGGGCGGCAAGCGAGCAGCGCTTTTGTATACGGATGCTGCGGCGACTCGAAGATCGCGCGGATCGTGCCCTGCTCCTGGATCACGCCATTCTGCATGACCACCACGTGATCGGCGATCTCGCCCACGACGCCCAGGTCGTGGGTGATGAACAGCACCGACATGTTGTGCTTCGCCTGCAGGCTCGCGATGAGGTCGAGGATCTGCTTCTGGATGGTCACGTCGAGCGCGGTGGTGGGCTCGTCGGCGATGAGGAGCTTGGGCTCGCATGCGATCGCCATGGCGATCATCACGCGCTGCTGCTGGCCGCCCGACATTTCGTGCGGGTAGGACTTGACGCGCAGCTGCGGGTTGGGGATGCCGACCTCGTTCAGCAGCTCGACCACGCGCGCGGCGGCCTGGCGCCCGCTCATGCCCATGTGCAGGCGCAGGGATTCCGCGATCTGCTCGCCCACGGTGAAGACCGGGTTCAGCGACGTCATCGGCTCCTGGAAGATGACCGAGATGTCCTTGCCGCGCAGCCGCTGCATCTCGGCCAGACTCGCCTTCAGCAGGTCGCGGCCCCCGTAAATCACCTGGCTATTCGGGGACACGATCGCGTTCTCGGGAAGCAGGCCGAGGATCGCCATCGCGGAGACGCTCTTGCCGCTGCCCGATTCACCCACGAGGGCGACGGTAGAATTGGTGGGGATGTCGAAGGAGATGCCCTTGACCGCTCGGAACGGCTCGCTCTTACGGTCGATGCGGAAGGCGATGTCGAGGTCTCGGACCTGCAGTATCGGGGCTGCTTGAGTGTTCATGTTGGGCTTTGCTTTAGAAGACTAGGGCGTGATCCGCCGATGAACGCCGATGAACGCCGATGAAAAAAACCATGGAGAGTGCTGGTGCCCATGGCAGCCACCGTGCTCGATCGCACACGAACACCTTTCAAGTCTCTATCTGTTTTCATCGGCGTTCATCGGCGGATCCCTGCTTTAATGCCCCGAAGGGGCTGGTTTACTTGAGTTTGGGGTCGAGGGCATCGCGAAGGGAGTCGGTGAAGAGCGAGAACGCGGTCACCAGGATCGCCATCGCGGCACCGGCGGCGAAGAGCTGCCACCACTTGCCGATCACCAGCTCGTTCTGCGCCTCGGCGAGCATCGTGCCCCAGGAGACCATGTCCACCGGAACGCCGAAGCCGAGGAAGGAGAGGATCACCTCCGCCTTGATGAACTGCACCGTGTGCTGCGACAGCTGCACCAGCGACACGTGGCTCACGTTGGGCAGGATGTGCACGAACATGCGCGACCAGTTGGAGGCGCCGATCGCCTGTGCGGCCTTCACGTACTCGCGGTTGCCGTGCTTGATGTACTCGGCGCGGATCAACCGGTAGATGCCGGTCCAGCCGGTGAGCGCCAGGATCAGGACGATCGGGAGTATCCCCTTGCCGAACTTGCCCGACGCCGCGGCCACCGCCGCGAAGGCGAGGATCAGCAGGATGTAGGGGATAGACGTGAAGATGTTGTAGAACCATTCCAGCAAATCATTCACCCATCCGCCCCAGTAGCCCGCCGCGGCGCCGAGCATCGTGCCGATGAGGGTCGCGAAGAGCGCGGCGGTGAGGCCCACGAAGATCGAGACCTCGGAGCCCTTGATCACCTTCTGGAGAACGTCGCGGCCCCATTTGTCGCCGCCCAGGGGGAGCGTCTCGGCACGCTTCGTCTCGGTCACCGCGATCTTCGCGGCGCGCTCTTCCCACTCCTTGTAGCGCGGGGCGAGCGGGTCGATGTCGGAGAGGTCCACGGGCGGGGCCTTGACCGCGCCGTCGCGGCTCGCCATCGCCTTGGCCTCGAGGTTCTCGGCGCCCGCCATGAAGGACGGGTTGGCGTAGGAGACGCCCTTCTCCTTGCTCCAGTCCTTGGCGACGACGCCGAGGTAAGACGCGGCCATCAGCACCAGGAAGAAGATCACCACGGCGAGGGCGACCATGCCGACCGTGTCCTGGCGCATGCGGCGCCACGCGAGGACCCAAAGTCCCGGGGATTCCTGCACCGGGGGCAGCGGGGGATTCGTCAGTACCGCGCTCATCGTCGTAGCCCCTATTTAAAAGAAACGCGCGGATCGACGTACTTGTACATCACGTCGACCAGCAGGTTGATGATCATGGTGAGGATCGCGAGGTAGACCGTCACCGCCTTGATCACGGGGAAGTCGCTGCGATTCACCGCGGTGATGATCTCGCGCCCGAGGCCGGGGATCGAGAAGAACACCTCGAGCAGGAACGAGCCCACGAAGACGCCGGGAAGCGAAATGCCGATGTTGGTGAGGATCGGGATCATCGCGTTCCTCAGCACGTGCTTCAGCATCACCTTGCGCTCGGGCACGCCCTTGGCGCGCGCGGTGCGCACGTAGTCCTGGTTGATCTCATCGAGGAAGAACGAGCGGTAGAGCCGCAGCTGGGGCGCCAGGCCCACGAACACCGCGAGCATGATCGGCAGCGGAGCGTAGGTGACGAGGTTCTTCCAGAAACTCTCGCTCCACCCCTGCACCGGGAACCAGCCGAGGATGAAGCCGAAGAGCCACTGGAACACGATGATGTAGACCAGGAAGCTGATCGACATCGCCACCGTGCACACGATCATGATCACGCGGTCGGTGAGCGTGCCGCGCACGTACGCCACCATGATCGCGAAGAGCACCGCGAGGACGGTCTCGATCAGGAGCACCGGGACCATGATGGTGAGCGTCGGCCCCACGCGGGTCAGCAGGATCCGCGACACTTCCTCGTTGGTGGACCAGCTGCGCCCGAAGTCGAAGGTGAACACCTGCTGCACGAAGACCCAGAGCTGGTACCAGACCGGCTGGTCGACTCCCAATTGCTTCCGGATGTTGGCGATCTGCTCGGGGTTGGAGATCTTGCCCGCGAGGACTTGCGCGGGATCGCCTCCCACCCAGTTGAACAGGAAGAAGATCAGCAGGATCACCCCGGCAATGGTCGGGATCATCTGCCAAAGCCTTCGAATTACGTACGCAGTCATGCTGCCCCCTGTGGGTTTTTCACTTCATGGCCTCTTGTTGGGCGGCCACGTCGATATCCAGGTACTTGAAGTTGGTATACAGGATCGGGTGCTTCTTGTACCCCTTCACCCAGGGGTACTGGAGGTGGTTGAAGATGCGATGCACGCCCAGGCGCCACGGAGCGTAGGCGAGCAGCAGGCGGTTCATCTCGCGGTAGATGAGGTTCCTCTCGGGGCTGTCGGGAATCGCGATCGACTTCTCGTAGAGGCGGTCGTACTCGGGCAGCTTGAATTCGCTCTCGTTGGATTGCCCGGTGTTGGGCCCGTAGAGCAGCTGCAGGAAATTCTGCGCGTCGGGGTAGTCTGCGATCCACGCCGAGATCGCGGTCATGTAGTTGCTCACCTTCTTGTCCTTGAGCAGGTCGGCGAACATCACGGCCTGGGCCTCCATGCGCAGCCCCACGTCGGCGAGTGACTTCACGTAGAGCTCGGCGAGCTGCCGCTTCTCCGCGCTGCCGGCGTCGTACTTGAAGCGGATCACGAGCGGCTTGCCGTCAGGCTGCTCGCGCATGCCGTCGCCATCGCGATCCACGTAGCCGAACATGTCGAGCAGCGCCTTGGCCTTGGGCACGTCGTGCTCGGTGGCGCTGGTGCGGAAATCGGGGTCGTATCCCACCACCCCCGGCGCGATCGGCGACTGGGCCGGGATCGCCTGGCCCTTGCGCACGATGTCGATTTCCCCCCCGATATCGTATGCGAGCACCATCGCGCGCCGCAGCGCCACGCGCTCGGGCGTATAGCCGCCGACGGGGTTGGGGCGACCCTCGGCAATCATGTTGGTGTTGAAGGCGTAGTAGGTGAGCTCGGGCTGCAGCTCGCGGAAGACGCTCACCCCCTGCTTCGCCAGCGCCGGGGCGAGCTTGCCGTTGGGCAGCACCTGGTGGATGAATGCAAACGGCGTCTCGTCGAGGATATCGTGCTCCTTGTTCAGGAACGCGAGGAAACGCGGCTGCTCGTCCTCGATCGGGTAGATCTCGACGCGGTCGAGCAGCGGCAGGCGCTTGCCGCGCAGCGCCTCCATGGTCTTGCGGTCCCATTCGTCGCGCGAGTCGGCGTAGCGCGTGTCGAGCTCGTAGCCGCGGTGATTCGGGTTGCGCTCGAGGACGATCTTCGCGCGCCGCACCCACTCCTTGAGGACGAAGGGGCCGGTCCCGACCGGATGCGCGTGGGTGTCCGCGGCGTAGTGCTCGATCACCTCGCGCGCGACCGGCACCACGTTGGGCATCGCGAGTACGTAGAGGAAGTTGTAGTCGGGCTCCTTCAACTTGAAGCTCAAGGTGTACTTGTCGCGCACCTCGATGCCCGCGATCTTCGCGTCGTAGTCGAAGGCGCCCGACTTCTTCGCCTTTTCCGCGGCCTCGTCGAGGCCCACGATCTTGTTCTCGAAGAGCCACTCGTAGGGGCTGCGGTTCTTCGGGTCGCGGAAGCGCTTGATGGCGTACTCGAAGTCGCGCGCGACCAGCTCGCGCTTTTTGCCGTTGAAGACCGGGTCGTCGCCGTAGTGGATGCCCGGCTTGATGCGGAAGGTGTAGCGCGTGCCGTTTTCCTCGGGCGTGGGAATCGCCTCGGCCACCAGCGGCACCAGCTTCACAGGGCGCGCGAGGTAGTCGTAGGTGAGCAGCCCCTCGAACAGGTTCTCGCACACGCCCACCGAGTAGCGGTCGTCGATGCGCTGCGGATCGAACCCCGTCTCGGCGGTCCGGAAGGCGAAGCGCAGCACCTTCTTCTGCGCCTCCGCGGCAAGGGGGCCGAGAGCAATCAGCAGGGCTGCCAGGAAGGCTGCGAATCGGGGAAGCGTCAAAGGGGGCTTGAGGTTCGGCAAATCACGGAATTATAACGGTTAATTGACGGTTTTCGCACGGCGCTCGAGGTCGATGTCGACGAAGCGATAGCCTTCGTGCAGGAAGTGGTTGCGGCGCCACCCGAGGACCCACGGCTGGACCATCTGGTTGCGCTTGCGGTGCGAGTGCAGCTTGAACGGGGCATAGACCGCGATGATCCGCGCCATCTGCTGGTAGATCGCGGTGCGCTCCGCGCCCGGCGGCAGCGTCGAAGCCTTGTCGTACAGGGCGTCGAACTCGGCCTGCTGGAAACAGCCGTCGTTGGACGAGCCGCAATTGGGCCCGTACAGCAGCTGGTAGAAGTTCTCGCCGTCGGGATAATCGGCGCCCCAGGCCAGGTGCCAGGTCTGCAACTTGCCGAGCTTCGATTTCTTGCGCAGGTCGGGCCATTTCGCGGTTTCAACCGTCATCCGGACGCCGATCGCGTCCAGGTTCTTCTTCCAGAGTTGCGTGAAGTGCCGTTCGAGCTGGGTCGGGCCCGTGGCGTACTCAAACACGAGCGGCGCGCCGTCGGGCCTCTCCCGCCAGCCGTCGCCGTCGCGATCCAGGTAGCCGAACATGTCAAGGAGCGCCTTCGCCTTGGCGGGATCGTAAGTCTTGCCGATGTTGAAGTTGGGGTCGTAGCCGAGGACACCCGGAGGCAGCAGGCTTTGGGCCTCGAGGGCGGTGCCGTTCCTGATCAGGAAAATCTCGTCGTCGTTGCTGTACGCGAGGGACACGGCGCGGCGCAGCGCCACCTTCTCCGGGGTGTACCCGCCGAAGGTCGCGTCCTTCATGTTGAAGTACAGGTAGGTGATGTCCGGGTCGATGCTCGGGATGTAGCGCACGCCGCGCTTCTCGAGCCACGGCGCGAGCTTCTCGCCGGGCAGGGCCATGCTCTTGAACTCGTAGGGCAGGTTCAGCCAGTCGAGCTCGTCATTGAGGAACGCAAGCCAGCGCGGCTGGGATTCCTCGATGATCGAGACCTCCACGCGGTCGAGCTGCGGCAGGCGCTTGCCCTTCATCTCCGCGTGCAGCTGGCGGCCGAGCACGTCGGACTCCGGCGGCAGCTCCGCGTCGTAGTACTCCTCGCGGAAATTCGGGTTCTTCTCGAGGACGATGCGCGACGATCGCTTCCACTGCGCCAGGCGAAACGGGCCGGTGCCCACGGGATGGGCGCCGATTTCGGCGCCGTACTTCTCCACCACCTCGCGCGCCTGCGCGCCGAGGTTGGCCACGGCAAGAATGTAGAGGAAGTTGTAGTCGGTCTTCTCGAGGCGAACGCGCAGCGTGTAGCGATCGAGCACCTCGATGCCCGCGATCGGCGCATCGTAGTCGAATTTGTTGTCTTTCTTGGCTTGCGCGGCGGCCGCCTCGACGCCGACCACACGTCCCTCGATCAGCCAAAGGTTGGGTGAGGAGTTCTTCGGGTCGATGAGCCGCTTCATCGCATACTCGTAGTCCTTTGCGACCAGCTCGCGCTTCTGCCCGTTGAAGGCGGGATCGTCGGCGTAGAAGATGCCCTTCTTCAAGCGGATGGTGTAGGTCTTGCCGTTGTCGGTGATCTGCGGCATCGACTCGGCGGTCTCGGGCTTCAACTTCGCGGGGCGCGCGAGGAAGTCGTAGGTGAGCGGCGGCTCGAAAATCTCGTGGATGATGTTGTGCGAGTACTGGTCGGAGACGGCGGCGGGGTCGAAGTTGGTCTCGGCGATCAGGAACGGGACGCGCAGCACCTTGAGCGGCGCTGCGGCGACCAAAGCCGGAAACACGGAGACCACGGAGAAAACCCCGCAGGCCACGCACTGGAGAAACTTCGTCACGAGCGCCCCGCGGCCGCGGCCGCCTGCTCGTCGATGTCGACGTACTTCCACCAGCCGCGCATCACCGGATGGCGCAGGTACCCCACGACCCAGGGGTGGACGAGGTCGTTGTAGAAGCGGTGCACGCCCAGGCGCCAGGGCATGTAGACGAGGAAGAGGCGATTCATCTCGCGGTAGAGAGCGTTGCGCTCGGGGCCGTCGGGCAGGCGCTTCGCCTTTTCGTAGAGGCGATCGAACTCCGGCAGCTTGAAGCGCGAGTGGTTGGCCTGCCCGCCGTTGGGGCCATAGAGCATCACGAAGAACGAGTCGGCGTCGGGCACCGCGGCACTCCATCCCAGGCCCCACATCTGCAGCTTTTCCCCCTTCGAGGCCTTCAGCAGGTCGGGCCACTTCTCGCGCCGGAACTGCATGTTGATGCCGATGTTGTCCATGTTCTTCTTCCAGAGCTCCACCAGCGGCTGCATCTGCCCGTCGGGGGCGGCGGCGTACTCGATCACCATCGGCTTGCACTCGCCATTGGCGGCGGGCCTCGGGAGGTCGCGCCAGCCGTCGCCGTTGCAGTCCACGTATCCGAACATGTCGAGCAGCGCCTTCGCCTTCGACGGGCTGTGCTCGATCGCGTTGCTGCGAAATTCGGGGTCGTAGCCCGCCGCGCCCGGCCCGATCGGGCTTTGCGCGGGGATCGCCTGGTTCTTGCGGGGGATGCGGATCTCCTCCTGGATGTCGTTGCCCATCGAGATCGCGCGTCGCAACGCGATCTTGTCCGGCGTGTATCCGCCGATCACCGGGTGGTTCATGGCGAAGTACGAGTAGGTGAGCTCCATGCCGGGATTTCGCTCGAGCCGGATGCCGCGCTTGGCGAGGTTGGGCGCCACCGCGCCGTTGGGGACGGCCACGTTGGCGAACTGGTCGGGAAGGCGATCGACCATGTCGTGCTCGGCGTTGAGGAACGCGAGCCAGCGCGGCTGCGGCTCCTCCACGATGAAGATCTCGACCCGCTTCACCATCGGCAGGCGTTTGCCCTTGTTGCGCGCGTGGGCCTCCTGGCTTGCAGTGCTGCCCGCGACGGGGGTCGCCTCGTAGTACTCCTCGCGATAGTTCGGGTTGGCCTCGAAGATCATCTTCGAGGATCGCTTCCAGAAGGCGAGCCTGTAGGGCCCGGTGCCGACGGGATGCTCGGCGATCTTGTCCTTGTAGTACTCATCCACCTCGCGCGCCACTGCGCAGGTGAGGTTGCAGTAGGCGAAGTAGTAGAGGAAGTTGTAGTTGGGCTGCTTCAGGCGCACCTGGAAGGTGTAGCGGTCGAGCGCGCGCAGGCCCTCGGCCGGCGCATCGTAGTCGAGGCGGTTCTCCTTGCGCGCGCGCGCCAGCACCTCGTCCATGCCGACGATGTTGCCTTCGAGCTGGTAGAGGTTGGGGCTTTTCTTGCGCGGGTCGAAGAGGCGCTTCATCGAATACACGAAGTCCTCGGCGGTGAGCTCGCGCTTCTTGCCGGCGAAGGCCGCGTCGTCGGCGAAGTAGATGCCGGGGCGTACCTTCAAACGGTAGAGGGTGCCGTCCTCGAGCACCTCGGGCATGGCCTCGAGGGTGTTGGGAATCAGCTTCACCGGGCGCGCGAGGTAGTCGTAGGCCAGCGGCGCGTCGAAGATGTTGGGCAGGATGTTGGACGAGTAGAGGTCGGAGACTTCCGCGGGGTCGAAGCCGGTCTCGGCCACGTTGAAGGCGTAGCGGAATACCTTGTCCGCGGCCATGGCGTTGGCCACCCCGAGGATCGAGACGAGGGCGGCGACGGCGAGGGGCGTGGCGAGGCGCATGGGGCCAATGGGCGGGGGCGGGAGCCCCGGAATTATGCGATACACTTCGACCCCGTCTGTAACCGTTGATTGCTCGATTTTAGTCGGAAGGGACTGCGAAATGGGCTTCCTGCAAGGCCGCCGGATCCTCGTGACCGGCATGCTCTCCAACCGCTCCATCGCCTACGGAATCGCCAAGGCGTGCCAGCGAGAGGGCGCCGAGCTTGCCTTCACCTATCAGGGCGAGGGCATCCGCGAGCGCGTGATGGAGCTGGCCGCGGAATTCGGCACCGACCGCGTGTTTCCCTGCGACGTGGCCGACGATGCGCAGATCGACGCGCTATTCGCTGACCTCAGCAAGCACTGGGACGGCCTCGAGGGGCTGGTGCACGCCATCGCCTTCGCGCCGCGGGAAGCGCTGAAGGGTGCGTTTCACGAAAGCGTCACCCGCGAAGCCTTCCGCATGTCGCACGACATCTCCAGCTACAGCCTGGCGGCGCTCGCCAAGGCGGCGGCGCCGATGCTGGAGGGGCGCCGCGGCGCGATCCTCACCCTCACGTACCTGGGCGCGGCGCGCTCCATGCCGAACTACAACGTGATGGGCCTCGCCAAGGCGAGCCTCGAGGCATGCGTGCGCTACCTTGCAGCGAGCCTGGGTCCCAAGGGCACGCGCGTGAACGCCATCAGCGCGGGGCCGATCAAGACGCTCGCCGCGGCGGGCATCGGCGGCTTCTCGAAGATCCTGCATTTCGTGGAGAAGAACGCGCCGCTGCGCCGCGGCGTGACGACCGAAGAGGTCGGCAATACGTCTGCCTTTCTCCTCTCGGAGCTCGCGAGCGGCATCACCGGCGAAGTCGTCTACGTCGACGCCGGTTTCAACACCACCACCCCAGGGATGGAAGAGTAAGGCGTCATTCCCGCCCCCGATAAAGACGTTCGAGGGCAGGCTCCGTCGGGAATCCAGACAAAACGCCTGAGCCCCTGGGCTGGATTCCCGCCTTCGCGGGAATGACGATCTACTTCTGCTTGGGGACGGTGCGCGGGGCCGACGAGGTGTCGGTTTCCTTGAGATCGAGCGCGCCCTTGCGGACGCTCACGCCGACGCGCTCCCGAATGACACCGAGCGTCGATTCGAGGTCCTGCACCGCCACCGCGTTGCGCAGCTGGTTGCCGAGAGCCGCACGCTGGGCGTCGTCGACCTTCTCCAGCTCGATCACCTTGCTCACGCGCACCAGCGAGTATCCCGCGGGCGTTTCCACGCCCACGTAGCCGGGAAGCTTCTTGCCGTCGACGCGGAACACCTTGTCGAGCACCGGGGGCGGCAGCCCGCCCTGCTTCTGGCGATTCACGGCGAGCGGCGTGGGCCATTTGACGCCCGCATCCTTGCCCTCCTGCGCGGCCTTCAGCTTCGCTTCGCCATCGGCCTTCGCGAGCTTGAGCCCTTCCTGGCGCTGCAGAAGGCGTTCGATATCGCCCTTCACCGTGTCGAGGGGACGCAACTCGGCGGGCTTGTGCTCGATCACGCGCGCGGCCACGAGGGAATTGGGAGCCACCTCCACGGCGGAGGTGTTGCGCTTCGCGTTCACCGCATCGGGCGCGAAAATTTCGGCGGCGAGCTTGGGGTTGTTCAACGCGGGAACCGGCGCGGGCTGGCCCTTGGAGATCCAGGGCGAGGTCAGCACCGGCAGCTTGAGGTTGTCGGCAGCGGGCTTCAAGCTCGACGACTGCTCGTACACCATGTTCGAGAACGTCTCCGCGGACTCGGCGAACTTGCGCGACGCGACCGTCTTCTTGAGGCTTGCCTCGATCTCGGGCGTGGCCTCCGCCAGCGACTTCACGTTCGCGGCCTTGATGTCCGTCAGCTGAATCACGTGGTAGCCGAAATCCGATGCCACGGGGCCCACGATCTCGCCCTTCTTCGCGGCATAGGCCGCGTCCTCGAAGGGCTTCACCATCGACCCGCGGGTGAAGAAGCCCAGGTCGCCGCCCTGCACGGCCGAGCCCGGGTCCTGCGACTCCTTCGTCGCGACTTCGGCGAAGGTCTTCGGCGCCTTGCGCAGCTTGTCGGCGATTGCCTGGGCGCGGGCCTCGGCGGCCTTGCGGTCGGGATCCTTGGCATCGGGCGGGACCGTGACCAGCACGTGGCTCGCACGGCGCTCCTCGGCCCTGCCCCATTGGCTGCGGATCATGCCGTCGTCGTACATCTTCTTCACTTCCTCGGCGGGCACCTCGGCCTTCGCCGCGAGCGCGTCGACCGACAGCTCGACGAATTCCACGCGCGCGCGCTCGGGCGTCGTGAACTCGACCGCATGGCTGTCGTAATAGGCCTTCACTTGCTCGGGCGTGACGGTGACCTTGGAGAAGAACGCGTCGGGGGCGAGGTTGACCACGCTCACCTCGCGCGTCTGCTCGGCCAGGCGGATGAAGCTGTCGAGCGTCGCCCTCGGGACGAACGCGGTCTCCGCGATCGAGCCGCGGAACTGCTGCGAGCGGAAATCCTGGCGCAGGCGCTCGTCGAGCGCGGGCGGCGTGAGCCCCTGGCTCTTGGCGAGCTCCTCGTAGCGCTGCTTCGAAAACTTGCCGTTGTCCTGGAAGAACGGCTCCGAGGCGATGCGGTCCGCCAGGGCCTTGTCGGGGATGCGGATGCCGGCGCGCTGCGCGCCGATGTCGATCAGCTTCTCGGAGACCAGCTGGTCCAGGACCGCGCGCTTGATCTCGGGATTCTCCATGAGGGAGGCGTCGAAATTGCCGCGGAACTGCTGGCGGTAGATGTCGGCCTGCTTGCGCATCGCCTGGTCGAACTCGTACGACGAGATGCGCGCGGGCCCGACGCTCGCCATCGCCTCCCCGGTGCCGACCCGGTTGATGTACGCGTCGATGCCGAAGAGGCCGAACGGAACCACCAGGAACAGGATGAAGATCCAGCGGACGAACCGGTTTTGGGCGAACGTTCGGAATTGCTCGAGCATGGGCTTTCCTGGATACGAAAAGGGCGAACCGCTCGGGTTCGCCCTGGGAACATAAGCTGGCGGAGTGGACGGGACTCGAACCCGCGACCCCCGGCGTGACAGGCCGGTATTCTAACCAACTGAACTACCACTCCAGATTTCGAAACGGGTTCTTCCGATGGTGGGTGCTGAGGGGATCGAACCCCCGACATTCGCCTTGTAAGGGCGACGCTCTACCAGCTGAGCTAAGCACCCGGAAAGCAGACGATTTTAGCGGAAAAGAGGCCCCTTTTCCACTGTGAAATCGTCTGTCCCCGAGCCTTCGCGCGCAATCCTCAGTGCTTCGTGACCACCGGGCGGACTTCGGGGGGCGCGATCGGGGGCACCACCGGCGTATCGGCCAGGGGCTCGGGCTTGCGCTCGAGGGCGCGCTCCAGCACGTCGTCGAACCACTGCACCGGCGTGATCTCGATCGCGTTCTTGACCTCCTCGGGGATCTCCTGGAGGTCCTTCACGTTTTCCTTCGGGATCAGCACGTGCTTGATGCCGCCGCGGTGCGCGGCCAGGAGCTTTTCCTTGAGACCGCCGATCGGCAACACCTCGCCGCGCAGCGTGATCTCGCCCGTCATCGCGACATCGCAGCGCACCGGGATGCCGGTGAGCACGGAGGTGATCGCGGTGGCGATCGAGATGCCCGCCGACGGACCGTCCTTGGGTGTCGCGCCCTCGGGCAGGTGAACGTGCAGGTCGAGGGTTTGCCAGAAATCCTCGGCGACGCCCAGGCGCTTGGCGCGCGCACGCACCACGGAGATCGCCGCCTTGATCGACTCCTGCATCACGTCGCCGAGCTTGCCGGTGGTGACAGTGTTGCCCTTGCCGGGGAGCTTCACCGCCTCGATGGTGAGGAGCTCGCCGCCGACCTCGGTCCAGGCAAGCCCGGTGACCTGGCCGATCTGGTTCTCCTTCTCGGCGATGCCGTAGGTGTACTTGCGCACGCCCAGGTACTTGTCGAGGTTCTTGGCGTTGACCGTGACGTGGGCGCTGTCCTTCTTCTTGGTGAGAACCGCCTTGATCACCTTGCGCGAGATCTTCGCGAGCTCGCGGTCGAGGCTGCGAACGCCCGCCTCGCGCGTGTAGTAACGCGTGATGTCCTTCAGCGCCGAATCGGTCACCGTGAGCTCGCCCGCCTTGATGCCGTTCGCCTTGAACTGCTTGGGCAGCAGGTACTGCTTGGCGATGTGCACCTTCTCATCCTCGGTGTAGCCCGAGAGTCGGATGACTTCCATCCGGTCGAGCAACGGCGCCGGGATGTTGAGCGTGTTGGCGGTGGCGACGAACATCACGTCCGAGAGGTCGTACTCGACCTCGACGTAATGGTCGGTGAAGGTGTGGTTCTGCTCGGGGTCGAGCACCTCCAGCAGCGCCGATGACGGATCGCCGCGGAAGTCCATCCCCATCTTGTCCACCTCATCCAGGAGGAACAGGGGATTGCGCACGCCCACCTTCGTCATGTTCTGCAGGATCTTGCCGGGCATCGAGCCGATGTAGGTGCGGCGGTGGCCGCGGATCTCGGCCTCGTCGCGCACGCCGCCCAGGGACATGCGCACGAACTTGCGGTTCGTGGCGCGCGCAATCGACTGGCCGAGCGAAGTCTTGCCCACGCCGGGAGGACCCACGAGGCAGAGGATCGGCGCCTTCAGCTTGTCCACGCGCTGCTGCACAGCGAGATACTCGACGATGCGCTCCTTGATCTTCTCGAGGCCGTAGTGGTCGGCATCGAGGATCTTCTCGGAGTTCTTGAGATCCGTGGACACCTTGGATTTCTTCTTCCACGGCAGGCCCACGATGGTGTCGATGTAGTTGCGCACGACCGTCGCTTCCGCGGACATCGGTGACATGAGCTTGAGTTTCTTGAGCTCCGTCTCGGCCTTGGTGCGCGCTTCCTTCGGCATGTGCGCCGACTTGATCTTCTTCTCGAGCTCGTCGAGGTCGGCGCCCTCTTCCGAGTCGCCGAGCTCCTTCTGGATCGCCTTCACCTGCTCATTCAAGTAGTACTCGCGCTGGGACTTCTCCATCTGGCGTTTCACACGCCCGCGGATGCGCTTCTCCACTTGCATGATGTCGATTTCGGTTTCCAGCAGCTGTAGCAGCTGCTCGAGGCGCCGGCCCACGTGGAACATCTCGAGGATCTGCTGCTTCTGCTCGAGCTTCAAAGGCAGGTGCGCGGCGATGGTGTCCGACAGGCGCCCGGCGCCGTCGATCCCCGAAAGCGAGGTGAGCACCTCGGGCGGGATCTTCTTGTTCAGCTTCACGTACTGGTCGAACTGGGCGAGGAGCGTGCGGCGCATCGCCTCGACCTCGGTCGAATCGGGCTCTTCGGACGCGATCAACTCGATCTCGCCTTCGAAGTTGGGTTTGTCGGTCAGCACGTTCAGGATGCGCGCGCGCTGCACGCCTTCAACGAGCACCTTCACCGTGCCGTCGGGCAGCTTCAGCATCTGCAGGATGGTCGAGACCGTGCCGACGTCGTAGAGATCCTCGGGGCTCGGCTCGTCCTTGGCCGCGGACTTCTGGGCCACCAGGACCACGTTCTTGCCCTCCTCCATCGCGGCTTCCAACGCCTTGATGGACTTCGGGCGCCCCACGAAGAGCGGAATCACCATGTGGGGGAACACGACCACGTCTCGCAGCGGAAGCAGCGGGAGAACGCGGTTGTCGGCGGCGAAAGAGGCGGTCATGGTCTTTCCTGGGGTTGTCTGGGGTAAAACTTGGGGGCGACGGGGGCTGAAACCAAGCCCCGGCGGGGCGACTTTGGGGGGACGGGAGGCCTACTGCTGGCCACTCGCAACCTTTGGCTGGTCGGAGTAGATGAGCAGCGGCTTGCCGTCACCGGTGATCGCGCCTTCGTCCACGACCACTTTCTGGACATTGGCGAGCGAAGGCAGGTCGAACATGATGTCCAGGAGGGCATGTTCGATGATCGAGCGCAGCCCACGCGCGCCGGTGCGGCGCTCGAGGGCACGCTTGGCGATGGCGGTGAGGGCGTGTTCCCGGAACTCGAGTTCGACCCCCTCCATCGCGAGGAGTTTCTGGTACTGCTTGATGAGCGCGTTCTTGGGCTCCGTCAGGATCTTGACCAGGGCGCCGGCGTCGAGCTCATCCAGCACCGCGACTACCGGCAGGCGCCCGACGAACTCGGGAATCAAGCCGTACTTGATCAGGTCCTCGGGCTCGACGTCGTGCAGCAGCTCGTTCAGCGCCTGGCGATTGTTGGTCGAGCGCACGTGGGCGCCGAAACCCATCCCCGAGCGGTCGGTGCGGTTCTGGATGACCTTTTCCAGGCCGCCGAACGCGCCGCCGCAGATGAAGAGGATGTTGGTGGTGTCGACCTGCACGAATTCCTGGTTCGGGTGCTTGCGGCCGCCCTGGGGCGGCACCGAGGCGATCGTGCCTTCGATGAGCTTCAGCAGCGCCTGCTGCACGCCCTCGCCCGACACGTCGCGGGTGATCGAGGGGTTGTCGCTCTTGCGCGAGATCTTGTCGATCTCGTCGATGTAGACGATGCCGCGCTGCGCCTTCTCGACGTCGTAGTCGCACTTCTGCAGCAGCTTCTGGATGATGTTCTCGACGTCCTCGCCGACGTAGCCGGCTTCGGTGAGAGTCGTCGCATCGGCGATCACGAAGGGC
Organism: Pseudomonadota bacterium; assembly: GCA_030855025.1. Lineage (GTDB taxonomy): Bacteria > Pseudomonadota > Gammaproteobacteria > Burkholderiales > Usitatibacteraceae > Usitatibacter. The sequence continues at coordinate 20,172 of JALYSB010000032.1, forward strand.
ACGTTGAGCAGACGCGCGAGCGTCTGCGCGAGGAGTGTCTTGCCGGAGCCCGTGGGGCCGATCAGCAGGATGTTGGACTTCGCCAGCTCGACCTCTTCGGACTTGCCGCCGGTCTTCAACCGCTTGTAGTGGTTGTAGACCGCCACCGCGAGGATCTTCTTGGCCTGGACCTGCCCGATCACGTACTGGTCGAGGATGTCGCAGATCTCGTGCGGGCTGGGAAGGTCGCTCTTGGAGGTCTTCGCGCCGGTGTCGGTCGTGGCCTCTTCACGAATGATGTCGTTGCAGAGGTCGATGCACTCGTCGCAGATGAACACCGACGGCCCGGCGATGAGTTTCCGAACCTCGTGCTGGCTCTTGCCGCAAAAGGAGCAGTAGAGAAGTTTCTCGCCGCCGACTTTGTCCGTCATCTGCTCTTTTCGATTGCCCTTTTAAGCGGCGACGGCTTCAGTGCGATTCGTCAGCACGCGGTCGATCAAGCCGTACTTTACCGCGTCTTCCGCCCCCATGAAATTATCCCGATCGGTGTCGTTCTCGATCCGCTCGATCGGTTGTCCCGTGTGCAGCGCCATCATCTCGTTCAGCTTGCGCTTGAGGTACAGCACTTCCTTGGCGTGGATCTCGATGTCCGACGCCTGGCCGGAGAAGCCGCCCGAGGGCTGGTGGATCATCACGCGCGAATTCGGCAGGCAGAAGCGCTTGCCCTTCGCGCCCGCCGCCAGCAGGAAGGCGCCCATCGAGGCCGCGAGGCCCGTGCAGAGGGTGGAAACCGGGGGCTTGATGAACTGCATCGTGTCGTACACCGCCATGCCGGCCGAGACGCTCCCGCCGGGGGAGTTGATGTACAGATGGATGTCCTTGTCGGGGTTCTCGCTCTCGAGGAACAGCAGCTGGGCCACGATCAGGTTGGCCATGCCGTCGTGGATCGGGCCCACGAGGAAGATCACGCGTTCCTTCAGCAGGCGCGAGTAGATGTCGTAAGCGCGCTCGCCGCGCCCCGACTGCTCGATCACCATGGGGATCAGGCCCAGGCCTTCGGTCTCTTCCTGCTCTTCGCTTTGCTGGTGCTTGTTGAACTGGGTCCTGATGAACATGGTCAGCCTTTTTTCGTCCCCATCAATTCGTCGAACTCGGTGGGCGTCTCCTCGACCTTCATTTTGCCCATGGCCCATTCTACGACGTTGTCCTCCATCACGAGCGCCTCGACTTCAGCCAACCGGCCCGGGTCCCCGTAGTACCAACGGACCAGTTGCTCGGGCTGCTCGAAGGTGTCGGCGTGCTCCTCGATCAGCTTGCGCACCTGCTCGGGTTTGGGCTGCAGGTTGTTGCGCTTCACCAACTCGGTCACCAGGATCGAGAGCTTGAGGCGGCGGGCGGCGCGGTCGGCGAAGAGGTCGGGCGGGAGGGTTAAGTCCTGGGTAGTCATGCCGCGCTTCTTCAGGTCGGCGACGGCGGCCTCCTGCATGCGGCCGATCTCCTGGTCCAGGAGGGCACGCGGAATCTCGAACGAGGCGCTCTCGTAGAGACCGTCCATCACCTGCTCCTTGGTCGACTGCTTGATGCGCTTGGCGACTTCCTTGTCGATGTTCTCGCGCACTTCGCGCTTGAGGGTGTCGACGCTGCCGTCGGCCACGCCCAGTGCTTTGGCGAGCTCGGCGTCCAGCGCCGGCAGCTCGGGCTCGGCGACCTGGTTCACGGTGACGGTGAAGTCCGCGGTCTTGCCTTTCACCGCCTCGGCATAATCCTGCGGGAAGGTGAGCGGGAAGGTCTTGGTCTCGCCCTCCTTCATGCCGACGATCGCGCTCTCGAAGTCCGGCAGCATGCGGTTCTCGCCGAGGACGACGGTGAAGTTCGCGGCCTTGTTGCCTTCGAACGGCTGGCCGGCGATCAGGCCCTCGAAATCGACGTTCACCAGGTCTTCGTTCTTGGCCGTGCGCTCAACGCGGTTGTACTTGGCGCGCTGCTTGCGAAGGGTGGCGAGGGTGGATGCGACGTTCGCCTCGGTCACGGTCGTCACCGGCTTCTTCACGAGGCGGCCCGACACGTCGGGCAAGTCCACGTCGGGATAGACCTCGAACGTGGCGGTGTATTCGATGTTGGATGCGCCCTGGGGCGCCTGCACCGGCTGGAAGCGGGGGTAGCCGGCCACGCGATAGCTCTGGCCCTTTACCGCATCGGCGAACGATTGCTGGACGGAATCGCTGAGCACTTCCTGGCGGACCTGGAAGCCGTACTGGCGCTCGACCATCTTGAGCGGCACCTTGCCGGGCCGGAAGCCCTGCATTTTCACGGTGCGCGCGAGCTTCTTCAGCCGGTCGGCGATCTCCGCCTCGATCTTGGCGATCGGCACCGACACCGTGAGGTGGCGCTCGAGCGGGCTGGGGGTGTTCTGGACTGCTTGCTGCATCGAATTTTCCTTGTTGGAGTCCCCAGGCCTTCGCGAGGGTGACGGCGTACGTGCGACTGAAGCGACCTGGTGCGAAAGAAGGGACTCGAACCCCCATGCCTTTCGGCGCTGGAACCTAAATCCAGTGCGTCTACCAATTCCGCCACTTTCGCGGTCGGCGAATTATACCCGAAATAAGGGGGTCCCGAGCATGGGCGCAAACCGCCAACTCCCCGATATAATCCAGAAAATTCAAGCGCTTCCATCCCATTGCCCGTCGAACATTACGAGAATTTCCCGGTCGCCTCGTGGCTGCTTCCCGCGCGGTTTCGCCCGCCCATCGAGGCGATCTACGCCTTCGCCCGGGGGGCCGACGACATCGCCGACGAGGGTGACCTGAGCGATGCCGCCCGGCTCCAGGGGTTGGCACGCTACGCGCGGGCGCTGGACGAGATCGAGGCTGGTTCCAGCCCCAAGGACGCCCCCTTCGCCCGCCTGGCGTGGGCCGTCCGCGAGTACGCCCTTCCCATCCCACTGCTGCGCGACCTGATCGATGCCTTCTCCCAGGACGTGGTGAAGAAGCGCTATGCCACGTTCGCCGAGCTGATGGACTACTCGCGCCGCTCCGCCAACCCCATCGGCCGACTGGTGCTGCACCTGTTCCAGGAAACCGGGGACGGA
>JALYSB010000185.1:0-425 GCA_030855025.1 Pseudomonadota bacterium
ATGCTGGGCAAGATTCGAAGGCTGTACTACCGGGATGGGTTGTCGATCAACGAGATCCGCCGGCGCACGAGCCTGTCGCGAAACACGATCAAGAAATGGCTGAAGGGGCCGGGTAGTTCGGCGCCGAAGTATCGGCGCCGGGGTGTCGCCACGAAGCTCACGGCGTTCATGGCGGTGGTAAGGCAGGCGCTGGAGGCTGATTCCCATCGGCCCAAGCGCGAGCGGCGCACGGCACGGGCGCTCCACGCCCAACTGAAGGTTGAGGGATACGTCGGGGGCTACACGCGGCTCACGGACTTCATCCGGCAATGGCGGCAGGACGAAGGGACGGTGACGAGCCGCAGTGCCTTCGTACCGCTGCGGTTCGAGCTGGGTGAAGCGTTCCAGTTCGACTGGAGCGAGGAGGGGCTGGTGGTGGGCGGCAT
>JALYSB010000185.1:435-6175 GCA_030855025.1 Pseudomonadota bacterium
CCTGAAGCTGTGCGAGAGCCGCGCCTTCTGGCTGGTGGCCTATCCCACGCAGGGGCACGAGATGCTCTTCGATGCGCACACGCGTTCCTTCACGGCCCTGGGCGGGATTCCGCGGCGCGGAATCTACGACAACATGAAGACGGCCGTGGACAAGGTGAAGAAGGGCAAGGGGCGCGTGGTGAATGCGCGCTTCGCGGTGATGTGTGCGCACTATCTCTTCGATGCCGACTTCTGCAACGTGGCGAGCGGCTGGGAGAAGGGGGTCGTCGAGAAGAACGTGCAGGACAGCCGGCGACGTCTATGGCAGGAGGCGAGCCATGTGCGTTTCGGCTCCTTGGTCGAGCTCAACGCCTGGCTTGCCGATCGCTGCCGCGCCTTGTGGGGGGAGCTTCGCCACCCCGAGCACAGCCAGTTCAGCGTGGCCGAGATCCTCGAGCACGAGCAGGCGCACCTGATGCCGATGCCGGAGCCCTTCGATGGCTACGTCGAGAACCCGGCGCGGGTGTCGAGCACCTGCCTGGTGAGCGTGCAGCGAAACCGCTACTCGGTGCCGTGCGAGTTGGCGGGGCAGATGGTGAGTACGCGGCTCTACCCCACGACGGTGGGCGTGGTGGCGGGGGACGCGCCAGTGGCAAGCCACGAGCGGCTCTCTGATCGCGGGCAGACGCGCTACGACTGGCAGCACTACATCCCGCTGGTGCAGAGAAAGCCCGGAGCGCTGCGTAATGGCGCCCCGTTCGCCGATCTCCCCGAGGGCCTGAAGCGGCTGCAGGGCGCGCTATTGCGCCGGCCTGGATGGGATCGGGTCATGGCGCAAGTGCTGGCCGCGGTGCCGACGGCCGGGCTGGAAGCGGTGCTGGTGGCCGTCGAACTGGTCCTGGAATCCGGCGCCGTGAGCGCCGAGCACGTCCTGAACGTCGTGGGTCGATTGAATGCGCACCCGGCACCCGCGCAGGTCGCGACGGCGATCGAGCTCAAGGAGGCGCCCGTGGCCGATACCGGCCGCTACGACGGTCTTCGCGAGACCGAGAGCACCGAGGAGGTTGACCATGCGTGATGTCGCTGTTGAACTCAAGGAGCTGCGCCTGCACGGCATGGCCGGCGCCTGGACCGACCTCGTCTCCCAAGGGTCGGCGACCTCGCTCGATTCCTCGCGTTGGCTGATCGAGAACCTGCTGCACGCCGAGACGACGGAGCGGGCCATGCGCTCGGTGAGCTACCAGATGCATGCAGCCAAGTTCCCGGTGCACCGCGACCTGGCGGGATTCGACTTCGATTCGGCCAAGGTCGATCGGGCGCTCGTCGAGCAACTGGCCGAGCTCTCGTTCACGGAGTCCGCGCACAACGCTGTCTTCATTGGTGGGCCGGGCACCGGCAAGACGCATCTCGCGACCGCCATCGGTGTGGCCGGCATCACTCGGCACGGCAAGCGAGTGCGCTTCTACTCCACGGTGGATCTGGTCAACGCGCTCGAACGCGAGAAGGCGGAGGGCCGGGCTGGGCGCATCGCGCTCAACCTCATGCGCACGGACTTGGTCATTCTGGATGAGCTGGGCTACCTGCCCTTCAGCCAGGCAGGAGGCGCGCTCCTCTTCCACCTCTTCTCCAAGCTCTACGAGCGCACGAGCGTGGTGATAACGACAAACCTCACCTTCGGCGAATGGGCGAGCGTATTCGTCGACGCCAAGATGACAACCGCGCTCCTCGATCGGCTCACGCACCACTGCCACATCGTGGAAACCGGCAACGAGTCGCACCGATTCCGGCACAGCAGCACGACGGCGAAGACGCGCATCAAGGCGCGGGAACACGCGCGGCGCAGCCAGGCAAACCGCGCCGAGGAAGCAACCTAAACGAAACGAGGAGGGGCCAAGGAAACCGAAACCGACTTACACTTATCCACAGCCGACCGCTCCGCGGAAGGCGTTCCGTCCCTGGTCAAAATTCAATCGGCAGGGGTGGTCAAGATTCGGCCGGCGTCAACACGGTGGTGGTCAGGAAGATCATCACCGGCCCCTCGACGCGGTACTCGTGCGTGGTGAGGTTCCCGGTCTCCGGATCCTTGGCGGTGGACGCGATCGTGAGCTCGCCTTCGCTTTGCAGAAGCTTCAGCGCGTAGGTGGCCCGGCTCGCCCCTTCCTCCTCGACGATCGCGAGCACCTTGTGCTTGAGATTGGTCTCGCCCATGTAGAACAAGCTCTGCCCCGTCATCGCCGAGTACTTGACCCGCTCCTCCTCGGGCACGAAGGCGAGCACCGCTTCCATCAGGCTCGTTTTGCCGGCCGCGGACGAGGATTGCACCACGACGGCGAGCGGGCGCTCCAACTTGCGAGAGACGGCCGCGATGTACGCCGTGAGCTTGTTGGTGGCCTCGCCCACGATCCCACAGGCGTCGAAGTCGGCGAGGATGCGATCGAGGAGATCGGGCGATTTCAGCAGCGCCATCGCCTCGGCCTGGTCGGGCTCGCTCAGAGTGACGGCCGCGCTGGAAGTCTCGGGTGCCAGCGCCTGGCTGATCGCCTCGTCCTGCAGCTGCTCGAGCTTCAGGAGCACGCGGCCGAGATCGGTCTTCAGGATCTCGTCGCTCACCTGCAGCTCGATCGCGGCCTGCACCACGAACGAGTTCCTGGCCTTGGCGCTGTAGAGATCGAACGTGTCGACGTGGAAGCGCTCGCCTTGGCTCGCGAGCACGTTCACCTTGAGCACGTCGTAGGAGAGGTTTTTGGCGAGCCCACGCACGCGCCAGCGCCGATCGCCGAAGGCGAGCACCACTTCGTTCTCGCGCACGTCCACAGGCGCCTCCACACGCGGCGCCGGCGGCACCGGCGATGCGGAGAGGTTCTGCGTTTCTTCCTTAGCCGCTAAACCAGCAGCTAACGGAGGAACGCCTTCTTCATCGATCGCGCACTCGATGGCCACAGCCTCCACGGTCACCACCGGCTCCCGGTCGACGTCGCGCTGCGGCGCGACACCCTTGCCGAGCCAGAGCGCTTTGCGGATCGCAACACCCAACGAGCGAGCGGCCGGCGTGACCTTCAACGCGTACTCGTTCGCATCCAGGCCGTGCGGGAACTGCACCCGCCAACACTCGAGCCCCGCGGACCGCAGCCTCTCGGCGAGCTTGTCCGCCGCGCGATCGCCGGCCGTGTCGTGGTCATAGGCGATCAGCACCCGCTCGATGCCGTGGCGCTGGAAGGCTTCCAGGTGACCGTCGGTGAAGCCTTCCACGCCGTAGGCCGCGGTCACGTTCCTGAACCCGGCGCACCAGAACGTCATCGCATCGATCAGCGCCTCGCAGAGGATCACCTCCCGCGTCGCCGCGAGTGCCTCCCAGTTCCACACGCCCCGATGCGGGCCCGGCAGGTACAGGTGCAAGGGTGTCCCGGGCGTGAGATTGCGCGTGATCTTGCGCCCGTACATCCCGGCGACCTGGCCCGATTCGTCCCACACCGGCACCACCAGCGAGCCGTTGAAGTGCTCGTGGCCGCTCGCGCGCAGGATCCCCAGCTTCTGCAGCCGCGAGCGGATCTCGGCGCCGGCAACGCGGTTCCCCAAGGGCATGCGCAGCCCCAGCGTGCGATTGGCGAACCCGAGCTGGAAGCGCTCGATGAGCTCGGCCGAGTCGAGCCCGCGCGCCTTCAGGTACGCCAACGCCTCGGGCGAAGCCTTCAAGGTCTCGCGGTAGTAGCTCACCACCTGGGCAAACAGCGCCGCGTCATCGGCATCGAGCGCCACCGGGGGCGCGAGCCTGCGAACGGTGCTCTCCTTCGCCGTCGACGGCGCCAGCGGCGTGTCGTTGCGCAGCAGCTCCACGGCGTGGCGGAAGGAGACCCCTTGCGACTTCATCACCCAATCGATCGGGCCGCCGCCCACCTGGCAGCCGAAGCAGTGCCAGAGGTTCTTCGCCGGTGTGACCACGAGCGAGGCCTCGGCGTCCTCGTGGAAGGGGCAGCGCCCCAGGAGGTCCTTGCCGGCGCGCTTGAGCGCCACGCCGGAGGCCTCGACCAGGCGCTCGACCGCGATTTCGCTCTTGAGCCGCTCGATCTCCGACTGCGGGATTCGGGCCATCCAATCGGCCTCCTTGGCCGAAACCCTGTCAAGAGGACAGGACGCGGAATTTGTTGACGCAAGCCTATACGTTCTTGGTATATTGGCGCAAGCGGTTCGTGGAATCACCCCTAGCATGGGTCGGCCAGTCGGATGGAAGCGGCCCATGCCCAAACGGAAGACGGAAGTGACGGAGAATTTCGGAACGCGCCTGGCCGAGCTGCGCAAGACCGCGGGCTACACCCAAGTCGAGCTCGCCCGCGAGCTCGGCATCACCCAACGCATGGTCGCCTATTACGAGGCGCCCACCGCGCACGCCCCGGCGAACCTGCTGCCGCGCCTGGCCGAAGTGCTGGGTGTCGGCGTCGACGTCTTGCTCGGCGCCCGCGCGCCGCGACGCCTCAAGCAGGTGGCCACGAACCGGCTCGAGCGCCGGCTGCTGGAGATCGAGCGCCTCGACCCCAAGGCCAAGCGCCAGATCACCCAGCTGCTCGACACCTTCATCGAGCACGAGAAGTTGAAGCGCAGGCTCCCGCGCGCCGCCTGAAGGCCGCTAAGAGGGGCAAGCCCGCACGAGGCGGGCATGGTGGCCGCTTTTTCTAAAACCAATGCCCACTACACCATGACCCGATCCCTCTCCCTGAACCCCGCGCACATCGCCAGCCGCATCCTCGTGATCCGCGGCCACAAGGTCATGATCGACGCCGATCTCGCCGAGCTCTACGGCGTGCCCACCAAGCGGCTCAATGAGCAGGTGCGCCGCAACAGCGATCGCTTCGCCGATTTCTTCTTCAAGCTCACCGCCGCCGAGCGCTCCGAGGTGGTCGCAAATTGCGACCACCTCGCCAAGCTCAAGTTTTCCCCGACGCTGCCCTACGCCTTCACCGAGCACGGCGCGCTCATGGCCGCCTCCGTTCTCAATACCGACCGCGCCGTCGAGGTGGGCCGTTACGTGGTGCAGGCATTCGTGCAACAGCGCGAGCTGCTTGCCGCACACAAGGACCTCGCCGGCAAGCTCACCGCTCTCGAGCGCAAGTACGCCGCCCACGACCAGGCGATCGCCGGCATCATCGCGACCATCCGCCAGATGATGGCGCCGCCCGAAACGAAGAAGAAGCCGATCGGATTCGTGCACCCGAAGGAGAAGTGACGTAGCCCCGCTCAGGCACGTGGCTTGCAAATTGTGAGGCGCAAGCCCCGCGCCTTCGCTACGTGGTCGCGCGTTCGAGCGCCGTGCCCCAGCGAACACCGCGGCTTCGGACACACCGCGGTCTTCTCGGCAGTCCCGGGTAACTGGCCCTTGCTCTCGTGGCTCCGGTGAAGTCCGTGCCCCTGGTCGCGGAGCAAGGGCCAGTCAACATAACGCCGCCTTCTGCAACACGGCTCTGAACGCTTCGCTATCCCGCGTCGCAGAAGGAGGCGTTATGTCTGGCGCCCGGGCCCGCCTCGGCCACGGCGCCGGCAAACTTCGCCGGCACCTGCTACAGCGCACGCGCGCCGCCGCGCGGCTCGCGTGCAGTTTCGGCGCGGCTTCCTCTCGGCCGCCGCTCGCTCCACATCCCCGCACTCGCCATCCTCGCGCAGCTCTCTGCCCCGCCCACCCGCCCCGCTAGAGCGCCCTGGCCGCGCGCAACTGCGCGCGGCTGCTATTGCCCGATAAGGAATCGGCCACGTCCGCGAGCGCGGGCAGAGC